>NZ_JBHYGF010000050.1:0-13203 GCF_051859145.1 Dyadobacter sp.
TGATACTGCTAACCTGCAAGAGATTCGGGAGGCACAGGCGCTTGGCGTTTTAGATGGAGTTACAACCAATCCATCCCTGATGGCGAAAGAAGGAATTACAGGTAAGGACAATATTATGCGTCACTACAAAGCCATTTGTGACATTGTTGATGGAGACGTAAGTGCCGAAGTAATATCAGTTGATTTGGAAGGAATGATCCGCGAAGGTGAAGAGCTGGTGGAGATTGATGATAAAATCGTGGTCAAAATCCCGATGATCAAAGAAGGTGTGAAAGCACTGAAGTATTTTTCAGGTAAAGGAATCCGCACCAACTGTACCCTGATCTTCTCTGCTGGTCAGGCATTGCTGGCGGCAAAAGCAGGAGCAACTTATGTATCTCCATTCATCGGTCGCCTGGACGATATTTCTACAGACGGCATCGGCCTGATCGAGCAAATTCTTACGATTTACAGAAACTACGGGTTTGATACCCAGGTACTGGCTGCATCAGTTCGTCACCCGATGCACATTATCCAATGCGCAGAAGTAGGCGCTGATGTAATGACAGGCCCGCTAAGCGCAATGGAAGCTTTGTTGAAACATCCATTGACAGACATAGGTCTTGAAAAATTCCTGGCCGACTACAACAAGGGTAACTCCTAAAAAATCGTTTTTGCATTATTATGACTGAGTCTTCGGAGCCGATAATTGTACTCGACCAGGCGGATATTTTCCAAGGTGACCGGCCGGTACTGAATGACGTACATTTTGAGATTAAAAAGGGAGAATTTGTTTATCTGATCGGTCGGACCGGCAGTGGCAAAAGCTCACTTTTAAAAACTCTCTATGCGGATTTGTGGCTCCACACCGGGTCTGCCAAAGTAGCTGGGTACGAGCTTCACAACATCAAGAGAGCAGATATACCTTTCCTGCGTCGCCGGATCGGAATTGTGTTCCAGGATTTTCAGCTCTTATCTGACCGTTCAGTAGAGGACAATCTTTCGTTTGTACTCCGCGCAACCGGCTGGGACAATCAGGCAAAAATTTCGAAACGCATTGCGGAAGTGCTCATGCAGGTCGGACTAGGTACTGCGCAGAAAAGAATGCCGCACCAGCTTTCCGGTGGAGAGCAGCAACGTATTGTAATTGCACGCGCAATGCTCAATGAACCGGCAATCCTCATCGCCGATGAGCCTACTGGTAACCTCGACCCGGAAGTTGGCGACCAGATCATGAATGTGTTCAGGACAATCAATAATGCAGGTACCGCCATTTTAATGGCAACGCACAATCACGATTTTCTTAAAAGATTTCCAGCCCGCGTTTTGAAATGCGAAAACGGGAGCGTGACGATCAGCTGAGTTATATCAGATTAAAAACGAAAAGCGGGCAGAGTTTCAAACTCTGCCCGCTTTTCGTTTGCTGCCTTTTGAATTACTTATTTCGCTGTCATATCAATAATCGGAATGATCATTTCTTCCAAAGAAACTCCCCCGTGCTGAAAGGTGTCTCTGTACAGGTTGACGTATTGGTTGTAGTTATTCGGGTACGCAAAGAAGTAATCTTCCTTCGTGAATACATAGGAAGTTGATACGTGCGGTTTTGGCAGGAAGATGCGCTCCGGCTTGCGGCAGACCATTAAGTGGTTATCGTCAAATCCCAGGTTTTTTCCGTGTTTGTATCTCAGGTTGGTATTTGTCTCGCGGTACCCGATAATCTTCACCGGCTTTTGCACGCGGATCATACCGTGGTCAGTAGTCAAAATTAGCCTGCATTTCTTCTCTGCCACCTTTTTAATAAAATCCAAAAGGGGAGAATGCTGGATCCAGGAGCGCGTAATTGAACGGTAAGCGGCCTCGTCCGGCGCCAGTTCCTTGATCATCTGCACGTCCGTCCGGGCGTGTGAAAGCATATCTACGAAGTTATAGACAATTACATTCAGCTGATTATTCAGCATGTTGTTGAAATTGTCAATCAGCGATTTGCCCTGGTTTGTATTAAGGATTTTGTTGTAAGAAAACTTGATGTTGTTGAAGTGGTTCATTTCCAACTGTTTTCCCAGGAAGTCCTGTTCGTGGTTGTTCAGCCCCTCTTCGCCCTCAGGTGTATTTTCGTCACTTACCCACCATTGCGGGTGCTTGCGCTCCATTTCGCTCGGCATTAAGCCCGAGAAAATTGCATTCCGTGCATATCCTGTGGTAGTGGGCAGAATGGAGGAGTAGGAAGATTCTTCCTCAATGTTGAAATACTCCTGCAAAATGGGCTGGATCATTTTCCATTGATCATAACGGAAATTATCAATCAGAAGAAAAAAGACAGGCTCGTCGGAGTTTTTAAGATGTGGAAATACCTTTTGTTTCATCAATTGATGCGACAAAATGGGTTTGTCTGATTTCGGATCGTTCAGCCAGTCTTCATACTCATCTTCAATGAACTTGCAGAAGTTCGCATTTGCTTCACTTTTCTGCATGCTGAATACTTCTGCCATTCCCTGATCTTCGGAGTTTTCAAGCTCCAATTCCCAGTAAATCAATTTTTTATAGATGTCAGCCCATTCTTCATGCCCGATCCTGTCCTGGTACTGCATTGCCAGACTTCTGAATTCCTGCTGGTAGCTCAGGGTTGTTTTTTCGGTAACCAATCGTTTGTTGTCGAGAATCTTCTTAACTGACAACAGGATCTGGTTAGGATTAAGCGGTTTAATTAAATAATCATCTATTTTAGAGCCAATTGCATCCTCCATAATGTGCTCTTCCTCACTTTTGGTAATCATTACCACGGGAAGATTGGGCTGCTGCTGTTTGATCTGGGCGAGTGTTTCAAGTCCGGTCATACCCGGCATCATTTCATCCAGAAAAACTATGTCAAACCGGTCATTTTCAATGCGGTCCAAAGCATCAGCGCCACTGTTTACAGGAGTGACATTGTAGCCTTTGTTCGTCAGGAACATGATGTGCGGTTTGAGAAGATCTATTTCATCGTCGGCCCAGAGAATGTTATATTGCATAAGCTTGTTTTTTCAATGATAATTAAATTGTAATGCCTTAAAGGGTAACGGGACAATCAGAAAGTGTGGTATAAAAATACCCGTTTTAACATATTTTTAGAATTCACACCTGAGTGTATACGTTGGCAATACGGGTACAAAACGCATACCAAGAATGCGGTTTTCGGCCGGTTACAAAAACTTTTTGGTAATACGTTCCAGGTCGTCGGGAGTGTCGACTCCGTGTGAATCGTCAGACGTAATTACTGCTCTTATCGCGTAACCGTTTTCCAGCCAGCGCAGCTGCTCCAAAGCCTCCGCCTTCTCCAATGCAGACACTGGTAGTTTGGTGATTTCAGCCAGTACGTCGGCGCGGTAAGCGTAAATTCCGATGTGTTTGTAGAACGTATGTGCTGCCAGCCACTGGTCTTTTTCAGCATTGCGGAGATAAGGAATCGTCTGCCGGCTGAAATACATGACTTCGTCTTTTTTGTTCAATATAGCTTTCGGCACGTTTACATTAAACAGAAGATCTTCCTGGTCGATAACTTTTACGAGGGTAGCGAGCTCGGTGCGGTTGTCAAGTACCCCGGCAAGCTGGTCGATCGGTTCTGGACTGATAAAAGGTTCATCGCCTTGAATGTTAATAATATAGTCAAAATGGCCTTCGGTTTTGGTAAGTGCTTCATAGCAGCGATCGGTGCCACTCTGGTGAGATTCAGATGTCATGACAGCAATCCCGCCGAAGCTTTTTACATGATCCATAATCCGTTCGTCATCAGTGGCAACGATCACCTGGTCCAGGCGGGCGGCTTTGGATGATTGTTCGTAAACCCGCTGGATCATACTTTTACCCCCGATATCCACCAGGGCCTTTGCAGGGAAGCGGGTAGAGGCATAGCGGGCGGGAATGATTCCTAATATTCGCACGAGGTCGTTGGTTTGATTTTTGTCAATTCTGTTCCAAAATAAAGCTAAAAATTGCAAAATACTTTTTCATACCGCTTTTCCAAGAATATCTGGCGCATCCTTCCTGATGCAGATCCGGCCAGCTCACTATGGGCTGTTGAGCTGCGTGACACGGAACAAAAAGTTGCATCGGTTGCGGTGATTGACACTATACAAAAATCCGTGCAATGGGAAGGTATCCCGCTGGGAATGGACTGGTGGTCGTCCGTAACTGCATACTCTTACAGCCGGTTTTTCCTGCATCATTACAGGTATCCCGATCTGCCGGAGCCGACGGATCTCTCTGCATTCTCGGCAGCAGATGGTGCGCATTTATGGGATTTGCCCAATCATTTGCTGGTCAAAGTGGCTGATCAAAACCGCATTGAAGTTGCCGCCAAAGCCGGGAGCGGGTTCAGCTACCATTTGTGCGACGCAGGCTCAGGCGCGTTGCTGCCACACGAGGAAATTGCGGCAGTTGGCGAGGATCAGGTAATTTTGGAAGAACCTGTTCGTTACAAAAAAGGGAATGTATTTTTCGATAAACTGGCGTCCTTTATTGAGGAAATAACTGGCGGGCATCAGCCCATTAATATCGATTATTTGGAGAAAAGGCCCTTTATGATCTTTTCTTATTATATTTACCATCAGGATAAAACCGTGCAATATCTTCTGATTATCACTACCAAAAGAGAGCTTGTTTTACACGAAAAGCTATCAGAAGAACGAGAAGGAATAGGCCGCTCCACAATGATATTAAAAGCATCAGCACTGATTTATCTTAAAAATAATAACGAGTTTTCGAGTTTAACGCTTTCATAATAAATGAAATACATTTTTTGCCTGACTGTTCTGGCAGGTATTTTTTCAGGAATGATCAGTGCCCGGGCTGCGGGGAATGTAAGGATTGATTCAGTAGGAGTTGAAAGGGTAGGAGGAAAGGTGTTTGTGTTGCACAAAGTAAACCAGGGACAAACCATGTTTGCGGTTGTGCGGCAGTATGGCACTTCTATCCAAGCCCTGCGTGAAGCCAATCCCGGCATGAGCGATCAGATCCAGTTTGGACAAACTATCCGCGTACCTTATACGCCGAAGGTCAGCAAAAAGGAAGCTAAGAAAGAAGAGAAAAAAGAGGAGAAGAAGGAAGAAAAGAAAGAGGAAAAAAAGGAGATTAAACCTGCTGCCCCGGCCACAGCTGCAAAGCCTGATACCACACCATCTACTACCTCTGCACCCACCGCCGGATCAGCTGTTTCGGTATCTCCCAATGGAAAGCACATCGTTGAGCCAGGACAAACACTTTACCGCGTTGCTGTAAAATATGGTGTTTTGATGGCAGATCTTCGCAAATGGAACAACCTGACAGATGATAACTTAAAGGATGGTCAGGAGCTGATTGTAAGTGAAAAAGGCGCTGAAAAGGCGGTTGCGGCAGTTGCACCTCCTGCGGCACCGAAAGTGACGAGCACGACAGTTGTGAAAGACTCTGTAAAAGCGAAAGCGGCTGTTCCCGAGAAGGTAGTTAAGCCTGTGGAGGAAGTAGTGGAAGCGCCGAAAGTAGTTAGAGGGAAAAGAAAATCGGAATCCGGGCTGGCAGAAGTGATCGAGACGGACGAAAGTACCAGTAAGTTCCTCGGCTTGCACCGCAGTGCGCCCATTGGTGCATTGGTAGAAGTATTGAATGAATACAATCAGGAGAAAATCATTGTCCGCATTATCGGACGGATACCGGACACCAGCGTTAATGATGATATCGTTATTAAGTTATCGTCACGCGCCTTTGAAAAAGTATCCCCTAACAGCAAGCGTTTCAGAGCAGTTGTAAGTTACCTGGAATAGTTTTGTTATTAATCCCCACATGAAACATTCACCCCAATTCCGTTCGAAGAGAGAAGAGGAAAGAGAAGCCCTGAAAAATACGGCTGGATACAAAATTTGGAGCGTTATGTTCACATTGCTCTATCCCTTCATCGCAGTTTTTACATTTCTTTTTTCAGGAATAGTCATGTTCTTCTCTGGTATTTCCCGTGTGCTGGCTTACCTGTTTGGAGGAAGCCATGCAAAGCATTGAAGTGCCCCATTTATCTCCCTACATCATTGATTTATTAGAGGAAAAAGTAGCGCAATATAACAAGCCCGACTTTATCTCCCTCGATCCGGTCAGTATCCCACACCGATTTTCCGTAAAGCAGGACATTGAGATCATGGGCTTCTGGGCGGCGGTACTTGCCTGGGGTCAGCGTAAAACGATCATCAGCAAATGCCTGGAACTGGCTTTGCTCATGGATAATGCGCCTTACGATTTTATCCGGAATCATCAGGATAGTGATTTAAAACCTTTTCTGGATTTTAAGCACCGCACGTTCAATGCAACTGACACGCTTTACTTCCTTCATTTCTTCCAAACTTACTACCTGCAGCACGATTCGCTGGAATACGCATTCAGCAAGCACATCAGCGCTTCGAATGAGACCATCGAGAATGCGCTGATTGGATTTCACAACATGTTCTGCGAATCGGAGCACTTTCCTTCGCGAACTGCCAAGCACATTGCCACACCAGCGCGCAAATCCTCGTGCAAGCGATTGAATATGTTTCTCAGATGGATGGTCCGGAAAGATAATCATGGCGTGGATTTTGGTATCTGGAATAACATTCTGCCTGCACAGCTGGTATGTCCCTGCGATGTGCATGTAGACCGCGTTTCAAGATTCCTGGGCCTTATCAAAAGACCTAACACTGACTGGCAAACTGCATTGGAACTTACTGCTTCATTGAAACAACTGGACCCTTCAGATCCTGTAAAATACGACTTTGCATTGTTCGGGTTAGGGATTGAAGGCTTTGCAAAGTAGTGCTACATCTTCATTGTTAATAATTATTTTACTCACTACTTGCGATTCCGTTGGTTCATTGTGAGCAACCTGTGGATTATCATTTTCTTATATGAAAGTTCTTGTGAGAAGATTTGCAGGCGCGAATGCGCTTTTCAAATTCACTAAAACTGTAAGCAAATGAAAAATATCTACAAATCATCCTGTGCCGTTCTGATTGCGGCCAGCGTATTTAGCAGTGTTTCTGCACAGACAACCTCCTACGGTTCACAATCAGGTAAGCAAGGTACTGACGGCACCTACATTGGAATTTGGGCTGGTTACTCCACAATTGGCGAGCATAATACGTTTGTAGGCAGCCTTTCCGGTTATGGAAATGAAGGGGGAAACCAAAATACTGCGCTAGGCAGCAGGTCTGCCTACTCGAACACGCATGGCAGCGAGAATACCTTTTTGGGTTATTTTTCCGGCAAAGCAAATACAATTGGCAGCTGGAACACCTTCGTAGGCTCAAAGTCTGGCGCCAGTAATTATGCAGGATTGCGTAATACTTTCGTGGGTGTGGAAGCAGGCGGCAAGAATTACTCGGGTAATGAAAACTTGTTTGTAGGTTGCAGGAGCGGGTTCTTCAACACCAGCGGAAATTACAATTTGTTTTTAGGCAATGGCGCAGGGGAATATAACTCCACCGGTCACTACAATGTTTTCATAGGCCACGGCTCAGGAAAGTTCAATACGACAGGTCTGGCCAATACCCTCATCGGATACGACGCTTCGGGAACTGCGAATGTAACGTATGCCACTGCAATTGGCGCTTCCGCGAAAGTGACCCGGGATCACAGTATCGTGCTCGGAACAATTTTCGACAATGTGGGTGTGGGTGTCGAAGCGCCCACTTACAAGCTGCATCTCAGTACTTCTTCCGCAGCTAAGGCCGGTTCTTCATCCTGGATCATTGCTTCTGATCAGCGTCTCAAAAAAGATATTTCAGCGTATGCGGAGGGGCTTGATGTATTGAAGCAGATCAAACCAGTCTGGTTCAGCTACAATGGAGAGGCAGGGTTGCCTACAAACAAGAAATTCGTAGGTATCATTGCGCAGGATGTGCAAAAGGTCGCACCGCACATGGTAGGTACATTTACCTACCAGGATTCACTTGGTAACAAAACGGAGTACCTTGATTACGATGCCAATGCGCTCACCTACATGCTTGTAAATTCCGTGAAAGAGCAGCAGCAAATGCTGGATCAGAAAGATGAGGAAATCCGTCAGCTGACTGCTGAAACTACTGAATTGGCAAAGCGGCTCACCCAACTTGAACGCATCGTTGCTTCCAATACAACCCGGCCGCTTACAAATCCTGCCGCCAGAACCAATGATGTAAATGAAAATGGCGTAATCCTGGAACAGAATTCACCGAATGGATTTTCAGGTACTTCTTCGATCCGGTTTTTTATTCCGGAGACGATCAAAGATGCAGTACTGAATATTTACTCAACAAATGGACAGAAAGTACGCTCAGAAATTATCAAAACACGCGGAGAGGGCGCTGTACAGCTTTCTGCCCATGATTTTGGAACCGGCGTATTTGTTTACGATCTCGTAACAGACGGTAAGAGTAATGGAGCTAAAAAGATGATGGTGAGTAAATAGTACATTAAAACGTAAAAAGCCGGACTTCATTGAAGCCCGGCTTTTTGCGTTTTACTAATTAATTAACCTTATAAAGCAGCTTTGTCAAACCGTACTGATTCAACAGTAAATAGCGGCTTTCCTCCGGCATTTGGATTTTTGAATACAAAGAACAGCTTGTGCAGCTTCTGGTCTGCCGGCGCTTTTACCGGTATATTTACTTCCCCGGTTTTATTGATCACCGCCTCACCGACTTTCGGACCGGCAACACCGTCCAGACGCACTTCCAAAGTACCGCCGGCTGTAAATTTCTCATTGCTGCCGCCCGCTATCGCCAGGTTTGTAATACCCGACAGGTCGATGCCGTCAAAAGCGAAGAAGCTGCCATTTTTCGATCCCAGCACTACTTCCTTGCCGCCTTCAACCTTGAAATTAACAGTATGCATGGCTGAGTCAGCGAGTGAAGCTGTCAGGGTAGCAGGGCGCAATGCAAGGGTTTTTACACCTGTAAGTGGGCCCATTGTGCTGCTTCCTTTATCGGTATAGCTGGCCGAGATAATGTACGAACCATCTTTTTTCTTGGCTTCTGTTACGTAAGAGCCTTTTAACGGTTTTTTGTCAACAGCCTTGTCATTTGCAAGTGAAAGTATGTATTTCACCATATCCTCGATTTCTTCTGGCTTGTGCTGCGGGTGACCTGGCATCGCCTGCTCGCCCCAAACGCCGCTTCCGCCTTTCAGAACTTTGTCAGACAAGGTTTTAAGTGAATTGCGCTCTTTTGCATACTTCTTCGCAACTTCCTTGTAAGCAGGACCAATGGATTTTTTGTCAATCGAATGGCAGGCTTTGCAGTCGCTCAGTTCAATCAATCGCTTTCCGGTTTCAAAGCCTGTGTTTGCCTGGTGGCCCTGAGCGAGTATGGTTTTGTCAAAGCCTTCCAGATAGTTGATCGTTACAGTCACTTCATCCTCAGCTATTTTCTTGTTTGCAAGGCTGCCATCTTCTTTATCCGAAACAGAAACTTCGTAGTTAACGGGCTTGTCGTTCCAATAAAAGGATTTATTTCCCTTGATAGCTACGTCCACTTTCGGGATCGCATTACCAACTCTCACGATTACTTCCGAAGTATTTGAATTTCCTGCATTGTCAGTCACTTTCAACACTGCGGTGTATTCACCCGCTTTTGCGTAGGTGTAACTTGGATTAGCCACATTGCTTTTTGGAAGTCCTTTTCCAAAAGACCATTCATACCTGATCGGGTCGCCGTCGTAGTCGAGTGAGCCTTTTGAGGAAAAATTAACTTTCAATGGGGTAGCACCTGTGGTGTTGGTAGCAGAAGCTACTGCCAGTGGTACGCGGTTGCCTGAATTGTAAGTAATGTGTGACAAGCTTGCCTCGTCATTTTGAGCAAACCAGTTTGGCCCGTATTCCAATGTATAAAGCGAACCGTCGTTAGCAAACTGCATATCGATCGGGTGACTGAATTTTGTATTTGGCAAGAAACGGTCAATGCTCTTCAAATCACCCTGCTCGTTCATGGTAACTATGTTGATATAGTCACGGATCCAGTCGTAAGCGAAGAACTTCCCGTTGTAATACTCAGGAAACTTCACTTTACTGTCTTTAAAATCAGCTGAATAATAGACCGGCCCCGCCATTGCATTGCGGCCACCTTTGCCCACGATCGCCCCGAATTCAGGCGAGTCTGCATAAGGATAGAAGATGAATGCAGGATTAGCTGGCGGTAATTCTTGCAAGCCCGTGTTATGCGGCGAGTTATTGATCGGTTTCGCAGGATCAAATGGACCGTGTGAGGTACTGTCAGCAAAATTGAAGTCGATGTATGGCTTGTTGTCCGCAATGAAGAGAGGATAACCGTAATAACCTGCCTTTCTTGCCTGGTTTACTTCATCATAACCGCGTGGTCCCCTCTTCGGATCATCGAGAGAGGCGTCAGGGCCCACATCACCCCAGTACACATATCCATTGTGCTGGTCAACTGAAATCCGGTAAGGGTTCCGCGTGCCCATTACGTAAATCTCAGGACGCGTTTTCGGGTTGCCGGCTGGGAAGAGGTTACCTTCTGGAATATCGTACAGATTGGTTCCGCCTGGCATATTCGCGCGACGATCGCCGTAACGTGGTTTAATGCGTATGATCTTGCCTCGCAGCGAGTTTGTATTGGAGGAAGTATGCTGTCCGTCAAAACCCTCACGTCCAGGCCGCTCGTCGATGGGCCCGAATCCATTGGATTGGAATGGATTCACATCGTCCCCGGTTGAGAGGTACAAATTTCCTTTGCTATCCCAGGCAATGGACCCGCCCGTATGGCAGCAGTCCGTTCTTTTCACAGGAACAGTCAGTAAAACTTCTTCTGTGCTGAGTATCAGGGTATCTTTAACATCATCATATTTGAAGCGGGACAAATGCTGTGCAGTATCCGGAGCAGATGAAAGCGGCGAATAGTACATGTAAACCAGCTTGTTCGTCTTGAAGTTAGGGTCAATATTCAAACCCATTAAACCGTATTCCTGCTTGGTATAAACAGGTACCTCAGCCACGACTTTCACTTTGCCCGTTTTCGGGTTATACAGTTTAAGCTTTCCCTTTCTTTCAGAAAAGAGCACGCGCTGGTCTTCCAGCACGACCAGCTCGGTTGGTTCATCTAGCTTGGTAGCGAGCGTCTTTTTGGTAAAGCGGTTTTCTTCCGGTCTGGCCTTCGCAAAATCTAGCTTTTCGGCCATTGCCCATTTCAGGCCGCCAACGAAATGCTTTACAAAAACCGGATTTTCAAAAGTAGCATCCTCATGCCCGAAGTTGGTGTAAAACGATTTTCCGCCATCATATTCATGATACCACGACATCGGATGGTTATCGCCCATTTTCCCGTCTTTGTAAGACTTCTCGTCGATTTTAACCAGGACATTCACCTTCGGATTAAAGTTTTTAAAATCATAAAACTCATCCTTGATCTTCCATTTTTTCGGGAAGCCTGCCATCGAAGGGTGCTGATCGTTCACGACGTAAGCTTCGCCTTCCTGCACGTTTGGGTTGCCGGGGTGACTTGCAAAATAGGCGCCGGACAGCTGGTTGTACCACGGCCAGTCGTACTCAGTATCCGTAGCCGCATGAACTCCCACGTACCCGCCTCCTGCCTGGATGTAGTGTTCAAATGCCTCCTGCTGTTTATCGTTCAGGATGTTGCCGGTAGTGTTCAGGAAAACGACTGCTCCATACTTTTGCAGGTTCTTTTCTGTAAAAGCTGTTGCATTTTCGGTGGTATCCACAGCGAAGCCATTTTCCTTGCCGTATTTCATGATTGCTGCTTTCCCGGCGGGAATCGAAGAATGCCGGAATGCAGCGGTTTTGGAAAAAACAAGCACACGCTTTTCAGGTGTGACAGTCTGTGCCACGGACGCTAAACCGCAACAGACAAGGCCCATTGCACCAATTACTCGGAAGCGGTTCAGTAAGTTTTGATAAAGAATTTTACGCATTACAGATTTGGTGAACTGGTTATTTTTTTGTGTTGGAACTGCATTTACATTCTATTCAAAACGAAATAAAGCAGCAGGAATTATATGAAAAAAACCTCCCTTCCATAAGGAAGACAGGTTTTTAATATACTTGTACAATCGACAATTACAAACCTAAAACTTTGCGGTTGAACGCCTCGTCAGCGCCAGTTCCTGCAAAATCGTCAAATGCCTTTGTAGTTACTTCTATAATGTGGCTTTCGATGAAAGGCGCACCTTCGGCAGCACCCTGAACAGGCGACTTAATGCAGCATTCCCATTCCAAAACTGCCCAGCTGCCGTAATCGTACTGAGATAGTTTGGAGAAAATTCCGCCGAAGTCAACTTGTCCGTCACCCAGCGAGCGGAAACGACCCGCTCTATCGGCCCAGCCTGCAAATCCGCTATAAACACCTTGCTTACCAGACGGATTAAACTCGGCATCTTTTACGTGGAATGCTTTGATACGGTCGTGGTACAGGTCGATGAATTGCAGATAGTCAAGCTGCTGGAGTATGAAGTGACTTGGATCGTAGTTGATGTTAGCTCTCGTGTGTCCGTCGAGGTAGTCCACAAACATTTCGAATGTAGAACCGTCGAACAGATCTTCACCCGGGTGCAGCTCATAAGCTACATCCACGCCGTTTTCATCATATACATCGAGGATCGGTTTCCATCTTGCAGCTAGTTCTTTGAATGCAGTTTCTACTAAACCAGCGGGGCGTTGCGGCCATGGATATAAAAACGGCCAAGCCAATGCACCTGAGAAAGTGGCGCTCGCCGTAAGTCCTAGTCTGCGGCTTGCCTGTGCTACATATTTCAAATGCTGCGTAGCCCATTCAGCCCGTGCCTTCGGGTTATTACGAACTTCCGGAACAGCAAAACCGTCGTACATTTCATCGTAAACCGGGTGAGAAGCCACCAGCTGACCAATAATGTGAGATGCCAGTTCAGTAATTTCCAGCCCTTTGTCAGCCAATTTACCTTTCAGCTCGTCAGCATAAGTCTGCGACTCAGCGCATTGTTTCACATCAATCACCCGGGGATCCCAGGTAGGAAGTTGAAGGCCCTTGTAGCCAAGCCCCGCCATGTAATCGGCGATAGAATCTAATGTATTAAATGGAGCTTCGTCGCCGAGAAACTGCGCCAAGAAAATCCCCGGCCCTTTGATAGTTTTCATGTGTTTAGTTTTGAGTTAGTGAATTAGTGAGTTAGTGAATAAATGAGTGAGTTCGTGATTGAATTTATTACTTGATTGACTTTCTTGCTTTTGATAAAATTTTGATCAGCTCTTCGGCTTCTTGCATC
>NZ_JBHYGF010000051.1:0-13153 GCF_051859145.1 Dyadobacter sp.
TGATCTTGCTTTTCAAATCTTCCAGATCCTCCTCGCTGATCCCGAACTCCACCAGGTTATCTGCGATATCCTCGCAACCGGCGATGTTATTATCGTCAAGCCAGTCGAGGATTTCGTCTTCCTTTTCCGACCTTTTCATCATACTAAGTACGGGCCGGTTTGTATTCCCGAGAATGGAGGTCATTTTGTTATTGATCACGTCCACTTCCTCGGGAGACAAATGAATGGAGATCAGCTTTTTGAAATCGCCAGGCTGCATCAGCAAATGTTTTTTCAATGAGACCGAGCCGCGCACAATAGCCGCAGCCGGGTTGTTCAGTTCATGCGCCAGTCCTGCCGACAATTTCCCCAAAGCCATCATTTTTTCATTCTGCTGTTCGAGCTCTGTAAACTCCCTCACGCGGGAAGTCATCACCACCACCAGTGCCTGGGTCAGCTCATAATTATTGACAATCAGCTCGTGCAGCAGCTCTTTCGGGAAGGTCATCACCTGGGTTACTTCCAGGCATTGTGCAAATGCAACTCCTACTTTGCCGCGGGAAAATGGCAGAATACCCGTCACAGTACCCGGGAGCAATTCTGCAATTGTATGTTTGGAGTTATTTTGAATGCGGTAAAGCTCTACCCGGCCCGAAAAGAGAATGTGCGTACCATTGAGCGGCTCCTCCGGTTTGCCAAGATATTCACCCTCCTGCAACTCGTAGTGGTTGCTCTTATCGATCATCCATTGCAGCTGATCCTCAGGAACATCTGCGAAGACAGGGATAGCCTTCAAGTCCTGAACACTGATATTTTTCATAAAAGGAACACGTTGTCTTGGTTATCAGCCCTAATTACGATATTAATCAGGATTTGACAGAAAAATATCAGGTTGAACCTGCTGAAAAGGCCGGTAAAATCAATCTCACCTGCCTCAGGCTGCTCCCGGCGTCACAATGCGGTTATAGATCTTATATTCCGGAATTCCCTGTATGACCTCAACAATACTCAGCTCCACCCAATCCCGGTTAGTCTGATGCACAAATGCGCCATTGCAACCTGGAAAAAGCTTTTGCAGCAGGTTAAGTGATTCTTCTTCAAGATTGATCTCCTCGTGCCCCAGCTCACTCACATGATAATAACCCCTGCACAAACCAATAGAAGTTTCAAATTCGATCTTCACCAAACTACCGGAAAGCTCGGGTTGTAATGATTCCAAAACAATTTCTTCTCTCAAATCCTCAGCAGTCCCCAAGGTATCTTCCTGTTCTCCAAGAATGTCTATCACGCTCATAATTCAGTTTTTATAAGTACACCTTGAAGCAACTAAGCTCAAAAATTATTCCTGCAATGTGTGAGACGAAGGTATGATTATTGAAATAGCGTGCGGTGTTGAACGTGAGAAAGATGCAGTACGAAACTAACATTCACATTGGTACGTCCGGTTGGAGCTACAAGCACTGGGCCAACATCTTTTATCCCCCGGAAGTTAGATCGGGAGATTATCTTTCATTTTACGCTACCCATTTCCGTGTTTCCGAGCTTAATAGCAGCTTTTACAGACTCCCGCTAAAAAGCACGGTGAAGAAGTGGATCGATACCGTTCCGGAAGGTTTTCTGTTTTGTCCAAAAATGAGCAGGTATCTCAGCCACCTAAAAAAGCTGCATGATCCCGAGGAACCTTTGCAGCATTTTTTCCAGATTTTTGAACCCTTCAAAGCAAACCTCGGACCAATCCTGATCCAGCTTCCTGCTGCCGTCAGGTTTGATGAAGAGGTAGTTACCCATTTGTACGAGCTACTGTCGCAGGAATACAGCGACTATCGCTTCGCGATCGAAGTGCGGCACGAATCCTGGTTTTCGGAGGAAAGTATACGTTTGATGCGGCGGCACAAGATTACCCTTGTAATCGCGCAGTCTGACAGGTACCCTTACTATGAAGAGCTGACAGCCCGGGATATTTTCATCCGTTTTCACGGTCCGCGCCAGCTATACAGCTCCTCCTACCCTGAGCAGATGCTCCGTGACTATGCAGAGAAGCTGGTAGAATGGAAAAACAAGGGGCACAATATTTGGGCATTTTTCAACAATGATGTCAATGGTCACGCGCTTAGAAATGCCGCAATGCTTCAAAGCTGCGTGAATGAGCTTTCCTGAATGCTTTAATCTAAAAACCTGAATAATCATGAGCTTATCCAAGTACAATGAGAAAAGGAAGTTTGACGAAACGCCCGAGCCAAAAGGTGGCAAGGCAAAGTCTGACGAACTCATTTTTGTGATCCAGAAACACGACGCTTCCCGCCTGCATTACGATTTCCGACTGGAAATGGACGGGGTACTGAAAAGCTGGGCGGTACCAAAAGGACCTTCCACCGATCCGTCGGTAAAGCGGCTTGCGATGATGGTTGAGGACCACCCTTACGATTACAAGGATTTTGAAGGTATCATCCCCGAAGGTAATTACGGCGCAGGTACCGTGATGGTGTGGGACTTCGGCACGTATGAACCTCTTGAAAAAGCCGAATCCAAAAAAGAGATGGAGAAAATGCTCCTGAAAGAATTGAAGTCGGGCTCTTTGAAAATCAGGTTAAAAGGTAAGAAGCTGAATGGGGAATTTGCATTGGTAAAAACCCACATGGAAGAAAATTCGTGGCTGCTGATCAAGCACCGCGACAAATTTGCCAGTGAAGAAGATATTACTAAAAAAGACCGCTCGGTGATTTCACGAAAAACACTGAAAGGAATAGAAGAAAATCCGGATCACGAAGTGTACGGTGAGCAGGAGGAAGATAAGACGAAAAAAACCGGAAAGCCGGCCAAAAGCACAGCCGGTGCCAACGAGGTTCTTGAAGAGCAGGCAGAGGGACCATCCAAAACTCAGGCTAAAAAAAAAACAGCAGACATCTTAAAGAAAGCGCCGAAAGCCCCGTTTCCTGAAACACTGATTCCGATGCTGGCGACACTCGTGGACGAGCCTTTTGATGATCCGGGCTGGGAATATGAGGTTAAATGGGACGGATACCGCGCGGTGGCTTACCTTAACAAAGGAGAAGTTGAGATCAAATCGAGAAACAAGAAATCCTTTAATGAGAAGTTCTACCCCGTTTACGACGCGCTCAAATCGTGGAAGCTGAATGCGGTACTTGACGGGGAAATCGTAGTGATCAAGGATAACGGACAATCGGATTTCAATGCGCTGCAAAACTGGCGCAGCGAAGCGGACGGGCAATTGGTATACTACGTTTTTGATATACTCTGGCTCGATGGCAAGGATCTTACCGGATTGCCGCTTTCGGAAAGAAAGGCCATTTTACAAAATCTTATAGACGACGATAGTCCCGCAAAGCTGGGTTACAGCATTGCAGCGGAGGGAGCTGCATTCTTCGAGGCAGCCAAAGGAATGGGATTGGAAGGTATTATTGCCAAAAGATCGGACAGCACCTACATGCCGGGAGTAAGAACCAAAGACTGGCTTAAAATAAAGATCAACAAGCGACAGGAGGTGATCGTAGCAGGGTATACGCAGAATGTGGGTACATCCAAACCTTTCAGCTCACTGCTGCTTGGAGCTTACGAGAATGGCGTTTTGCAATATGTAGGCAAAGTAGGTACCGGCTTCAAAGACAAGCAACAGCGCGAAATGCTGGCAATGTTCAAGCCCCTGATCACCAAGGAAAGTCCTTTTGAACATACACCTGACTACAACAAACCATCACGTTTCCGACCAAACCCGCCGAAAGCGAATGCTACCTGGCTTAAACCCGAGCTGGTTTGTGAGGTAAGCTTCGCCGAGATCACTTCTGACGGTGTGTTCAGGCATCCTTCTTTCGAGGGAATGCGGGAAGATAAAGCCGCCAAAGATGTGGTAAGAGAAGTGCAGCAACCTACTGAAGTCGTGGTTGCAAAAAAGGAGAAACCTGCACAGAAAAAACAAGACGAGCCTGAGGTGATCAAAGTGCCTGCAAAAGCGGGACGAAAATCACTTTTGAACCCGAAAGATGAAACGCAGGTCAGAAAAGTCAATGGGCAAGAGATTAAGTTTTCTAATCTTGGAAAGGTTTTCTGGCCGGAGGAAAAGTACACGAAACGCGACCTGATCAACTACTACTATCAGATTGCACCATTCATTCTCCCGTATCTTGAAAACCGCCCACTCTCGCTGAACCGTTTTCCAAATGGAATTAACGGAAAGAGTTTTTACCAGAAAGATGTGACCGGCAAAGTGCCCGACTGGGTAGAGACTTTTCCCTATGAAACAGAAGGTGAGAAGAAGAATTTTATGCTCTGTAATAATGAGGCCGCATTGCTTTATACGGTCAACCTGGGGTGCATTGATGTAAATCCCTGGAACAGTACCACTGCGGCGCCGGATAACCCCGACTGGTGCCTGCTCGATCTGGATCCCGATACTACCAATACTTTTGAGCAGGTTATCCTGACAGCGCAGACCATCAAACAGCTGCTTGATTCCATTCAGGTGGAGAGCTATTGCAAGACTTCCGGCTCAACCGGACTGCACATTTACATTCCGCTAGCCGCAAAATACACCTACGATCAATGCCAGATGTTTGCACAATGGGTAGCGAGCCAGGTTCAGCAGGAGCTGCCTGACTTTACGAGCATTGAAAGAATGACCAAAAACCGGAAGGGAAAACTGTACATTGATTACCTGCAAAACAGGCCGAAAGCTACATTGGCGGCACCCTATTCAGTGAGGCCGAAACCTGGTGCGACAGTGTCCATGCCGCTGCATTGGGATGAAGTAAAAGAAGGACTGCAACTGCGGGATTTCACGATTAAGAATGCAGTAGAAAGAGCACGTAGCGAAGGCGACTTATTTAAACCAGTTTTGGGAAAGGGAATAGATCTGGAAGCCGTAATCTCAAAAATAGAAGCGGCGGGCTAGCTTAGTTGTAAGGGCTGTTCCATAAATTTTATTGGGCCGGTACCGTTGGTTAACTGAATCTTGCCTGTTACTCAACAAACTTTGTGAAGAAGTCGCTTAACTATTTTGTTTGTGACAGCTTAATGAAGTGGGTAACACACACTATGATTTAAACCTATACACACACTTACTTTTACTCCTCCCTTCCTCCAATCCATCATTCCATTTACGCCTGATCCTTACCATTTTTTAAATACACCAAGTGATCAGGCGAGCGACTCAGCAGCTTGCAGGAAAATTACCCGCTCGTAGTACTCAGGGTCATATTTAACAAGCACTTGTCCACCCTGTCTGATCTTATCATATTTGGTATAGCACAGTACTTCCGTCATCTCTGCGACGAAATCTTCTCCTTGTTCGGGTTTGATTTTAACTTTCACCTGAAACTCTGGTTGATTATTCAGGTATTCACCGGTTGGTTTAATGTTCAGCACAGTTGCATTTGCCTCTACTCCCTCTTTCAATATCCGCCTCTTTCTCTCCTCTCTGATCCGCTTTCTGATCGATGAATAGCCCCAGTAAGCGATCATGCAAATCAGTATAATTGTTGCTCCGAATTCTCTGTTAGTGATTTCCACAGCTTCTTTTTTTAATAAGTTGGGTCAAATTAAAGGGTGAACTCACACGATTAAAACATTTCAGTTAGTGAACGGCTGATGTTGTTAGCAAATGGTCACAATGCGCTGGCAAAAACGTTTGCTCCCCACACCTTTGCCAGGTATTGAGGAGCAAATGCGGCATTTTGACCCTTTGAATTCCGATCACGAATTTTAGTTTTCAGACTCTTTCAGGCGTGTCTCCGGAGTTTTTGCCTGAGGTAGCAAATTATAGTCCAGCCAGTAGTGGCAGATGGTTTCGATCAGGAAGCGTAATTCTTCAAACTCGACCGGTTTGATCATAAAAGAACTCGCTCCCGCTTCATAGCACTTCTGGATATCTACGTCTGAGGAACTATGCGTCAGGATGATCACCGGGATTGTAGACCAGCGGGTTACATGATTATCCGGCGTTTTTCTCAGTAATCTCAGCAGATCATAGCCGTCGATATTGGGCATTTTTAAATCAAGGATGATCAGGCCAGGCCGTCTTCCTGCATATTCCGGAGACGATTGCAGTATCATAAACTGATAAAGCTCACTCGCACCCTGGAAAAATCTTACGTGGTAGTTTGGTAGAAATTCCTTGAAAATAGTGCGTACCAATAAGCGATGATCGGCTGAATCGTCAACTAGATAGACTTCTTTTTTCTCCATAAATCTGGTTCAGGTTTTACTGCTCTAATGAATTAGCGCCTTATATCGTGCAAATATCATTCCAGACACATACACGATTTAGCTACCGGTAGAACTGTGTACGAAGTCCCGGAATTTAACCCATTGGTACAGTGGGAATGCGGAAAAGCAGTTACATTTTGCAACAAAAAACCCGCACGCTTTTCAGGTGCGGGTTGCCTAGTCTAAGCCTGCTATAACCGGAAGCTCCGATCATTTTTAAACCTGGCGTACAATGCAATTCCGATAGCTGTAACTGCGGCTACCGCACTAATTGTGAAAAACACCTCAACAGGATTGGAACCTTCCCTGGGCAGGGAAACAACTCCCTGACTATCAGTAATAGCAGGCGACATCACGTATCTTCCTTTCTTCGGCACAGCAAGCTCCTGGAAATAGTAGGCAAGTTCCAGCAGCTCCTGTTGCATCTCCTTACCGCTCATTGGTTTTCCGTGCCCGGTTGCGACTACCTCCGGCATAAGGGATGCGAGCATTTCTACGGAACTTTCAGCTTCCAGCCAGTTACAGGTGAAATACTTGGGCGGTCCCGAAATGATTTTGCTTTGGGTCATCACCGAGAACGCTGACTCCGCAGCAGTGGTAACAAATGCATCTCAGGCAATGAGCACCTTGTCCTTTTCACGCCAGAAGCTAACGTGACCGGGGGAATGTCCCGGTGTATGCATGTATTTCCATTCCGGTAAGCCTGGGACATCGTGACCAATTCCCGGAAAGGCTTCCACTCTGTCGATCACATCCGCAGAATGTTTTGGGTAAAATTCCGAGAAGTAAGTCATCAGGCCACCGCCGGCAGAAGGATCTGGTGGCGGGTAGGCAGATTTGCCTTGCAAATAAGGAAGTTCAAGATAATGCGCGTAGACCGGCACATCCCATTCTTCGGCAAGTTTTTTCAGCGAGCCGGTATGATCGAAATGCCCGTGTGTCAGCAAGATAGCACTTGGCCGTGCATTCTCTCCGAACAGATCTCCAACCATTTTTCTGATCTTCCCATAACCTGTCTTCAATCCCGCGTCAATCAGAACCCAGGAATTGTCAGCGTCATTTCTGATCACATATACATTGGTAAAAATATCCGTCAATCCCCAGACCCCTTCCGCTACCTGGAAGTATGATTTGTCTTTTTGAATCTCATTTTGTTCCATATCAAGCAGAGTTAAGTCAAAAATTTGCCTTCCTACATTTAAAATCATGCCTGAATAGGATCAGCGGCTTCCAGTACCTTCACGCCCGCGCCAATTACAGAGGCCTTGAAGGAAACCTGCATTCGTTCGTGACGATCATATTGCAATGCAGCATCTGCGTCTTCTGCCCACTGCATATCGGCTGAGTCGAGCAGAATGGTCCATTGTGGCTTATCTTCGGGGAATGTCCAGGTAACTGTGTTATCGGATAAGTTGAATATACACCCAAGCTGCAACTGCTGATCGGCGCTCAAACGGATAAGCACAAACGCTTGCGGGCCCAGCAGGTGAACCCGTACATCATTTTTATTAAAGTTTCTTAGCGCCGGATGTGTTTGCCGGAGTTTTATCAAAGTGGAATGCCACTCCCGCATGACGCGGTACTTGCCCGTATTTCGTTTTTCCCACTGAATCTTCGATCTTTTAAAAGTATCTTCTTCCTGTGGATTTGGCGGCTGCTGGTCCCAGCCAAACTCAGCAAACTCACTCGCCCTACCTTCCACCACTTTCTCGATCAAATCCTCTTCGGTATGGCTTACGAAATAGAAAAATGGGGTGTCTTCTCCATACTCCTCACCCATAAATAACATGGGTACATAAGGTGAAAGCATAATGGCTGCAGCTGCCAGTTTTTGTCGCTCAAAATCCACCAGTACACTAAGCCGCTCCCCTCCTACGCGATTTCCGACCTGATCGTGGTTGAGATTGAACACGACGAAACTGTCACCGGGAAGTCCTACCGAAGAAGCGCCGTGCCTGCGTTTGCGGAATTTCACGTACTCGCCGCTATGCACAAAACCGTCTGTGAATGCTTTGGCTACCTGCTCTACTTTCCCGAAGTCCACGTAACGGTCTGCTCCTGCCGGATCCAGCATGACGTAAAATGCGTGGTGAAAATCATCAAGCCACTGCGCATTGAACCCGTATCCGCCATACTCGGTGCTTTTCACGACTTTCGGACTATTCAGATCACTTTCAGCGATCATGTGGAAAGTACGCCCATTGCTCTGCCTGGCCTGTTTCAACTTTTGCTCCACCAGCTCCCAGAAATGTACTGCGCCTTTGTCGTAAATGGTATGTATTGCATCCAGGCGAAGTCCGTCGAGGTGATATTCTTCATACCAGAATGGAACCAGGTCAGAGAAGTATGTCCGCACACCGTCAGACCACTCCCCGTCCATATTGATCGCCTTTCCCCAGGGCGTCACATAGCATTCTGTAAAATAGGGACCGAATTCGTGCAGATAGTTGCCTTCCGGGCCGAGGTGATTGAAAACGACATCGAGGATTACGGCGATTCCATTCTCGTGCGCTGCATTGACAAAGTGCTTCAATCCATCGGGACCACCGTAGCCGCTGTGAACTGAGTAAGGGTAAGTGCCATCGTAACCCCAGTTACGATTTCCGGGAAACTCCGACACGGGCATTAACTCAATTGAATTGATACCGCTGGCTGCAAGTTCCGGGAGCTTTTCAGCAGCGGCCAAAAATGTCCCCTCGGCGGTAAATGTCCCGATATGTAGCTCGTAGATAATCAGCTCGTCAAATGCATGGCCTTTCCAGGACTGGTCACTCCATTGAAAATTCTGATGATCCACAACCGCTGACGAACCATGAACACCTTCCGGCTGGAACTGGGAGGCAGGATCGGGAAACGCGGTATCGCCTTCCGGTATAAACTTATATTTCGTTCCGCCGGGAATCCTATCCAGATGCAATTCATAATACCCCTCACCAACTGGCTGCATTTCAAGAAATTCTTCATCTGAGCCAAAAAGTTGCAGGCGCATCCGCTTTCTTTCCGGCGCCCACACTCTGAAATGAACTCCGGTTTCTGTGTACCAAGCGCCGGCTTTTTCCATAAAAAAGGTGATTTTTTCAATAGACTTCGTAATAAGGTAAGTCCGGTTTGCTTAAAAATTATGCCATTAAAATTGAAGCAGCTATGTGTAACCCTAATGCACATACTTATGCAAAAGCATTGCCAAATCGAGGCAGGCGCGATTTTTGAGTGCTCGCGAGAAATCAAATTTATTGATAAACACCACTACTTATGACCACAGAGCAAACAAGGACCGAAACACTTAATCAAACCAAATACCTGTGGTGGCAGCACGGGGTTATTTATCAAATCTATCCGCGCTCCTTTCAGGACTCTAACGGCGACGGTGTAGGTGACTTAAAAGGAGTTACAAGCCGGCTGGATTACCTGCAATGGCTGGGCGTCGACTGTATTTGGCTTTCACCCATATATCCCTCACCCATGGCCGACTTCGGCTATGACATTTCCGACTACCGTGGCATTCATCCGCTTTTCGGTACAATGGAAGATTTCGATGAACTGCTGCACGAAACCCACAACCGCGGCATGAAACTGCTGCTTGACCTGGTTCCAAACCATACTTCTGACCAACATCCCTGGTTCCTGGAAAGCCGCTCTTCGAAAGACAACCCGAAGCGAGACTGGTATATCTGGCACGATGGAGGCGAAAATGGTGCGCTGCCGAATAATTGGCTGAGTGTTTTCGGAGGTCACGCATGGGAATGGGACGAACAAACCCAGCAATACTATTACCACGCATTTCTGAAAGAACAGCCCGATTTGAACTGGCGGAACCCGGAGGTACAGCAAGCTATGCTGGACGTAATGCGGTTCTGGCTGGACAAAGGAATTGATGGTTTCCGTGTGGACGTCATGTGGCACATGATCAAGGATGAACAGCTGCGCGACAATCCGCCTTCGCCAGATTCGATCTACAATGCCGACGATCTGATCTATGATCATTATAACCCGGTATACTCAACTGATCAGCCGGAGGTACACGATATTGTAAGGATGATGCGCGATCTCACCGACCAGTATGATGACCGCGTTCTGATCGGGGAAATATACCTGCCGATCCAGAAACTGGTTACGTACTACGGTCTGGACAATAAAGGCGCACATTTACCTTTTAACTTCCAGCTTCTCACACTACCGTGGGATTCAGCCAGGATCGCCGCCGCTATTGACGAGTACGAAGGTGCATTACCTGTTCAGGGCTGGCCCAACTGGGTTTTGAGTAATCACGACAAGCCACGGATTTCGAGCCGCATTGGCCGGTCGCAAGCCAAGATCGCTGCATTAATGCTGCTGACCTTACGGGGTACTCCAACTATTTATTATGGGGATGAAATTGGCATGCGGGATGTTGCAATCCCTATTAACGAGATCGTAGACCCGCAGGGACTGAACATGCCAGACCTGAATGTAAGCCGCGATCCATCCCGTACCCCAATGCAATGGAGCAGCGAGATCAACAGCGGTTTTTCACAAAACAAACCCTGGCTCCGGCTGCCCTATAACTCAGGTAGGGTGAATGTGGAAACCCAGAAAAGCAATCCTTACTCTATGCTGGCCTTTTACCGGAAGCTGATCGCGCTTCGGAAAGAATCCGCGGCATTGAATATTGGTGCTTACAGCCCGGTTTATTCTGACCAGCAGTTGATTTCCTACACACGGGAGTTCGGGGACGAAAAATTCCTTATCATACTCAACCTCAGCCACCGGCCCTGCTACTTCAAACCACGAAATAACGCCAGCTACAAAGGTACCATCGTACTTGGAACCGAGACCGAGCGCGTGGGAATGCAGGTGGAAGACATCATTACCCTCGCCGGTGACGAAGGTCTGCTGATCAGGCTCTATTGATTTTCACTTATATCTTTTTAAATATGCCTTCACAAATAGTTATTGAATGTGGCAAAGCACTGGCAGCTCAGAAGCTGTCAGTGGCTTTCGCCGAAAGTGCCACCGCCGGGAGATTAGCCGCAGAGTTCTCCCTATGCGCCGAGTCTGGTACCATCCTGAAAGGTGGGCTTGTATGTTACGATGCACTTCTAAAACAAACCATCCTGCATGTTCCTTCGGATATGATCCAAAAGTTCACACCCGAAAGTGCGGAAGTGACGCAGGAACTGGCAAACCGGCTGCAATCATTTATCCCTGCTGACGTTCACATCGGCGTCACCGGACTTACTTGTCCCGGCGGCAGCGAATCACCTGAAAAACCGGTTGGTACCATGTTTGTTCATGCTTATTTCAAAGACAAGTCCGTTGCGGCGCGGGAAGTTTTTAAAGGAAGTCCCGAAGAGATCATGCTGCAATGCATTGATATGGTAGCGCGATTGATTTTGCAGGAAATCCCACGTACACAAGCCGGAGAGTAAGCAGCCTAAATGCATTAACATGAAAATCGGCGACAAATTATTAAAGCAACTGAACAAGAAATATGCGCCTGAAACGATGGTCAACCAAAAGTTCGGCCGGTACGATCTCGCATTTAAGACTGACGATGAAGGAAATCCTGTGATGCTGTTTATCGGAAATCTTGACGAACAAGGCCGCATTAAGGGCGATAGGTTTTCAAGAGCCATGGTGAAAGATCAGGCTGGTAAGCTGATCAAGGATCATTGGGACAATAAGGGAAAAGCTTGAACAAGAACTAAATTTGATTAGCATCCTAAACGCAAGAAAGCCGGCATTTAGCCGGCTTTTCTCATCCTTATTTGTTGATGAAGTATAATGTCAATGAAGCACATTCTCGGCGTCCCGCAATCTTTTAACTGTGTCGTGGCCGCTTTTCAAAGTTGCTTTTTGTCTTGTAACGATAGCGTGTAATTCTGGTGTAAGTGTATCTGATTTCAATGCTGCCTCGTAGGCTTTCTGTGCAGCGTCTTCTCCAAACTCTGAATTTTCAAGAGCGGTTTGTCTGTCTTTACTGCTGAATACTGCCTTAACATCCATCCAGGCGCGGTATATCTTTCCTGAAAGCATCGTACCGGTTGCGGGTTCTCCGCCTAGTGAATTCACCTCGGTCGTAAGCTCAGCAACATGCTGTCTGCTATGCTCTGCCAGATTGCTGAATAAAGTTTTCAGATCTGCATCAGAAGCATTTGTTTCATCTGATGCTTTTCTATATCCTTCAATGCGATCGTTGTTGATCAGAATCAAGTCGTTGAGTACCTCTACAATTTCTGAATTTTGTGCCATGACAATTTTCATATTTGGTTCTGCTTGGAGGAACCGAAACAATCATTCCATTGCCATAAAGCAGCTTACAAGGATATTTCAGCGCGTCTTTGTGGAGCTTTTTGCGCCGTATATATGCAAAAGGTGTTACCAATATGAACAGGCAGCTACTGGGCACTCAGCTTACGGCGTACTTTACTCAGAAATTCCGGTGAAAAGCCCAGGTAAGAGGCGATATAGTGCTGGGCAACACGTTGGGGAATGGTGGGGTAACGGTTCAGAAAATCCAGGTACTTTTCTACCGCGCTGGTGGATATGGTCCGAAAAAGCCGCTCCTGCGTTTGCGCCAGGTTGCGCTGTACCATTAATCTGAACATGCGCTCAAAACCAGGCACGCTGGCAAGCAGCTTCTCCTTGTTCTCTGGGGTCAAAAGCAGCACCTCGCAATCTTCCAGCGTTTCTATATACATGTGGCTCGGTGTTTGGTTCTGAAAGCTGGTAATATCACTTACCCACCAGTCTTCAATCGCAAACTGCAGTGTTACTTCCGCGCCTGTACTGTCAATATAATAAGTCCGGATGCAGCCTTTGAGGATGAATGCTTCAAACTGGCAAACCTCACCTTCCAGCAATAAAAAGGTTTTCTTCGGGAATTTTTTATGTTGAAGAAGTGAGTCAAACAGTTCGAGGTCTGCGGGCGAAAACTGCATGCACCGCAATGCATATTGATTGATTTGTTCAAACA
>NZ_JBHYGF010000052.1:0-13091 GCF_051859145.1 Dyadobacter sp.
CGGATCGACAGGGTAACCGGGCTCGCGCTCCGCTTTGCGAGACTAAAACCTCTGAATAATCCGGATAAAAAAGTCGCCTTCATTTTTACAAATTCCAATACCAAAGCTTCGCAGGTAGGCAATGCGGTTGGGCTGGATGCGCCGGCTTCACTGATGAACATTCTATATGCAATGCAGGCGGAAGGTTATGTTATAGAAAACCTTCCGGCAACGAGCGACGAGTTGATCCACAGTCTGATAGACAGATGTTCGTACGATGAAAACTACCTGACACCTGCGCAGCTCTCTAATGCTGCCGGGCGCGTGCCGGCGGCGCAGTATCAAAGCTGGTTTGAAGAATTACCTGTTTTGATCCAACAAAAAATAACAAAACAATGGGGGCCGCCTCCGGGCGAAACTTACGTACACGACGGGCACATTGCACTCGCTGGTCTGGAACTGGGGAATGCATTTGTCGCCTTGCAGCCGCCAAGAGGCTATGGAATGGACCCTGACGCCATTTACCACCAGCCGGACCTGCCCCCGACATACCATTATTACGCACTTTACCGCTGGCTGCGAGATGAATGGAAAGCCGACGCCATTGTGCATGTGGGCAAGCATGGAACATTGGAGTGGCTTCCGGGTAAAGGGATCGGTTTATCCGAAAACTGCTTTCCCGATGCTATTCTGGGCGATTTGCCTTTGTTTTATCCATTTATTATCAATGATCCGGGGGAAGGCTCGCAGGCGAAAAGGCGCGCGCACGCGGTAGTTGTCGATCACCTCACACCACCTATGACGTCTGCCGACAGTTATGGTGAACTGGCGGAGCTGACCCAGCTGGTCGACGAATACTACCAGGTAGAAAGCCTCGATCCCGCCAAGCTGCCGCTGTTGCAGAGGCAGATATGGGATTTGATTAAACAAACAAACCTGGACGCAGACCTGGCGGCAATGCTCAGCCGCGACCACGGCGACCACAAGCACGATTGGGACGACGAAATGACGCCCGAAGGTGTGCCGGTGAGTTTAACTGAAATGGACGGAAAAGATGTTGCGCATTTGATCGAAGATATCGACGGTTACCTGTGCGAACTCGGCGCAGCCCAGATCAGGAACGGGCTGCATACTTTGGGTGAAATGCCCGCAGGGCAGGCACTTACTGATATGCTGCAATCACTCACCCGGCTGCCGAATGCAGAAATACCGGGTTTGCAGACTGAAATGTTGCAGGCTTTTGGGTTGGATATCGATGTGGTTTTGGCCAAGAAAGGTGAGCGTTTGCATCAGGTACCATCGCATTTGCAGCAACTGGCAGACAGACCTATTGTTACCGGCGCCGACGCGCTGGAAGTGATCGACGAGCTGAGTAACCATTTGTTCAGGCTTTTGGAAAATGATGATTTTTATAAAAGATCCATTGATCAGGCCATTTTTGAAACGCTGAATTTTTCACCCGAAAAACCGGAATTAGCCGGAATAAAGCGGATTTTGGAATTTGTATGTAAAACGCTTGTCCCTAATCTTGCCAAAACAGATGAGGAGATAACCAACCTGCTGCACGGACTCTCGGGCGGCTACATTCCCGCCGGCCCAAGTGGTGCTCCCACGCGCGGAATGGCGCATATTTTACCAACAGGCCGCAATTTCTATGCAGTTGACCCCAGAGTTTTGCCTTCGAAAGCGGCCTGGGAAGTTGGCCAGCAGCTCGCCCGCGAAGTGCTCGACCGCCATTTGAAGGAAACCGGCCGGTTTCCCGAAAGTGTGGGGATCAGCATCTGGGGTACCAGCGCCATGCGGACCCACGGCGACGATGTGGCCGAGGTACTTGCGTTGCTGGGTGTGCGCCCGGTTTGGCAATCGGAGAGCAGGCGCATTACAGGTGTGGAGCTTATCCCGCTTGCGGATCTAGGACGTCCGCGCATCGATGTAACAACCCGGATCAGCGGATTTTTCCGCGATGCATTTCCACATTTGATCGATTTACTGGATCAAGCGGTGCAGCTTGTAATCGCCTGTGATGAGCCGCTTGATCAAAACTTTGTCCGCAAGCACTATCTCAAAGACCTTGCTGATTTGCAAAAAAATCAGGAGCTGTCGCCAGAAGAAGCCGAAGAGCGGGCAGGATACCGTGTTTTCGGCGCGGCACCGGGTACTTACGGAGCTGGTATTTTGCCTTTGATTGATGAAAAAAACTGGCATTCCGACGCTGATTTCGCACAAGCTTACGTGAACTGGGGCGGGTATGCTTATTCCAGAAATGCGCAGGGAGTAGATGCGCGAAGTGAGTTTAAAAACCAGCTCGCCGGCGTCGAAATCGCATTGCATAACCAGGATAACCGCGAACACGACATTTTCGACAGCGACGATTACCTGCAATTTCACGGCGGAATGATCGCCACCATCCGCAACCTGACAGGTCAGCAACCCAAGCACTATTTCGGCGATTCACAAAATCCGGCACAACCCGTTGTGCGCGACCTTAGAGAAGAAACCCTGCGCGTTTTCCGCTCCCGTGTTGTCAATCCGAAATGGATAGACAGCATTAAAAAACACGGCTACAAAGGCGGTCTCGAACTTACAGCCACGGTCGATTACTTGTTTGGCTACGACGCTACTGCGAAAGTTGTCGACGATTGGATGTACGAAAAAGTAGCCGGAACCTACGCGCTTGATCCCGCCATGCAGCAGTTTTTCGAGGAAAGTAACCCCTGGGCGCTGCACGCCATTTCGGAGCGGCTGCTGGAAGCGGCCCAGCGAGGTATGTGGGCCGAGCCTTCGCCGGAAGCTTTGCAGGGATTGACGGAGCTGTACCTCAAAAGCGAGGAGCTGACGGAAACAAGAAGTGAGTAAGGGTTTTTGTAAAAACAATATTTTGAAATAAAAACGAATGCATTATTACCCGTTTTCAGCCATTGTGGGGCAAGAAAAGTTGAAGCTGGCACTGCTGCTTTGCGCGATCAATCCCGGTATTGGCGGTGTGCTGATCAAAGGAGAAAAGGGTACTGCCAAAACTACCGCGGCGCGCGGTTTGTCGGCTGTAATGCCGCCGATCGGGGAAAGTAAAGGCGTTCCCTTCGTAGACCTTCCACTGGGCGCTTCCGAGGACCGGGTAATGGGAAGTCTGGATCTGGAAGCGATAATTTCTGAGAAGAAAAGAAAGCTGCAACCCGGTCTGCTCGCTGCGGCGCATCAAGGGATTTTGTACATCGACGAGGTAAATCTGCTCGCCGACCACCTGGTCGATATCCTGCTCGATGTGGCTGCGTCGGGGGTTAATACCATTGAGCGGGAGGGACTCTCTGCAAGTCACCCCGCAAAGTTTGTGCTCATTGGTACCATGAATCCGGAAGAGGGAAACCTGCGCCCGCAATTCCTGGATCGCTTTGGTCTGATGGTAGAGGTAGCTCCGCCTTTCGATATTGCTGAACGCACCGAGGTAGTGCGCAGGAGGATGGCGTTTGAAGCGGATCCTGTTGATTTTATTCAGAAATGGGAGGTTGCACAAACTGCATTGCAATCCAAAATCCGTGACGCGCAGGCATTATTGCCGATTGTACAAATGCCTGATGGGCTGCTTTCGATGATCAGTCAGCTGTGTGTCGAATGGTCTGTCAAGAGCTTGCGGGCTGATATTGTGATGTTTAAAACAGCGGTAACGCTGGCCGCCTGGGCGGGGAGAGATATTGTCAATGCAGATGACATCAGACAAGCTGCTCATCTTGTCCTCACTCACCGGATCCCCGGGATGAATCCCGGGGCAATGGATTTTGGGCCTGCGGCTTCGACTGGGCTTGCGGCTGCGCCTGAGCCGGGACCTGCGGCTTTGCCTGGGCTTGCGGCTTCGCCTGAGCTGGGGCCTGCGGCTTTGCCTGGGCTTGCGGCTATGCCTGAGCTTGCGGATGCGGATGCGCCTGGGCTTGCGGCTGCGCCTGAGCCTGCGGGGGAGGATGAGCTTGGGGCTTTGGATTTAAGGGGGGGCGGGGGGCGGCTGCGGGCGGAGGTGCCGGTGCGTGTTCCTGAACTTGTGGATGGGCGGCGGAGCAGGGCTTTGGATACTTTTAAGGGAATGCAGGTGCGGGCGGAGAAGGATGTTTTTGCAAAGGATATTGCGGTGACAGCGAGCGTTGTGCATGCCATATCGCGTGATCCTGATCGCATTGAGCTTTCCCGTGAGGATTTGCACAGGAAAATAAAAAATGGCCGGGCCGGGAATCTCATTCTCTTTGTGGTGGATGCTTCCGGTTCCATGTCTGCCGGGAAACGAATGGAGGCGGTGAAGGGAAGTGTGCTGAGCTTGCTGGAAGATGCTTACCAGAAGCGCGATATCGTTGGCGTCATCTCTTTTCGTGGGTTAAAAGCGGACATTTTGCTGGAACCTACCGGCAGCATTGAGCTGGCCGAGAAGGCAATGCAGTCACTTCCGACCGGCGGGCGCACGCCGCTTGCACACGCAATGCAGCTGGCGAGGGAACTGCTGCATTCCTATAAAAGCAGACCGGGGATTAAACCCTTTCTCGTCATTTTAAGCGATGGAAAAGCCAATGTGCCACTCGCAGGTGGCGGTGACCCGTGGCTGCAAACCGTACAGCTTGCCACGCAGATTGCTAACCTGAACATTACTTCTCTGGTACTTGATACGGAAAAAGGATACCTGCGTTTCGGTCGCGCGGCGGAGCTGGCGCAGGCGCTTGGCGCCGAATGCGTGGCACTGGATGATCTGTCGCACGAGGGAATTATGGCTTCGGTTACCACGCGGCTTGGTTGACGCTTTTGCAGGGATGTTTTGGTTTTTTTTTGTAAAAAGATAATGTAAATGCTGAATAGCTCTTTCAGGACTGAATTCATATCATGTCGATAATCACACCATTGCGCCCGATCATGTTTGCCGGCACCGGTTCCGATGTGGGTAAAAGTGCTATTGCAGCTGGATTTTGCCGGATTTTCAGGCAGGATGGATTTCATCCCGCTCCATTCAAGGCGCAAAACATGTCGCTCAACAGCTACGTGACTGCGGATGGTCTCGAAATGGGCCGGGCGCAGGTGATGCAGGCTGAGGCGGCTGGTATCCCGTGCCAGTCGGATATGAACCCGGTGCTTTTGAAACCTACCAGCGACAAGTCTTCGCAGGTGATTTTGAATGGAAAATCTGTGGGAAACCAGTCTGCTTACGAGTACTTCATGGCCAATGACAAGCAGGCACTTTTTACTGCTGCAAAGGCCGCGTTTGACAGACTTTCAGCTAAATATTCACCCATTGTCATGGAAGGCGCCGGCAGTATTTCCGAGCTGAACCTGAAACACCGGGATATCACCAATCTCCGTATGGCGGCCCATGCCGGTGCTGCCACTTACCTGGTCGGGGATATTGATAAAGGTGGGATTTTTGGGAGCGTTTATGGAACGATCGCGCTTCTGACACCGGAAGAACGTGCCTGTATGAAGGGAATCATCATCAACAAATTCCGTGGGGATGCCCGATTGTTTGAAGATGGAAAACGAATGCTGGAAGATCTGACAGAGCTGCCCGTCACAGGCATTTTGCCTTACTTTCGCGACATCTACCTGGAACAGGAGGATTCGGTTTCGCTTGAATCCAAGTTCCGCAATGCAGCGCAGGGTAAGATCAATATTGCCGTGGTACTCCTCCGCCGACTCTCCAATTTCACCGACTTCGACCGCCTCGAAAATGATCCCTGCGTCCATTTGTTCTATACGCAGGATCCGGCCGAATTGGAAAAAGCATCCATTATCATCGTCCCAGGAAGTAAAAATACGATTGCTGATCTGCTGGTGATCAAGAACAATGGAATGGCGAAAGCGATTGTGGCGGCGCATAAGTCAGGAAAAACGGTAGTTGGCATTTGTGGCGGTTATCAGATGCTCGGAGCAAGTATAGCAGATCCTTTTCACGTAGAAGGTACCCTCGAAAGCATACCCGGACTCGGCATTTTACCCGTATCGACCATTTTACAAAAAGAAAAAACAACGCTGCAATGCCAGTTTACATTCTCCCAAAATGGATTGCCCGGAACCGGGTACGAGATTCATATGGGGGATACAGAAGTAAAAGGTACACCGTCGCCCGTGGTGACCTTTGCCGATGGAAGAATGGACGGTTACTACCTCGATCATAAAACCTGGGGGACTTACATGCATGGTATCCTGGACAATGAACACGTGATCGATCACCTGCTGGGTCAGTATAGCCAGGAGTTGGTGGATAAGCGACTGGATTTCCAGGCATTCAAAGAACAGCAATATGATAAGCTCGCGGATCTGATCCGCGCCAATGTGGATATGTACCAGATTTACAATACCCTAAAATTCTAGCAAAGATGTTGAGCGGACACGGAGATGATGGTTACACTTTTAGGAAAAATATCGTTGCCGATTTCAGTACAAACGTCTGGTACGGCGGCGAGCCCGCGGGATTGAAGGAGTTTGTGTGGGACAAATGGAATGAAGTGAACAGGTATCCCGAGGTAACCGCGGAGCGGCTTTCAGAGAAAATTGCCGCGCATCATGGACTATCAAGCGGGCAAATCCTGGTAAATAACGGTACCACCGAAAGCATTTACCTGATCGCCCAGCTGTTTTCCGGGCGGGCTACTACCATTCTCACTCCTGCATTCTCGGAGTATGAAGATGCATGCCACATTTTTGGCCACGAGCTCAGGTTTTTACCCTGGGCAGAAGCACTGGAACTGCCGCAGCTGCGCTCGGAGCTGGTTTTTATCTGTAATCCCAACAACCCGACAGGCAGATTGTTTGCTGACCTGCTGTTCTGGATCAAGAGAAGTCCGGGCTGCCTTTTCGTAATCGACGAAGCATTTATCGACTTTACGGTCGGCGCGGAGTCTGCATTCAACCTGCTGAAAACTTTCAGAAACGTGGTTATTCTTCGCTCTCTCACCAAGACTTACGCGATTCCGGGCTTGCGGCTGGGTTATATAGCCGGCCAGGAAGAGCTTGTATCCCAGCTGAGAGGCATCAAACAGCCGTGGACTGTGAATGCATTAGCGCAGGCAGCTGGCCATTTTATTTTTGACAATGACGAAAAGATCAAGCCCCCGGTGGAACAGCTGCTTTCCGACAAACTGGACTTTTTGAATCAGCTTAGTTCAAATGAAGCCATTGAAGCGAGTGAAAGCGCCACACATTTCTTCCTTTGCAAAACCCTGGTAAGAAGCGCCGGGCACCTCAAACAGTTTTTGCTCGAAAACCACGGAATCCTGATCCGGGACGCAGGCAATTTCCGCGGACTTACTCGGCAGCATTTCCGCGTTGCAACACTCAGCCCGGAGAAAAACAGCTTGTTAGTTAATGCGTTGGAAGAATGGAAAAAGCTTTATTACTGATCGTTCCGCTTTTAGCGGGTTACCTGCTGGACCTCTGGCTCGGCGATCCGGATAACTGGCCGCATCCTGTCCGGCTATTTGGAAATATGATTTCAATTGGTGAAAAGTGGCTTAATAAGGGAAGTTTCAGGTTTGTAAAAGGCATGTTCCTCTCGCTGCTGCTGGTAAGTGTTGTCTTTGCGTTTTTTTATTATTTAAACAAAATGACCCTTTCCAATCCCTGGCTTTTTCTAACTACAAACAGCCTGCTGGTGTGGTACGGGCTGGCTAATCACACGCTGATTCGGGAAGGTAGGGCCGTTTTTCTGCAACTAGAAACGAATGGATTACAGGCGGGCAGAGCACAGCTTTCGCGCATTGTTGGCCGGGATACTGCGCATCTTTCGGCCAGGCAAATTCGGATTGCGGTACTGGAAACAATGTCGGAAAACCTGAGCGATGGCGTGGTAGCTCCTTTGTTTTTTTACCTCCTCGCTGGTGTGCCCGGTATGATGGCTTACAAAATGATCAATACCCTCGATTCAATGATCGGTTACCGCAATGCGCGCTACGAGCAATTCGGCAAGTTTGCTGCGCGGTTGGATGATCTGGCAAACCTGATCCCGGCGAGATTAACTGCATTCCTGATGGTACTCGTGGCGGGAAGCTGGCGCGGGCTGGATTTTATGCTCCGATTTGGCAATAAGCACAAAAGTCCGAACTCGGGCCACCCGGAGGCAGCACTGGCCGGGATACTCAATTGTCGCTTCGGTGGGCCGAATGTATACCACGGCGTACTGGTCGACAAACCATATATAGGCGAAATGGAGCGCGAAATAGCCCCGGACGAGATCGCTACGGTTAGCCGGATCAACCACCGCGTTTGCCTGACAATGGTCTTATTGGTGAGCCTGATTATCTATTTAACTACAAGATAATGCCCGCAATCATCATTACAGGCGGGCCAGGTTCCGGGAAATCGACTTTGTTGAATGCATTGCAGCAGCAAGGTTTCAACTGCGTCCCCGAAGTATCGAGAATGCTGATCCGCGAGCAGGTTGCGCTGGGCAGCGGCTGTTTGCCCTGGCTGGATTTGGGTGCATTTGCAAAGGTTTGTCTGGACAAAATGGCGGCGGATTTTCAGTCAGTGGACGCAAATGCAGTAGCGTTTTTCGACCGTGGAATTCCTGACATACTGGCTTACCTGCGGGTTGGCGGGCTGGAAGCGGGGGTAGAATTTCAGGAGGCTTTAACACAATGCAGGTATGCGCCGCTTGTTTTTATCGCGCCTCCGTGGGAAGCGATTTATGTGAATGATGAAGAGCGCTGGCAGACATTTGAAGAAGCCTGTGCGTTGTATGAAGCTGTTTTTCAGGTGTATCAGGCGGCAGGTTACCGGGTTGTTGTGCTTCCGCTAGCCCCGGTTGAAGAGCGGGTTGAGTTTGTGATCAAAATGGTTAAAAATGAATTTTAAACTAAATATTACCCTCGTCATTTTACTGTTTTCGCTGCTGCTCGGTTGCAGCAGCTCGTCTTCGCTCTACGAAAAAAACGAAATCCGCAGGGGAGGTAACGAGGTTTTTTCAGGCGAAGTCCGGGTGAAACATGCGAAAGGTTTTACGATCAGTTACCATAAGAAATGGAAGGTAGTGAAGATCGCCAGTCCGTTTGAGAAATCCACGGACACTTCGACTTACCTGCTGGTACCCCGCGGCACTGCCCGGCCGAAAGGCTTTTCCAATGCGCAGATGATTGAAATCCCGGTGAGGAGCCTGGCCGCCATGTCGTCCATGCATATTGGGTTGGTGGGTTTTCTGGAAGCGGAAGATGTGCTGGTGGGGCTTGGCAATGTTCAGTATGTATCGTCGCCGCGCGTGATCGAGCGGATCAAGGCCGGTAAGATCGTGGAGGTAGGAAAGGGGCAGGGGTTGAATGAAGAAAAGCTGATCACCATGCAGCCCGACCTGATTATGGCCACAGGCAGTCCGGTCTCGAAAATGAACCATTATGCTTCCCTGAATGCGGCAGGCATCCCGGTTCTGATCAATTCGGAATGGGTGGAAACGACGCCGCTTGGCCGGGCCGAGTGGGTGAAGCTTATGGGCGCATTGCTCAACAAGGAAGCCGAGGTAAATACAAAATTCGAGATCGTGGAGAAAGAGTATCTCCGGCTGGCAAAACTGGGAAAGAGCGCGGCTACTAAACCGACTGTAATCACAGGGATGAACTCGCGGGATGCGTGGTTTGTGCCGAACGGGAATAGTTACGTGTGCCAGTTTTTGCAGGATGCAGGCGCTACTTACCACTGGTCGGATACACGGGCAACAGGCAGCTTGCCGCTGAGTTTCGAGGCCGTGTACCCGGTTGCATTGCGGGCCGATTACTGGCTTAATGTAAGTATCGGAAACATCACAAAGAAGGAGCAAATATTAGCCAAAGACACGCGCTACGCCGATTTCAAAGCCTTCAAATCGGGTAAGATTTTTAACTACAACAAAAAAATGAATGAACAAGGCGCCAACGATTACTGGGAATCCGGCGCCGTAAACCCGCACGAGCTACTAGCAGATCTCATTAAAATCCTGCACCCGGAAATGCTGCCGGAGAGGGAGCTGGGGTATTATAGGAGGGTGGAGTGAAGACTTCGGCTTTCGGCAGTCGGCAGTCGGCTTTGCTTTTGTCTTTCGGCAGTCGGCTGTCGGCTTTGCTTTCGGGTTTAAGTATATGATTTTTAACTAACAGAAAAAAAAATAAAAAAAGGCCGAAAGCTGATAGCCGACGGCCGAAGTATTACAATGAAAATCTACACCAAAAAAGGCGACAAAGGCACCACTGGTTTATTCGGCGGGAGCCGGGTATTTAAGGATGATGTGCGCGTGGAATGCATGGGCGCGCTCGATGAAGCAAATTCGACGATCGGGTTACTGCGGGTGAAACTGGGTGAGACACATGAATGGCAGCCCAACCTGCAAAAGATCCAGAAAGATTTAATGGATATGATGTCGCACCTGGCGCGACCTTCGGATGCGAAAAAGGAGAATAAAAACCCGATGCCGGTAGATGGAGCTGCTTTTTGCGAAGAGTGGATCGATGCGCTGGAAGCTGCGATGACTTCACCTTCGGACTATTTCCTGCTTCCGGGCGGCAATGAGGTTTCGGCACTTTGTCACGTGGCACGGACCCAAATACGCCGGGGCGAGCGCCGGCTGGTTTCGCTGATCAAAACCGACGAAGTGCACGAGGCGATTCCGGCTTATATCAACCGGTTGTCGGACCTGTTTTTCACATTGGCCCGCGCCGAAATGGACAAAGCCGGGGTTGCCGAAGAAAAGTGGCAGCTGTTTTTATACAAAAGATTCAAAAGTGCCGAATAAATGATCATTTATGTAAGTGGCGGGACCCGGAGCGGGAAAAGCAGCTATGCACAGCAAATGGCGTTGCAGCTCAGCAAAAATCCCGTGTACGTGGCTACCGCGAGGATTTGGGATGAAGATTTTGCCCGGCGCATACAGCTGCACCGGAATGAGCGCGGCCCGGAGTGGGAGCTGATGGAACAGGAAAGCGGCCTCCATTTGCTTCCCTTGCAAAACCGCGTGGCCGTGATCGACTGTGTTACGCTTTGGCTCACCAATTTATTTATGGCGCATGATCAGGATATCGCTGCTGCATTGGAGGCGTTTAAGCTGGAAATCAATGCACTAACGGATATCCCCGGAACATTCATTATCATTTCAAATGAGATAGGAATGGGGCTGCATGCGGAAACGGAGGTGGGCAGGAAGTTTACGGATTTACAGGGCTGGGCCAATCAGTATTTGGCTGCAAAGGCTGAAAAAGCCATTTTCATGGTTTCCGGATTGCCACTTTTCTTAAAATAACAATTGGAACAACATATCACCGCACCAAAAATGCAGCAGGATTTAGATGCCCGGATCAGGGAGAAAATTGATTTAAAAACCAAACCAACAGGCGCATTGGGTTTATTGGAAGAACTGGCTTACCAGATCGCTTCTGTTCAAAATACGCTCAATACCAACCTGGTGGCACCGCATATCATTGTTTTTGCAGCGAGTCACGGGATCGCTGCAAGCGGCGTAAGCGCGTATCCGACAGAAGTAACTGCGCAAATGGTACTGAACTTCCTGAATGGAGGCGCGGCGATCAATGCATTCACCCGGCAGCACCAGATTGAACTGACGGTGGTGGATGCAGGTGTGGATTACGAATTTCCGAATTCTGAAAAGCTGCTCGACCGCAAGATTGGTTTTGGTACCAAAAATTTCCTCGAAACAACTGCTATGACGGCGGATGAATGTTTGCGTTGCCTCGAAGAAGGTGCGGAGCTGGTCAAATCGGTGAGTGAAACGGGCTGTAATGTGATCGGTTTCGGGGAAATGGGAATCGGGAATACTTCCTCGGCGGCGATGATCATGAGCAGGTTGCTCGGGCTGCCTTTGGCGGATTGTGTGGGAATAGGTACCGGGCTGGACGATGCAGGTCTGGACAGAAAACTCAGTCTGCTGTCACAGGCGGCTGAATTGCATAAAGATGTGGGTAATGATCCTTTGCAGGTTTTGCAAACATTCGGCGGATTTGAAATCGCGATGATGTGCGGCGCAATGCTGGAAGCGGCGGCGCGGCAGATGATCGTGCTGGTCGATGGTTTTATTGCTTCTTCGGCTTATCTGGCGGCTTTGAAAATGAACCACCGGGTCCGGCAAAATGCAGTATTCTGTCACCAGTCGGAAGAAAAGGGGCACCGGATCCTGCTCGAAACTTTGAATGTGAAGCCCATTCTGCACCTGGGCATGCGGCTGGGCGAGGGTACCGGCTGCGCAGTGGCTTACCCGATCCTGCAAAGTGCAGTCGCCTTTTTGAATGAAATGGCAAGTTTTGAAAGTGCGGGAATCAGCGGAAAGCCGGCGCTATGAAAAGGCAGGTATCCCTCTTTTTTGCCGCATTGCAGTTTTATACAAGGATACCGATCCCGAAATGGGTTGTTTATGATCCGGGAAACCTGAGTCCGGCTACCCGTTTTTTGCCCCTGATCGGCTGGATTGTTGGTGCCATTGCTGCTTTAACCTGGCTCATTGTTTCATACCTGACCAGCATTCCGGTAGCTATCGTGTTTTCAATCATCTCGTCCATTCTCACAACTGGCGCGCTGCACGAAGATGGTTTTGCGGATACCTGTGACGGATTTGGAGGCGGGTGGACACGCGAGAAGATATTGCTCATCATGAAAGACAGCCGCATTGGTGTTTATGGTGCGTTGGGGCTGGTTTGTATACTTGCGGCCAAGTTTTCCCTCTTGCAGCTGCTTGCAGAAATCTCCCAAAATCAAACTCTTGTCACTCCTTTAATCCTGATAGCCGCGCATGCGATAAGCCGGTTTATGCCTGCGTGCATTATTTACAGCGAACCTTATGCGCGTGATACCGATGATAGTAAGTCAAAGCCGGTTGCGCAGCATGTTACAGCCGCTACGTTAATAATCGCCGGCGTTTTCGGGATTGGACCAATGCTGGTTCTTTGCATTACTTTAAAATCTGCGCTGCTCTTGATCTCCCTGGTATTTCTTGCGTTGATTACCTGGGCGATGAACCGGTATTTCAGGAAATGGATCGGCGGGTACACGGGCGATTGTCTGGGTGCGGTCCAGCAGGTTTGTGAGGTTGGTTTTTACTTCTTTCTGGCGGCGATATGGAAATTTATCTGATCCGGCACACCACGCCGGAACTGTCGGCGGGACTCATTTACGGCAGGCTA
>NZ_JBHYGF010000053.1:0-13048 GCF_051859145.1 Dyadobacter sp.
ACTGGATTAGTGTATGATACGCACCTTCAAACAGCTTCTCCGTAACTTCCGAGTTCCATTCCGCTACTACGATCGCGAAACGCTTGGAGCTGATATCAGGCAGCTCCTCGGTATTGAACACACTTAAATTTTTATCTGCGCTGGACATTGCTTTATAGTCTAATCGTGGATTGTTCGATAAAATGAATAAAAAAAGGATAAAACCACGTCGGCTTTATCCTCTTTCAGAACAGAATGGTTTAACCATTATTTGCCGACCTGTCCTTCTAATAACCCCATGTATTTCTTGGCATTCACCACTTCCGTCGAAAGCGGGAAATCCTCAACCACACGTTTATAGGAAGCAACTGCATCAGCTGCCTTGCCCGCTTTTTCCTGAGCCAAAGCGAGCTTCATCAGGTATACTGGTGTAAAATATTCGTTTTTCTCGTAATCAGCGGCTTTCTGGTAAAAAGAGATTGCCTCAGCAGCCTGATTTTTCTCCATATATGCATCTCCTATCAAAGACTGGGCACGGGCGTGAATGAGCAAGTCAGAAGAGCTGAAAGATTTCAGGTGGTCGATAGCTTCATCGTATTTGCCTTGTTTAAGCAATGCAACACCGGCGTAAAAATTAGCAAGATTACTTGCGTCAGTACCTTTGTAGCTATCAGCAATAGAAAGCAAACCCTCATTTCCTCCGCTTCCATTTAATGCTTTTTGCAATGAATCCGCTTCGAAATCGTAAACAACGCTGGCTAGTGCATTTTGAGCTGTTCCTTCCTGGCTTTCAATGTAAAAGCGATATCCGGCGAATGCAACGATTGCTACCAATATCGCTCCTCCTATCCCTAAAACAACTTTGCGGTTCTTGATGAAAAAAGCTTCGGCCTTGTTGATCTGGCCAGCTAATGCTTCCGGAGTTTCAATGATTTCAATCCCCGGTTCACCCGCGTTTTTCTTGCTCATATCAATTAATTCAATTTTGGAGTGCAAAGTTATGAAAACTTTATTAAGTCAAAACAAGTTGTAGCACAATTCTTTGTATTCCGCTAGCGCTGTTCTTCAATATTATTTATAGCTATAATGAAGTTTGCATTCCAGAATCGGTTTGTTGTTTTAAGCAAAACAAAAAGCGTGAAGGCTGTTTACCTCCACGCTTTCATTATTTAAGTTTCTGTAATTATCAGACGTATAACGGGAATTGTTTCATCCAGTTATTTACTTCGTCTTTCACAGAAGCGATTTTTGTATCATTATCGTGATTAACAAGCACAGTATCAACCAAATCAACGATGCGCTCCATGTCGCCTTCAACCAATCCGCGGGTTGTCATTGCAGCTGTTCCCACACGGATCCCCGAGGTTACCATCGGAGATTTATCGTCGAACGGTACCATGTTCTTATTAATAGTGATGTCCGCTTTGATCAGCGTATTTTCCGCCAGCTTACCTGTCAATCCTGAATCTACGCCATTCTTTGTGCGAAGATCGATCAACATCAGGTGATTATCTGTTCCGCCTGAAATAATGCGGTATCCTTTGTCAACAAACGCTTTGGCCATTGCCTGCGCATTCCGGGCAACCTGCGTTGCGTAGTTATAGTAACCTTCGCTCAGTGCTTCTCCGAATGCAACTGCTTTCGCCGCAATAATATGTTCCAACGGTCCACCCTGTGTACCCGGGAACACGCCTGAATCCAGCAAAGAAGACATTGTTCTCAGCTGACCTTTTGGTGTTTTAATGCCGAATGGGTTTTCAAAATCATTGCGCATCATAATAACACCACCTCGTGGGCCGCGCAAAGTCTTATGTGTTGTGGTAGTTACAATGTGGCAGTGATCAAACGGATCTTTCAGAAGACCTTTTGCGATTAATCCCGCAGGATGGGAAATATCGGCCATTAATATAGCGCCTACCTGATCAGCGATTGCTCTCAAACGCTCGTAATCCCAGTCGCGGCTATATGCAGATGCGCCGCAGATCAACATTTTAGGGCGCTCTTTCAAGGCAGTTTCCTCGACCTTATCCCAGTCGATCAGACCAGTTTCAGCTTCAACACCATAAAATACAGGCTGGAAATATTTACCCGAGATATTAACAGGCGAACCGTGCGTAAGGTGACCACCGTGAGCCAGGTTGAAACCCATTATCTTATCGCCGGGATTCAGACAAGCCAGGAACACTGCAGTATTTGCCTGTGCACCAGAATGCGGCTGTACGTTAGCCCAGGTAGCGCCGAACAGTTCTTTTAACCTGTCAATCGCAATTTGTTCAATTTCATCAACTACCTCGCAGCCACCATAGTAGCGTTTGCCCGGTAGTCCTTCTGCATATTTGTTAGTCAATACACTACCGGAAGCTTCCATTACCTGGCGGGAAGTGAAGTTTTCAGAAGCAATAAGCTCTATACCTGATTCCTGACGATGCTTTTCCTTATTGATCAGATCGAAAATGGTAGTGTCACGTTCAACGCTGGTGATGGTAGACATGAATGTATTTTTATGATATGGACTGAAGATGCCGCAAAAATACGAGCATTTCTTTTGTAATAAAATTTTACTCCTTACTTTATGTTTCCCGTGATTTAAGAGGTTGCGGTACTAGTCACTATTGAATTTAAAGCAGTAATTTTGAGAATGGAAGTTGTTCTTAAATTATTTTAAGAATATCCATTTTGTATCGTATTTTTGCAGCGAATATTGCTGTGTGGTCGAACACTCGCGCTATATTGCAGGATATTTCTCTCTCGATCTATTCAAACTCTTAATAATAAATCCAAGTAAAGTATGAGCCAACAAACGGTAAGTCCGCAGACAATACTGATGCAAGCTTCAAACAACGGAAAAGGTACAAACGGCACCATCGGGCAGCCCATTACCTACGAAAAAATTCCAACCCAGATATTTGCTGATTCAAAGGAAGCTTCCTACGCAGTTGCCAAGGAAATTGCTGATTTGATTCGCCAAAAGCAAAAAGAAGGTAAGCCTTGTGTGCTGGGACTCGCCACCGGATCTTCTCCGAAAACGGTTTATGCGCTTCTTGTAAAAATGCACAAGGAAGAAGGTTTGAGTTTCAAGAATGTGATCTCATTCAACCTGGACGAGTACTATCAAATGGAGCCTGAATCCATTTATAGCTATCACAGGTTCATGAAAGAGCAGTTGTTTGACCATGTTGATATTGCAAAAGAAAACTACTTCTTACCGGATGGAACAGTACCCGCTGCATTGCTGCGTGACTACTGTACTTCTTATGAAAATAAAATCAATGCAGTAGGCGGGCTGGACTTCCAGTTGCTTGGTATTGGTGGAAACGGTCATATTGGTTTCAATGAGCCGGGATCTCTTATCAATTCACGGACAAGACTGATTACACTCGATCATTCCACGCGGGTAGCTGCGGGCATGGAATTCGGCGGACTACATAACGTTCCCCGCAAAGCGATTACGCTGGGTGTAGCTCCTATATTGAATGCGAGAAGGATTGTACTGCTTGCCTGGGGTGAGAGAAAAGCATCGGTAATCCGCGGAGCTGTTGAAGGACCTGTAACCGAACTGAACCCGGCTTCCTATTTGCAGGCGCATCCGGACGTTTCTTTTGTATTGGATGAAAGTGCCGCTTCCGAGCTGACCAGGATTAAAACACCCTGGGCTGTTGATTCTGTGATCTGGGATAATAAAATGATCAAAAAGGCTGTGACGCATTTGTCGAAAGTGCTATGCAAGCCTATTCTGAAATTGACGGACAAAGATTATAACGACAATGGTATGAGCGATCTGCTTGCCCAGTATGGTGCGGCTTATGAGATCAATATCAATGTATTTAACCAACTGCAGCATACCATTACCGGCTGGCCCGGAGGTAAGCCCAATGCAGACGATACATATCGTCCGGAAAGAGCGCAGCCTACCAAAAAACGTGTCCTGATTTTCAGTCCGCACCCGGATGATGATATTATTTCGATGGGTGGTACTTTTCAGCGACTTGTCGACCAGGGTCACGAGGTACATGTTGCCTACCAAACTTCGGGTAACATTGCAGTTGCAGATGACGAGGCACTCCGTTTTATTGATTTCGTTGTAGATTTTAATAAGGGTTTCGGAATTGATAGCCCGGATGCCAACAAGCTTTTCCTCGACGCCAAAGACTTTTTGAAACATACAAAAGACAGCGAGATCGATACCCCTGAAATCCGTAAGGTTAAAGGACTATTGAGAAGAGGGGAAGCCAAAGCTACCTGCCGTTTCGTTGGTATTCCAACCAGCCAGGCGCACTTCCTGGATATGCCATTTTACGAGACAGGTACTGTTCAGAAAAAGCCGATCGGTGAAGAAGATATCAAGATCATTGAAAACCTGATCGAAGAAATCAAGCCACATCAAATCTATGCAGCGGGGGATTTTGCAGATCCGCACGGGACACATAAAGTTTGTTGGGATGCGATTGAAGCTGCATTGCAGCGCTCGAAGCATAAGAATTTCATGAAAGACTGTTGGGTTTGGTTGTACCGCGGTGCCTGGGCGGAATGGGACATTTATGAGATTGAAATGGCAGTGCCGATGAGCCCCGACCAGGTGTTGAAAAAACGGCAGGGTATCTTCAAACACCAGTCTCAAAAAGATGGTGTTGTATTCCAGGGAGAAGATTCGCGTGAATTCTGGCAGAGAGCCGAAGAAAGAAACCGGGGGACAGCGCACTTATACGATTCGCTTGGTCTCGCTGAATACGAAGCAATGGAAGCCTTTGTCAGGTGGAAATTCTAAGATAGATAGCAACAAAACAAGCCCGGACAATCCGGGCTTGTTTTGTTTTATAGCAATGTAAAAATATCTGTCTGCTAGCTTGATCTATAACTCCATGTCCATCCACATTCTTTGCGCCATCTTCTCAACCATGTTCATGATTCCCTGAAAAGCGCCAAAAATGATGCACAGTGGCAAAATGACCGGAAGGAATATCAGCCATTGCAGAGCCATCGTGAAATTGAATCTTTTAAAAATTGGCGTTTTCATAGTTAGATCGGGTTAATACTTACGAGTTTAGTTTCCCAAGTTATACAAATTAGTTCTAGAAAGCAACGATTTCAAAGCAAAATCACTAAAATTTCTTAATCATTTCAATAAATAATATGATTATTCTTCATTAACATTTCTTCGCAACACTTTCGTTCAAATACACTCCTCTTTACATTCAAAGAACCGGTTGCGAAAATTTTTGTTTATTTGTTATAGTAAAATTGTCATCCCCCATTCACTATGCCGTCTCCCGACATTATACAACTCCTACCTGATTCTATTGCAAATCAAATTGCGGCGGGGGAGGTTGTGCAACGTCCCGCGTCGGTCGTAAAGGAGCTTCTCGAGAATGCAATCGACGCACATGCTACCCAGATACAGGTTGTTCTGAGAGAGGCTGGCCGTACTTTGATCCAGATTATAGATAATGGTTCCGGTATGTCCGAGACAGATGCAAGGATGTCGTTTGAAAGGCACGCCACATCTAAAATCAGGAAATCGGAAGATCTGTTTAGTATCCGCACAATGGGGTTCAGGGGCGAGGCGCTGGCTTCCATTGCGGCAGTTGCACAAGTAGAACTGCGCACCCGCCAGGAAGGTGACGAGCTGGGTACATTGATCCGCATTGACGGTTCCGAGATCAAAGCGCAGGAAAGTATTGCTGCTGTGAAGGGTACAAACCTGTCTGTTAAAAACCTTTTCTTCAATGTTCCGGCAAGGCGGAATTTCCTTAAATCCAATTCTGTCGAAATGCGGCACGTTCTGGATGAGTTTCAGCGCGTTGCATTGTCGCACCCCGAGGTAAGTTTTACATTACATCATAACGATACAGAAGTTTTTAACCTACAACCGGCCAAGCTTGTCCGCCGTATTGTAGATATATACGGAAAGAGTTACCGCGAGCAGCTGGCATTCTGCCAGGAAGACACATCTTACGTAAGTGTCAGAGGCTACATTGGCAAGCCCGAATTTGCCCGTAAAACGCGGGGTGAACAGTTTTTCTTTGTCAACGACAGGTATATCAAGCATAGCTACCTGCATCACGCCGTGATCAGCGCATTTGATGGTACTATACCGGATGGTAGTCATCCTTTTTATGTTCTGTTTCTTGAAATAGATCCTTCGCACATTGATATCAATATTCATCCGACAAAAACGGAGATCAAATTTGATGATGAGAAATCAGTTTACGCCATTGTAATGGCTGCTGTTAAAAAGGCGGTAGGGGTTTACAATTTTTCACAATCCATTGATTTTGATGATAATGTAAATTTCTTCAACCAAGGTACCGGCACGGATCCGGGACTTAGTTTCATCCCGCGTACCGTTATGCCCGACTGGGCGGCTCAATCCAAGAAAGGCGATAACGGACCTACAAAGTCTAACCTGACTAATTGGAGCAAGCTGTTTGAAGGACTTCAAAATACAGAAGATCGTGGTCGTGAGCTGGCCGCGTTTGAAGTTAGTCCGGTTACTGTATCACGGCCGACTTACCATGAAGAATCAAAAACGGTAGCCAGCAAGATCAACAGAATGGCGTCTGAGGTAATCTCTGCGCCTGAGAGTGATGCAGTGCTGTTCCAGCTGCATAACAGGTATATTCTGTCCCAGGTTAAAGACGGAATAATGCTGATTGATCAGAAAGCTGCATACGAACGGATTCTATACGAAAGATATCGTAAGATGCTGATCAATCGAAGTGGTGCATGCCAGCAATTGCTTTTCCCAAAAAGGATCAGGCTTACGCATTCGGATATGCAGCTTGTTAAAGAGACTAAAAAGGAGATCCATAGTCTGGGCTTTGAATTTGATGAGTTTGGTGCCAATGAACTGATTATCCGGGGAATTCCTGCGGACCTTCCTGAGGAAAGTGAACAGGACCTTTTTGAGGAGTTGATCGAGCAGTTGAAGCAGAGCTATTCCGATCTAAAATTGAATAAACCGGAAAGCCTGTCCCGCTCGCTTGCACGGCGGTTTTCGGTCCGGTATGCAGTTAAGCTCTCATTTGTAGAAATCCATACCCTGATTGATCAGCTGTTTGCTTCCACCGATCCAAACAGAACACCTGGTGGCGAAGCCATTATCGTCTTGCTGACCATGGACAAGCTTACGAGCATATTTAAAGGCTAGGAACCAAAAAACAGGTACGCCCCGTTCAAGAATAAACGCTGAATTTAGATTAACATGTTAGCCATAACCCCTACGGTAAGAAATTTACTGATTCTGAATATACTCTTTTATCTGGTTGATACTAGCTTTCTTAATTTAAGTAACAGCTTCTCTCTCAGGTCAGTACTTTCACCTGATTTCATGCCCTATCAATTTGTGACTTACATGTTTTTGCATGGTAGCCTCGGGCATTTGTTTAGCAACATGTTTGGTTTATTCATGTTTGGGCCGCTGCTTGAAAGAATGTGGGGACCTAAGCGCTTCCTGTTTTTCTACTTTTTCACAGGAATAGGGGCCGGACTACTTTTCTCGGGAATTGATTATTTTGAGAACACACAGGTACGTCAAGCTGTTGAAATATATACTCAAAATCCTACACCCGACGGGTTGGCTGATTTTATGAGTAAATACGCGAAGGGAATTTATGAATCGACACTGGGTTTTTTAAATAAATTTGAAGAGAATCCGACGAATACCAGTTATATTCAGGATAGTATCAATTTTGTCAATGTCTATTACGAACGCTTGATAAGCACACCGATGGTGGGTGCGTCAGGAGCAATTTTCGGTATCTTGATGGCGTTTGGTTTATTGTTTCCGAATACTGAGCTTTTCTTGCTGTTTGTACCATTTCCCATTAAGGCCAAATATTTCGTAGCCTTCTACGGATTGTATGAATTGTACGCGGGAATCCAAAATGCCCAGTCGGATAATGTAGCGCATTTCGCCCACATTGGAGGAATGCTATTTGCATATATTTTATTGCGTTACTGGGGCACGCAAAAATCAAATTTCTATTGAAGATGAGCAATATTGTTGATGACGTAAAACGTGAATTCGCCAAATCCGAGAATGCACTTGTAAAGATTATATTGATAAATACGGCGGTATTTCTTGTTTTACTGCTATCCAAGATCATCCTGACGCTTTCTCAGGCGTCTGGTGTATACCTTTTAGTGATCAACTCACTGCAGCTCCCCGCTGCTACCAACGAGTTTATTTATAAGCCCTGGACACTCATTACTTATTTCTTTACACACGACGACATTTTCCATATCCTATTCAACATGCTATTCCTGTATTGGTTTGGCAAGCTGGTAGATGAATATTTAGGAGCAAAAAGGGTGATTGCCCTTTATATGCTGGGAGGAATTGCAGGGGGATTGGTTTATATGGTACTCTATAATGTCTTGCCTTATTTTCAGGCACATATAGAAGGATCCAGAATGCTCGGGGCTTCTGCTGCTGCATTCTCAGTTGCTGTGGGGGCATCAACATTGCTACCGAATTATACCTTCAATCTGATTTTCCTGGGTCCGATCCGGATCAAGTTTATTGCATTGTTCTATATCATCTTGTCACTGGCGCAAACAGTAGGTCCTAATGCAGGCGGAAACCTGGCCCATTTAGGTGGTGCGTTCGTCGGTTATGTATTTATCAAGTTACTGCAAAGCGGTACGGATCTTGGCAAGCCTATCTATGCGATTATGTCGGGTTGGTCAAGAATGTTCAGAAAGCGGCCGGCAATGCAGGTGACATACAGAGAACGCCAGGTGTATCGCAGCACCAGCGTCCTTTCTTCTTCATCGTCAGGTACAATCGAAATGCCTGACCAAATGGAGATCGATAATATCCTTGACAAGATTTCGAAGTCAGGCTATGAAAGCCTGACCAAAGAAGAGAAACAGAAGTTGTTCAAGGCTAGTCAGCAAAAATAATCACACTTAGCAGCTATTTGCTTAATTTCGCATCAGGTTTGCAGACGTTTTAGTGCTCAAAATCTGATTTCAATTCCCCACTGTATGCTTATAACTCCTGGCAAATTGTTAGCTAAAATTGATAGTCCGGAAGACTTACGAAAACTGGATATATCACAACTTCCCACAGTTTGCAATGAACTAAGGCAGTTTATTATTGATAATGTTTCAGTTTACGGAGGGCATTTTGGGGCTAGTTTGGGAGTAGTTGAGCTAAGTGTTGCTTTGCATTACGTGTTTAATACACCGGACGATCAGATAGTCTGGGACGTAGGCCACCAAGCTTACGGCCACAAAATCCTGACTGGAAGAAGAGATACCTTTCATTCAAACAGAACTTACGGAGGTTTATCAGGCTTCCCTAAACGGAAGGAAAGCATTTATGATGCGTTCGGTGTAGGACATTCATCTACATCCATTTCGTCTGCGCTGGGAATGGCGGTAGCTTCTGCTTTGGAAAAGAACTTTGAAAGACAGCATATCGCAGTTATCGGCGATGGTGCTATGACGGCCGGATTAGCATTTGAAGGCATGAATCATGCCGGTGCTACTGACTCCAACCTGCTGATTATCCTGAATGATAATTGCATGGCCATTGACCCTAATGTAGGGGCTTTGAAGGAGTACCTTACCGATATTACTACCTCCCAAACTTATAATAAATTTAGAGACGAAGTTTGGAACCTGCTTGGAAAAATGAGCCACTTTGGAAAAAGTGCGCAGGAAATTGTATCCAAAGTAGAGACGGTGATGAAAACCGCGATCTTGCGTCAGAGTAACCTTTTTGAATCGTTAGGTCTTAGATATTTTGGTCCTATTGATGGAAACGATATCAGTCACTTGACCGAGGTTCTTCATGATTTGAAGAGTATTCCCGGACCAAAGCTTTTGCATTGTTTAACTGTGAAAGGTAAAGGTTACGGACCCGCAGAAAAAGACCGGGTATCTTTGATAAGATCACCGGTGAGATACAAAAGAAAACCTACGATACACCACAAGCACCAAAATACCAGGATGTTTTTGGGCATACATTAGTTGAACTTGCGAAAGAGAACCCAAAGATCGTTGGTGTTACACCTGCAATGCCTTCCGGATCTTCCTTAAATATCATGATGGAAGCTATGCCGGATCGCGCTTTTGATGTGGGTATAGCAGAGCAACATGCAGTAACCTTCTCCGCAGGAATGGCAACGAGAGGCGACATTGTTTTTTGCAACATCTATTCTACGTTCATGCAACGATCGTATGATCAGGTCGTGCATGATGTTTGTATTCAGGAATTACCGGTTATTTTTTGCCTTGATCGGGCTGGCCTTGTGGGCGCTGACGGACCTACGCACCACGGGGTTTATGACATTGCCTACATGCGTTGCATACCAAATATGGTCGTGGCATCGCCGATGAATGAGCAAGAACTAAGAAATATGATGTACACTGCTCAACTGGCATCATTTCAGGCCGGTAAAAATGCTTTCACGATAAGATATCCGCGTGGAGCAGGGGTAATGCCGCAATGGAGAACTTCGTTCGAGGAAATAGAAATTGGGCGCGGTAGGAAAATAAAGGGCGGAACGGATACTGCAATTTTGTCTTTCGGCCCGCTTGGAAACTTTGCAGCAACTGCTTGTGACTTACTAGAAGATCAGGGCGTTTCTGTGGCCTTATACGATATGCGTTTTGCCAAGCCGCTTGATAAAAAATTGCTTCTTGAAATATTCTCTTCTTTCGATCGCATTGTGACGCTTGAAGACGGATGCCTACAAGGCGGATTCGGAAGCGCTATACTTGAATTTATGATAGATAGCGGCCATTCTTGTTTAGTAAAGCGTCTCGGAATCCCTGACTCCGTCATTGAGCATGGCGAACCTCATGAATTATATCAAGAATGTGGCGTTGATACAGCAGGAATAATTCGCTCTGTTAAAGAATTAATTGGCAAACAGGATGAACTGAAAGCATCGGTTTATTAATATTATTTACAGTTCTGTGTCTTTTCGCATTTAGCCATTATTACCATATGTTTATTGCTAAAAATACAATACTGGGTTCAAGTAAATAGTCTTATTTAGATATGTTTGTTCAAGCTATATGCTTAGGAACTTGCAGTTTCGATTAATTGAAAAATAAGTGAGGGTGTCTCAGTCGTAATTGAGGCACCCTTTTTCGTTCGAATATAGATCTTTGCGAACTAACTAATCTAACCGATAGCTATAACGTTAATTTCTGCTGAGTATAGGGCAACACTCTATTTAAGACTGATGCCGCAAGCCAGCTAAGAGGTGGGTCTTACAACGCTAGATGCCTTACATTTCTACAAGGCTTTTTAACCAATGGTATTGGGAGCCACTAACTACGCGGCTGAACTTACTTTATCAAGTTGCATTGCGCTGGTTCGGTCCAAGCTTTTGCGCTTGCGGCCAGAAAGAGGTTACACACAGAAAGACCCTCCTTTCAAGATGGTCTTTGTGAATGTATTGTGGCGATTGGGCTACGCGCCCGGCCAACTTTACCAGATCGGACCGCGTAGGTTTGATCCGCGCTGTGTAGGCCAAGTATCATAGGCGGTTTTTGCCGGGGTGCGAACAACCTTGGCGCCTTCGGCTTAGGCAGCCCCGCTTAACCTCTCTGTCCGGGCCGGGGATCAAGTCCAATGTTGTGGAGCAACTTGAATTAAGCATATAGCTGGGTAAGTCTATAAAGGAAGAACTCGACGTTCCGAACACCTCGGAACTGAGCCCTAAATGCCTTGATCTTAGCGTTAAAAGGTTCGGCTGAGGAATTCGTGTTTCGGTTGTCAAAATAGTTAACGATGGATTTATAGTGGTTCTCGATCGAACGGGCGACAGTGTTGAATGATTTGAAGCCGGATTGCCTGACTTTTCATGCCATTTAGCAAGCCTGGTGAGTGCGTAAATCTTTTCGGTCGTGTTTGTGAAGATGTTGCTTAGTTCTAGCGACAGTTCGTATGCGCGTTTAAGGTCAAGAAAGCGTTTAAAGAGAAGTTGTGCCCTTTCCTTCTGGCTACCGGTCCAGGTGTTGGGTTCTTTATACAATGCATATCTGGCCCGTGCAAGTAGTTGTTTTATGATATCACCATTAGGCAACATTTCTGGCTGATATTCTGCCTGAGAAGCCTTTGTCTGCTCGATGGCATCGTTTTCCAGATCCAATGCTGCCCAGCGATATTTGATGCGGATTTCTTGCAAGGCTTCAATCGCTAACCTTTGCACATGAAAACGGTCAGTAACCCGCACAGCCCGAGGAAACATCACTTGGTGATCATGCCGCGGCGGCGTACCGCTCATGCTGCCTGCCATGTCCAGAGCTATTTCGGTCACTTTCTTCCGCAGCGGTTTCGGGATTTTGCAAAGTACTTCAATCACTGCTTCTGCCTTAGTTCCAGCCACTATTGCTACAATGCAGCCCACGGCTACCTTTAGCAGATTTATTGGCAAGAATAGTGTACAATTCGCCATGAGAAAGGCTGTCTCATCAATTGATAAATGAGAGCCGATGTTTTCATGAAACAATAGGCGCTGTCTTGCCGGTCGATAAAGGTAACTTAAAATTTTCGAGGATGAACTCTGGTAATAGAATCTGAATGATAGGCAGGAAACTCTCCAAAACAAACTGGTTTCATTAACACAAACCTAGATAAATCCTATACGCTCCACAAGTTTTTGGTTTCATCCCGGGCTGGGATTACGGGCAAGTGGGAAGAGGTGAATTCTCACCAATAAAAAAAGCCTTACATATCTGCAAGGCTTTTTTTGTAATAGTATTGTGGCGGCTACCTACTTTACCAGGTTTGATCCAAGTATCATCGGCGGACCTGGGCTTAACTTCTCTGTTCGGGATGGGAAGAGGTGAACACCAGGCCAATAGCCACCAACAAGATTGTAGTTGGTTTATTTGTTCGCTATGGGAAGGAGGTGAAGGCTTCGCGCCTCGGCGAATCGTCGCACCGTCCATGCCAATAGCCACCAACAAGCTCTTTGAGTTTATCAATTTTGAATGAGTGAATGACTGAATGATTGAATAGTTTTTATTCGGACATTCGATCATTAGAACATTCGGTCATTGAATTTCATGTCATATTGGAAGTAGAAGAGATAAGAAAGAAGAT
>NZ_JBHYGF010000054.1:0-4662 GCF_051859145.1 Dyadobacter sp.
CGCCGGCAATACATATTCATAGTAACAAACGAGGGAGGATGCAGGATTCCCCGGCAGGGCGAAAAATAGCTTTTGTTCCTTTTTAGCAAACAACATTGGTTTCCCGGGTTTCTGTCGCACTTTATAAAAGACTGTCTCCGCGCCGACTGCCTCCATTGCTCTGCCAACAAAGTCATAATCACCGACAGATATCCCTCCGGATGCCAGCACTATGTCGTTTTTTTCCACAAGTATCTGTAACTCCGCAATCGTCGCGTCGAGGTTGTCAGCGGCGTAACGGATTTCAACCTCCCCGAGACCCTCCTGCTCCAAAGCAGCCGCAATCATTCCCGAATTTGACTCAAATATCTTTCCCGGTTCCATTTTGCTGCCGGGCTGCAGCAGCTCGTCTCCCGTGATCAGAAATCCTACTTTGGGTTTGGGATAGACAGCAATTTCTTGAATACTAAAACCTTGTAGAAAACCAATACCACCGGGCGAAAGATAAGTACCGGCAGTTAGTGCCACTGATCCGGCCATAATCTGCTGTCCTACCTTACGCACATTCTTTCCTTCCGGGACAGGAAATTCGTTGATCAGTACCTCCCCATTTTCCAGCTTTGTATGCTCCTGCATTACAACCGCGCTGGCACCTTCGGGCACTTGCGCGCCTGTGAAAATCCGCATTGCTGTGCCGGGTTGAAGCTTTTCAAGGTTCGACTGACCTGCTTTTGACTCACCTGCCACTTTCAGAATTGTTTGCGACGAAGTAATATCCGAATGCAGAATGGCGTACCCGTCCATGGAAGATTGCGTGAAAGATGGCAGGGAAAGTGGCGCTATGATGTTTTCGGCCAATACATAGCCTGTCGATTCGCTGAGCTTCCGGGGTACTGCGGGCAACAATGCCGCGTTTGCAATAATGAGTTGTTTGGCCTCGTTGACTGTTACCATTTCTTGAAAAATGAAGGTATGCGAAGATCGAAAATACAATTTTTAAACTGCTGCAACCCGTACAAATTGTGTACAAATTGTCCAGAAATCAGTCGACTTAGCAGCAAAATACCAATGTGTTAAATCATAAATATTAGACAAGTAACTGATTTACAGTATATATAAGTCCATTACAATTTTCTTCTTCTTACAAAAATTATATCTGGCATAGAAATTTACGTTTTGCGAACCCGGGCATTTACCAACGAAAATTGCAGTAGAAGCGGGTTAATCAGCAATTTCAAACAGAATCTGATGAGTATGCCAAATTCGAAAGTATTGGTTTAATGCTATTTAGCAATAAGCAAAATTGCTGTAAATCAATCATTTAATCAGTTTTGAAATATTTATTATTCTAAAACCGTTATCTTTGCACCCCGGCTTATGGCCTTGTAATATGTTTCACAAAAATGAAAATGCATGATTAAACTTATCTTTATGGCCTTCTCAATCGCAATACTGGGCAATGAACCCGTGAGCGAGGTGGAGGTGGAAAAGAAGGAGCTGAAAGAAACAACTATTATAGATTCAGATCTTCTTGCTATTGACTTCTGTGGCGAAGCCGTTCCATTATCAGAGCTTCGAATCGCCGAGCGATATCAAAACATGATCAGAAATTACGACAATCCCGCCTTTCGTAAGCTGATGACAAAGACCCAAAAAAGAATGAGCATTATTGAGCCTATTCTTAAAAAGTACGGAGTACCAGCCGATTTTCAATATCTGCCTCTTATAGAGAGCGCCATGAGTAACCAGGTTACTTCCCACCGGGGCGCGGCAGGCTATTGGCAGTTGATGCCCTCAACGGCCAAATACCTTGGACTGGTAGTGAATAAACACAGAGACGATCGCAACCACCTCGTTAAATCGACACATGCTGCAGGCAAATACCTGCGCGAGCTGCATCGCCAGCTGGGTTCCTGGACACTAGTAGCAGCTGCATACAATGCAGGGCCGACGCATATCCAGAACAGAATGGATTCCCAGAATAAAGATGATTTCTTCAAGTTGCGCTTAAACTCTGAAACTGCACGGTACATTTACAAGATACTGGCGGTTAAAGAATGGTTTTCCAATCCGGAAAGAAGCCGCGAATGGGGAAGCGGAGATGTGCTCACCCGCCTGACAGACTTCAAACTGGAACAGAAAAAGGCCGGAACAGAGCTGGCTAAGGCTGCTGCCGACTCCTGAGCCGCAACTTTATTTATGATAATAATGCAAGGAAAAGGACTCATTCTCCTTTTCTTTGTGTTTTATAGCAGCAGCGAAATGCTGCGTGAAAGCAAAAGACTTTTATCAATTATTACGCTCTTTAACATGACAAAAGCTGAAATGGTCACTGACAAAGGCACCATGCTGATCGAATTTTACGATGAGGATGCACCGGGAACAGTGAAAAACTTTGTTGACCTTTCTAAAAAAGGTTTTTATGACGGATTGATCTTCCACCGTGTAATCCCGGATTTCATGATCCAGGGTGGTGACCCTACAGGCACAGGCCGCGGAGGTCCTGGCTATAAAATCAAATGTGAACTGAATGGCGGTAATCAGTACCACGATCGTGGCGTACTTTCAATGGCGCACGCTGGCCGTGATACCGGAGGCTCTCAGTTCTTCATCTGCCACAGCCGCAAGAACACGGCGCATCTGGACGGTAACCATACCTGCTTCGGCAAAGTGGTGGAAGGTGTTGAAACAGTTGACCTGATCCGTCAGGGCGACAAGATCCAGAAGATTACGATTATTGAAGAGCAGGAAGCTTAATCCTGTTTGCATTACAACAAAAAAAGGCTTGGTCACCCAAGCCTTTTTTTGTTGAATAGCTGATCTTACCAGAAATGCGCATAAAGGAAAGTGATCATCCCGATTACGATTACAGCGCCAATGACAAAGCTGCGGTGCGGGATGAACATCGACGAATCGATTTCCAATCCTTTTTTCTCGTTGGGCATAACCAGTCCTAATATTACCATTACCACAACACAGATCAGGAACACGATTCCCATACGGTCAAGGAACGGAACCTGCGTCCAGTCGGCGAATGGGAAGTAGTTGTTGTGCATCGCAAGCGCAATCAGGAATCCACCCACAATCGCGAACAATGCGCCCGCAGAGTTGGTACGCTTCCAGAAGAAGCCCATAATAAAGGATGCAAAAATACCCGGCGAAAGCAGCCCCGTCATTTCCTGAATAAACTGAAAACCGCCCTTTTTATCGATGCCCATGTAAGGAGAAACAACAATTGCCAGCAGCATTGCCACTACCACGACGATCCGGCCAATACGAACCAGCGTTTTCTCCGAGGCATTTTTACCAATGTAGTTTTTGAAAATATCGAGTGTAAAAATTGTCGAAATACTGTTTGCTTTTCCAGCCAGTGAAGCTACTACCGCAGCAGTAAGTGCTGCAAATGAAAGTCCTTTCAAACCGGCAGGCAGCAGGTTCAATAGTACGGGATAGGCTTTATCTGCATTGATCACGCCATCATCGCCCAACATTTCGGCCTGAAACATGCCGCGGCTGTACAATGAATAAGCGGCGATACCTGGCAGAACCACGATCACCGGCATTAACAATTTCAGAAATGCGGCGAAAAGGATACCATTCCGCGCTGTTTTCAGGTCAGCTCCCAATGCGCGTTGCGTAATGTATTGATTACAGCCCCAGTAATTCAGGTTCACAATCCACATACCGCCGAGTAGTACAGTCAAGCCGGGTAGCTGCATGTAAAAAGGACTGCTTTTCGGGAAAATCATGTGAAAATGATCGTCGTGATTTTCACGCATTAATTTGAAACCAGCCGCAATTCCCTCCATTCCTTCATTGCTTGAAACCAGGTTGACAGCCAGATAAGTAGTAGCTAAACCGCCGATTACCAGGAAGAACACCTGAATTACATCTGTAAAACCAATCACCTTCATCCCGCCGATTGTAATAATAATTGCGAAAACAGCGAGTGCGATCATACAAAACTGGAAATCCAGACCGGAAATACCCGAAACAGCCAGCGCACCGAGGTACAGAATGGAAGTAAGGTTAACCAGGATATACAATGCCAGCCAGAAAACGGCCATGATTAAACTTACAGTCGGGTTGTACCGCTCGTTGAGAAACTGCGGCATTGTGTAAATTTTGTTCTTTAAATAAATGGGCATAAAAAAAACAGCGACTATAATTAAAGTTGCTGCTGCCATCCATTCGTAAGTAGAAATCCCGAGTCCCATTGAAAACCCGTTTCCGGACATTCCAATGAATTGTTCGGCTGAAATGTTCGATGCAATCAGCGACGCACCGATTGCCCACCAGGTAAGCGACCCTTCGGCCAGAAAGAAATCCTTGGTGGACTCTGTTTTTGACCTTTTCCGCTGATAAATCCAATAACCGTAACCGGAGACAACTATGAAATAAAAGAAGAAAACGATGTAATCTAGGGTCTGTAATTCCTGCATTGCAAAGTATAAAAAGGATGAATGATGAGGTTTGTCAGTTTAAAACGAAAGGTACATTATTTTCGGAAAATTGTACAAAACCTAAGTAGCGAAAGATCGCCGCGAGGCTATAAAAAATGTGCCTTACAATATGAATACAAGCTTTTTTCAACAAAATATTACTCTGATATTTTCTCCTGATCTGAATATCTCAGTGGATTCGAGGGTAACTTCCTATAATATTCTTTTAGCCGCGCCTGCT
>NZ_JBHYGF010000054.1:4672-12932 GCF_051859145.1 Dyadobacter sp.
CCTCTTTAAACGACTCTCCGGCATTCTGGTTCTGCACAAAATTTTGCAAACCTTTGTCGCCGCTCAGCGCAAGCCAGTAGGATACCTCCATTCCGGCAGACATATAGGCGAGCATCACGTGTTTTTGTCCGCCATTGAAGAAGTCTTTGATCGTAGCAATCTGATCCAGTTCCAGGATCTGCTGTCCGCCGCCGGTGTAGTACATCCACTCGTCCATATATTCCAGGTAGCGGCCGGCGGGATCGGGGTTGTTGACGAACCTTCTGTCGAGCATCAGGGCCAGCCCCTCATTAAACCATTGCGGGATTTCTGAGGTCACTTTCCACCAGCCAATTCTTTTCAATAGTTCAATGTGCCCCATTTCGTGGGCAATCACGTCCAGATTTGCGCCTTGTTCGTTGAGTACCACATAACTGGTACCCCAGGGAGTACCGACGCTGCAGCCCGCGCCTTCTGTGCTGCTGCAGTAACGCTGGTACTGCTGCGGGTTGCTGCAGATGATGATTTTAGGGAAAGATTTTTTGCCGGTGTAAAATGAATCAACCCGCATTTCTGCCAGGCTGACAATCCGTTTAAGCTTTTTGTAAGATGCAGGTTTGATTTCGGGGCTGAAATAAACTGCTCCGCTTTCCCGAAAACCTGAAAGTGCGATCAGTTCACAATGAAAAACCTGGGGATAAAGAAAGAATAAGCTTGCCGGAATGATAAATACCAGCGCGACGATCACCTTAACAATTCGTAATGCGCGCGCTGGTACCGGGTTATCTTTCAAAGAAATGCTTTTTTACACTAGAAGTGTTACGGTATTGTTGGCTTGCAGAGCTTGCCCTACCAGCTTTTATTGTTTGTCATGCTGAGCGCAGTCGAAGCACGCTACTCGCAAGTACAGTGCTTCGACTGCGCTCAGCATGACAAAGCCTAGGTTAGCGTAGCAAAGCTTACGCTCTACTATAATTAATGTTTAAAGTGGCGCACGCCGGTGGTTACCATGGCTACACCGTTCGCGTTGCAGTATTCAACTGAATCTTTGTCGCGGATGGAGCCGCCTGGCTGTACTACTGCGGTGATACCTGCTTTATGCGCGATTTCGACGCAGTCTGCAAATGGGAAAAATGCATCTGACGCCATTACCGCGCCATTCAAGTCAAATCCGAATGCATTCGCTTTCTCGATCGCCTGACGCAATGCGTCCACGCGGGAAGTTTGTCCCGTTCCGCTGGCGAGCAGCTGGTTTTCTTTCGCCAGTACAATCGTGTTGGATTTGGTATGCTTGCAAACCTTCAATGCGAATTCCAATGCAGTCAGTTCCTGCTCGGTTGGCGCTTTCTCGGTTACAGTTGTGTATTGAGAAGCTACTTCGGTTGACAAATCTTTATCCTGCACCAAAACGCCGTTCAGAATAGTTTTGAACATGATCTGCGGCAGGTCCACCGCATTTCTCTTCAACAAAATCCTGTTTTTCTTGGACTTCAAAAGTTGAAGCGCATCTTCGTCATATTCCGGCGCAATCAGGATTTCCATGAATAGCTTGTTCAGCTCTTCGGCAGTGGCCAGGTCCACTTTTGCATTTGTAATAACAACTCCCCCAAATGCAGACACCGGGTCGCATGCGAGCGCATTGTCATAAGCTTGCTTTGCAGTAGGCGCCGTAGCAATTCCGCACGCATTGGTATGTTTGATAATCGCGAAAGTCGGGGCTGCACCTTCAAATTCATCAATCAGGTTCACACAGGCATCTACGTCAACCAGGTTGTTATAGGAAAGCTCTTTACCGTGCAGTTTGTCGAAAATCCCTTCCAGGTCGCCGTAGTAAGTTGCATTCTGATGCGGGTTTTCACCGTAACGTAAAGTTTGAGATTGCAGGCTGGTAAAATCAAAAAGGTCTTTGTCTGTTTTCTCTTTACCCGCGGTAAAAAAGCGGTTGATCGCTCCATCGTAATGGGAGGAAACACCAAAAGCCTGACCTGCGTAATAGCGGCGGTCTTCCAGATCGGTAGTACCTGCTTTGGCAGTCAAAAGTTCTACCACTTCTGCATACTGCGAGCGGGAAGACACGATTAATGTATCCTTGAAGTTCTTCGCGGTTGCCCTGATCAGGGATATACCGCCAATGTCTATTTTCTCAATGATATCCTCTTCACCCGCACCGGAAGCCACTGTTTCTTCAAACGGGTACAAATCTACCACCACCATATCAATGGCAGGAATGTTGTACTGAGCCGCCTGAGCCACATCACCTTCGTCGTCGCGACGGTACAAAATACCGCCCATAATAGCCGGGTGCAAAGTTTTGACACGACCGCCGAAAATGGAAGGATAACCTGTCAGTTCCTCCGCTGCTGTCACGGGAATGCTCAGGTTTTCGATAAAAGTCTGCGTGCCGCCGGTTGAGTACAATTTTACACCATTGCTGTGCAAGAGGCGAACCAAAGGTTCAAGTCCGTCCTTATAATACACAGAAATAAGTGCGGATTGGATTTTTTTAGACATTGTAAAATGTTAACTGTAAGATGCTCTGACTGAAAATAAACCGCAAAGATAGCCTAAAAATGTGCGAAGTTTGAAGTGAAAGGAATGAAAATCGAGGCAGGGATTTAACTTATTACCGCATTTAAAAAAACAGAAAATATGAACCTGGACCTGAACGGAAAAACAGCGATCGTGTGCGGCGCAACACAAGGAATCGGACTTGCTTCGGCAGTTGAGCTGGCATTATTAGGCGCAAATGTGACGCTGGTAGCCCGAAATGAAGAAAAACTGCGCAATGCGGTAGATACCCTCGATACTTCTGCGGGACAACTTCATCGCTACGTGGTAGCAGATTTTTCCGACACTGAAAACGTGAAAGAAGCAATCGAAAATTATCTGCGCCTTTGTCCTGAGGTTCATATCCTGATCAATAATACAGGCGGACCTTCCGGCGGGCCGATTATCGAAGCGGAGAGCGAGCAATTTCTCAAAACGTTTCAAATGCATTTGATCAACAATCAGTTTTTGGTACAATCTGTTCTGCCTTCCATGAAGAAAGAAGGATTTGGCCGCATTGTCAATATTATCAGCACTTCCGTTAAGCAGCCGATTGCCGGCCTGGGTGTTTCCAATACGATCCGGGGCGCTGTGGCGAGTTGGGCCAAAACATTGTCGCTGGAAATCGCGCAGTTTGGCATTACCGTAAACAATGTACTTCCTGGCTATACCGAAACAGCCCGGCTCTATTCTGTTCTGGAAATGCGCGCCGAAGCTCAGAATAAAACTGCCAAAGAGGTCGGTCGCGAGCTCGCAGCCAGTATCCCGATCAGGCGCTTTACCAAAGCAGAGGAAACTGCCGCCGCAGTAGCATTCCTATGCAGCCCCGCCGCTGCCAGCATTAATGGAGTGAATTTGCCGGTTGATGGAGGCAGGACAGAGAGTTTGTAGCATCAGCGCCAGCCTAGTCCAACACAGACACCTGCAACCGGATCAAACCGGCTTTTTAAAATTGCTGGAGTTAATCTGAGTTTCAAAACATATATCCACTTTGGACTAACAAAATGAAAACGCGCCCCGGCCAGGGCTACCGGCGTAGCAAAACGGTGCTTTACCTTGGCAACTGTATTTAAATTCTTATCGTATGGATCGATAAAAAACGCGCCCAAACCGCATTCAAGATAAGCTTCAATGGACTTGTTTCCCGGATGCGGATAGCAGGATTTCCTGCGATATGGATTTAGTAAAAAGTTATAGGTGCCTGCTGCCGATAATGAAGGACTTTTGAATCCGCTTCTTTCAAGCCAGCCCAAACCAGCCTGTATCCCTGCGAAGGAACGAGGCTTATAAGCAGTAATGGCTTCTGCCATTACAGCGAACTGCGGAGCAAGTCCGGCGATTTCTGCACCTACATTAGCCCGAATTCTTGTATAGTAAGGTTGTGAGCTGCATTTCAAGGATACTAAGATGAGAAGGGTAAGCAGTCGTGGCATAAGAAAGATTTTCAAAGCCAAAACATAACGCAAAACTGTGCAGGCTAGTACTGCAATGCTGTGACTCGCAAAATCAAAAAAAATACTTCCAGTTAACAGAAGGAATGATCGTGCCGAAAACAGAGAGGCGGTAACTTACGAGCCGGGAGCCTATTTGTTTGAAGTAGATTGAATATGGGTTCCTTCTTGCATATACATTGTAGATTGAGAAAGACCAGAGTGAATAACGGCGCTGGTCAGTAGTGGTGCGGGTGTCTTTGGTAAAAGAAATATCCGCTCGATGGTAATCGGGCACGCGGTCGAGGTTCCTTGCGGAGTAATCCTGTACAACCACATCATTGACCCTGTAAGTACCATCTGGAAAGGTGATCGGCCGACCGGTCATGTAAACAAAATTGGTACCGAAAGTCCAGTTCTTTTTCCATTTCCACTGGGTCGAAACCGTAATGCTGTGCGGACGATCGACCGTAGCGGGGTACCAGTCTCCCTTGTTGATCTGCTCCGACGGGAATGCCGATTGAACGCGGGCGAAAGTGCGGCTGTAAGTATAAGAGAGCAACCCGGTGACCACACCTTTTGATTTTTGCACACTCACTTCCACGCCGTAAGCTTTTCCTTCTGCGGGTACCAGGTCGGTTTCTAATGCCGGGTTCAACAGTAAAGTAGCGCCGTTTTTGTACTCGACAAGGTTATTTAAATGCTTTTGATAAACCTCAATGGATGTTTCAAATGCATTCTCATTGAAATTCCTGAAATAGCCGAGCGCGATCTGCGTGGCAGTTTGCGGCGGAACGAAATCATCGGCCATTTTCCAGAAATCTACGGGAGAAATGGCGGTTGTATTGGAAATCAGATGCAAATACTGCCGCGTTTTGGTATAGCTCATTTTGAGGGAACTGGTACCGCCGGTATTAATCCTCACAGATAACCTCGGTTCAAATCCGCCAAATCCGGTAATCTTTTTTCCATTACCAAAAACGAGCGTATCACGAACCGACTCCGGCGTGCGCGGAATGCCATTTTCGTATTGATACACAGTTCCCGCGCCTACATTCCTGAATGCAACATACCGCAGGCCGGCATTCACAGACAACCACGGAACCGGGTTCCATTCATCTGATACAAAGAATGCACTTTCCAAGGCTTGCTCCTTCTCCATGTCAATGTGGGTGATATTGGAGTTTTTTTCCGGTGATAGATTACCGGGAGAGAGCCGGTATTGTGTAAAATCAACGCCGGCTTCAAACTTATGCCGCGGCTGAGGTGCCCAAAGCAAATGTAAATGCGCATTGTGCTGCCGGATACCCGACTGAAACTGATATTCTATCGTGGGCGAAATCCCGTTCAGGTTGAATGTGTAGTGACTAAGGTTAGCGCCCAACTGAATGGACAATACTTTATTAATCTGCCTGTTCCAGTTCAATGTAGCCGTGGTTGACCGCCAGCCGTAAAGTGTATCCTCCGGAAATTTGAATGCATCCTGACTGTAATAACCCGAAGCTGAGATCACACTATTTTCGGATATTTCGTAGGAAAGCTTTCCATTGAGGTCAAAAAAGAATGCTTTGTTCTGGTTTGTTGGTGCTGGAAAACGTTTGATCAGCAAATTGGGATAAGCCACTCTGCCTGCCGCCAGAAAAGTAAGCCGTTTATTCTTCGTCAGAGGCCCGTCGGCCATGATACTCGCTGTCATTAAACCTACCCCGGCCGATACATTTACGCGCTCCTTGTTGCCGGTGCGGGTGTTGATTGTTAGTAAAGATGAAAGCCGGCCGCCGTAACCCGCCGGAATATCGCCTTTATACAACGTTACATCGCGGATCGCGTCGGCATTTACATTACTCAAAAAACCGAGTAAATGGGAAGTGTTGAACAAGGGAGCTCCGTCGAGGAGTACGAGATTCTGGTCTGTGCGGCCGCCGCGTACGTTAAACCCTGCGGTACCCTCGCCTACTGTATTCACACCCGGCTGCAATGTAAGTGCCTTAATAATATCTACCTCGCCGAACACGACGGGGATGTTTTTCAGGTTTTTGATATCCAGTCTGGCCACACTCATCTGGCTCGACCGCACATTCTCATCGGGCGCTTTCTCCTTTACGACCAGCTCCATTAAGTCCCGCGTTTCAGGCGCGAGCTTTATATCCATTCCTGAAAGTACCTCCTGGTAATTGATGGTAACGCTTTTTGAAAAATACCCGACAGAAGAAAATGTTACCGGCTGAGAGCCAGCTCTCAGGCGAATGCTGAATTTACCCAAACTATCCGTGAGCGATGCGGCTTTTGAAACCCGCGACACCACCGACGCATTCACCACCGCTTTCCCGGAAACCGCATCGAGCACGGTACCTTTGAGCGTCCAGTCTGCCTGCGAATAAGCCAGTTTGGGTAACAGGAACAATACCGCTGCGAAAAGCAGCAGTCGCAGGTTATTTCGGGTCAAAAGCTTGCGGCGCGTTTTCATTACCAATTTGCGGGAGGATTAAGTTGCCCCTGACTATAAATGAGCTGACAGTTGCCGTCTTTGACAAAAACATCTCCGTACTTGATTTCCAGCCGGGCCGCATTCAATGTATCCCCGGGGATGGTAAGTCTTCGCTTGCTGACCGCGGAAGAGCCGAAGTAACCCAGCGCAAGCACATTCGGATCGTCTTCGCGGTGCACATTTCCCTCAATTGAAGCGGGCAGCGGATCAAACAGCGAACCGTTTCGCTTACGCTGCTCTTCAAATTTTACCCAAAACTGATAAGCCGGTTTGGTAAGGGAATATTGGCGCACTTCCAGGTAATGCCGGCCTGCGTAATATACGGGTGACGCCATAATGTGGCGCCGGCTGATGCTGTTTCCATTCACCAGCACATCCGAAAGTACATCACTTCTTGACCCATAAACGGGTACCCAGCACCATTTGCAGCAATAGCCCATTCCGATCGGCTCGCCGGTAGACAGGCGCGGCACGTAACCATAGCCCGACCAGCGGTAATAGTTACCCTGCGTCGCGGGATCTTTGGTATCCAATAATATTTCATAGTGATCAGGCTCGTCGATCTTTGCATCATCACGCTGCCGGTACTCTGCGTAAATGCGGTCAATTTCGGCGACGGGATTTAACAGTTCCGGTTCTGAAATGTAGGTTGCGCCGCCAGGCAGTGTGATTTTCAACTGATAGCTTTTGCCTGTCTTACCTGTAAATGTGGAATCGTACATCCAGTAATAAGCCGGGGTAAGTGCATCTTGGACCAGCTTCACAGTGCGCCCGCCAATTTCGGTAATGCTCACATCCGCGCCATTAACAGGAATTTCAGCCTGACCGTAAATCAGTGAATTATACTCGCCTGTGAATGTAAGCTTGACGGTATAAGGCGGTTTTTCATTCGTGACCAGACCCTCCACCACCAGCCGCGACTCGACTGAACGTGCTGGAAGCTGCACTTCATCCACACAGCCGAAGCAGATCAGAAATAACAGGAAAGGAAGTACCGTCCTGGCGGACCGGAGTATAGCTGACATTTTTATTAAGGATTGAATTCCCAAAAGTCTGTGCACCCAATGATTTCTTTTGACCCTGAACCTTCCAGTTGCCTGTTTTCGTAACCCCAGCCCAGGTACGCTTTGTTAGCTGCCGACACGGAAACCGACAATCGGCTCCCCTGCCCCGGGTACTCGGAATGGTACCGCCAGGTATTCGCGGCAGCATCATATTCCCAGATATCCCGCAGCCCGTTTCCTTCGGCATCTACCCCGAGGCCGAAATAACCTTTGTTTTTGACTGCAAATCCTGTCGCCTCACTGCGCAGCTTACCCGGAAAGTCGGCTTTTCTTGTCCATTTATCTTTGGTAGGATCATAAGCAAACAAATGCGGAACTGCCCCGGGAAGCTGGTTGACAACATAGCCTGTGCCACCAACAGTAAATGCAGCAATGCGGCCTGTTTTCTCAGGAAGCGGCGCGAGCTGTGCCTGGTCCCAGGTAATATCCAGCGACCACATACTTCCGTTATCGTTTTCTTTCAGGAGGTATGCTTTGTCAAAAGTCAAAAAGTATTTAATGTCTTTATCAATTCCTTCATAGAGCGGAAAAACCACCCCTGAATGCTGACCAATGTAGTAGAAGCTCATGGTCCACCAGAAGTCATTGAGGTACGCTTTCTTGGTGGGCAGCTTATCATCGTCAAGATATCCGAAACCCATAAAAATCAACTCGCGGTCGCCGAGCTGCCCGAGGGGAAAAGCAATTGCATTATGCCTGGGAATGGGCTTTTTGCTTTCGGTACTTTCCCATTTTCCATTGATAAATTTCAA
>NZ_JBHYGF010000055.1:0-12871 GCF_051859145.1 Dyadobacter sp.
GAACAAACTTCCTTCTCGACCGAGATACTGGCCGGCGTATCCTCTTTTCTGGCTACTGCCTATATCATTGTTGTCAATCCTTCCATACTCAGCCAGACCGGAATGCCATTTTCGGCGGTGCTCACTGCTACAATTCTTGTCGCCTTTTTCAGCAGCTTCATGATGGGGCTTTATGCCAACAATCCGATCCTGGTTGCACCCGGAATGGGCTTGAATGCATTTTTTACATTCACGGCGGTATTTACCTACAAGTTGTCCTGGGAAGTTGCATTGGGTACGGTGTTCTGGTCAGGGATTTTCTTTCTGCTGCTTTCCGTATTTAACATCCGCTCCTACATCGTGAAAGCAATTCCCAAGCCGCTGCGTTATGCAATTGCCTCAGGGATCGGGTTGTTTATTACTTTGATCGGGTTTGCCAATGCCAAATTTATTGTCCCTAACCCGGCCACGATGATCAGTATCGGAAACCTGAATGCATCCACGCTCACTTTCATAGCAGGCTTGCTGATCACCGTGATCCTGCTGATACGGAATGTAAAAGGCGGTATCCTGATAGGTATTGTGCTCACCAGTCTGCTGGCCTGGCCTATCGGGCGCTGGTGGGGCGGAACTGAGCCGCTTGTTACCATTTCCGGCATTGTGTCACCACCGGATTTCAGCCTGCTTTTCCGTCTGGACCTGGTTAATTCGCTCAAATGGAGCCTGGCGCCTGTGATCCTTGCATTTGTTTTCACAGATATGTTCGACAGCCTTTCCACATTCGTGGGACTGGCAGAAGCTTCTGTGCTGCTCGACGAAAATGGCGAGCCGCGCAATATCCGCCGCTCGTTGATTGTGGACGCTTTTTCAACAACCCTCGCCGGACTTACCGGCAGCAGTCCCGGTACTGCCTACATTGAGTCAGCGGTGGGCATTGAGCAGGGCGGCAAAACGGGACTTACCGCAATTGCGGGCGCATTGCTTTTCCTGCCATTCCTGTTCCTGTCCCCATTATTGAGCGCGGTACCTGCGATAGCTACTGCACCGGCGCTGGTACTGGTGGGTGTATTTATGATGAAGCCGGTTGTAAAGATCAACTGGACCCAGTTGCACGAAGCGTTCCCGGCTTTCCTTGCGATGGTACTTATTCCGTTTACCTACTCCATTACGCAGGGGATTATCTGGGGCTTTCTGAGCTGGACAGCATTACATATCGCGACGGGCCGCGCGAGAGAGATCAGTCTGGCACTCATTATCATAGACTTATTCGCGATTCTTGCATTAATATTCTAATTGTTTTCATGAAAAAATCTTTGCTGCTTTTTGTTTTTTGTTTGTTTCAAATTGATGTCAATGCCCAGGAAACGATCGGGATACTGGGTGCTTTCCCGCCTGAGCTGGTACATTTACGGGCCAATCTGGTGAATGCAAAAGATACCGTGATCCGGTCGGCGAGGTTCATTACGGGGCAGCTGCGCGGGAAGAATGTGGTACTTGCGCAAACCGGCGTAGGAAAAGTAAATGCGGCAATCACAACCACGTTAATGCTTGAACATTTTAACCCGAAACAACTGATATTCTCCGGAATCGCAGGTGCCGTGGATCCCGCGCTCAGGCTAGGCGACATTGTGATCGGTACGGACATTACCTACCATGATTTCGGCGCAGTGAAAGATGATGCAATGGAATATTGGGCTACCAAAAACCCGCTCACGAACCTGGCCAACCCCGTTACTTTCAAATGCGACCCGGCACTGATTGCAAAAGCAACGGAAGTATCTAAAGGATTAACTTTTCAGCAGATCCAGCGAAAATCTGGCAGCAGGATGCCCGCGGTAAAACAGGGCGTAATCGTCACAGGTGATGTTTTTGTTTCTTCCAAAAAAATAACAGACCGGCTGCTGAAAGATCTGAAAGCTGCAGCTACTGAAATGGAAGGCGCGGCTGTGGCACAAACCTGCTATCAGCAAAGCGTTCCGTTTTTAATCATCAGAAGTATGAGCGACAATGCCAACGAAAATGCGAAAGATGATATGGGTAACTTTTATGATATCGCTGCCACCAATGCAGCTACCCTGGTAATGGCGGTTGTGGGAGGGAAATAAAAAAACCCTGCTTAAAACAGGGTTTTTGGTTCTAAAATGCTTGTTATCAATCCTTTTTGGCTTCGGATTTTGGTTTCCTATCCTTCGCTATGCTTGTTTTTCCTTCCTGAATTGCTTTTTTATTAGTGCCCTGGCTTTGATTGCCTGGCAATTTGGTCTTTCCGGTAGTACCGCCATTTCCATCGTCACCGCCTGGCGTAGACCTGTCGCCCGCGCCGGTTGCCCTGCCTGGCTGTGAAGCTCCGTCAGATTTCTGGTGACCTGTGCCACTTGCCGTTTTTCGATCCCCTGTTGTGGCGCTGCGGCCTGTTCCCGGCGTGCTGTTGGAAACGTCAGAAGTATCTCCCCCGGCCTTGGTTTTGGGGTTGGTTGAAATGGTTGTAGACTGTCCAAAGGCTACCCCTGACGCTGTCAGAAGGAAAAATGCCAGTGATAAGAATGTAGTTTTCATGATTTGCTGCAAGTTTTGCTGATGAAAACCCACATTCCTAAATAACCATTCCAGCGAGCCTTATTCCATTATAATATCAACAGGCGCGTCACCTTTTTTTGAATTGGGAGGATATTGAAGTCTGAGCTTTTTGCCTTGTTCGTCTGCCTCCTCCAGCAGCTCGAAAGTGCGCCGCTCTCCTACCATCAGCAGCGCCTGGAACAAAATACCGGCGTAGGCGCTTTCCTTGCTGCCGGGGCCTTTTTCCTTTGCAAGATCATTGTAGTAACCAAACAGGTCTTTACCTTTTCCCATATCGTTCGTTTTACATTTCACCCCTCATTCACAAAAATGCGTGCCCGCAGCCTTGTAACCGGCTTTGCTGCAACATTTAAGAGTCCAAAGGAAAGAAGGCTGGCGACTTACTTATCAGCCGCATTCAATGCGCGGCGGGACAGCAGCTCGGTTTTCATTTTATCAAATGTTTCAAAAGGCGCCTGCAATGCAAAGTAGTTGACAATATGTGCAGGAATGAAACCGCCCGGATCAACCCGCAGCATGTATTCGAGCTTCACTTTTGCATTGCCGACTGGCGTAATCGTCCACTTGCTCTCGGATTGGGTAATCCTTACCAATCCCTTTTTTGCAGGAATGTGTCCGGGCACGGCGGGGGAATTGACAGTAACAACCTGCGATGAAAGGTCACGCGTGATGGTCATGTGGCTTACAAAGTCGCGGTTATCGAGGGGCCACGGGAGGCTTACTTCGGTATAGTAATAAAGCTCATCTTCCGAGATCTTTCTGATCAGCTCGCAACGTTTGGTGTGGCACATCCATTTGCCGGTCGCGGGAATATCTTTCAGCAAACTCAGCACTTCGGCGGTCGTGGCCTGCATAGTGCATGCTGCTCTAAGGACTTTAATCCTGGAACCAGCTACCGTGCGGCTGTATATCCTCACGTCCCCGCGGCTGGCTGCCAGGACCCATTCAGCCTGGCCCAGCACGGCGGTAAGTGAAAGATTTAAAATCAGCAAAGTCAGGATTATTCTTATCATGGCCCGGTAAATTGGCAACTGTCTGCCGGCACCACAATGCGAACTTTTCAGGTTGCAACAAAAGCGCTCCCAGTTGCACGATAATTCTTTTGAACTGAAAAGCTGGTGCCTGATTTTCAGGCAGCTCTACCCTTTTTTCCCGGGTATATAAAATGAAACCGTTGTACGGAATGTTTCCGCCAGCCGGCTGCTTTCCTTTACAGGAATAATGTAGGCGAGATCGGCATTGAAGTTTTGGAAAATGCGTGCGCCTGCGCCAACTGTGATAACCTGCTGACCTGCTTTTTTCTGGCTTCCACCATAGTAGCCGCTGCGCAGCGCCACTACGTTTTTATACCAGTATTCAGCACCCACAGAAAACATAATCTCCTGGAACTCTTCCTTGAAGCCGCCCGGCGCATCCGAGAAAGACCTTAATGCACTTGCTAACACCGCCCCATCCTGTCCGCTCTGGCCTGCTGCCGGTGTAGGAACCATCAGTTTGCTTAAATCGGCTACCAGATTGATCCGGTGCTTGCCCGTAACGGTATAGGAAAGTCCGCCACCAATGCGGAGTTTGGCAGGAAGAAAGTATTTGCCACCTGATCCGAAATCGATCTTATTGCCCAGGTTGGATGCGATTGCCCCAAGCGACCAGTTAAAATCCTCCCCTCCCTGGCCGCCGGTCACCTGCTTGTGATAGTATGCACTGATATCTGCCGCAACAGATTGCCCCTTTTTAATCGTGCCGACGCGAATGCTACTATACCCCAAATCGGAGCTGATGTATTTCAGTGTAGCGCCCATGGAGAAGTTTTTCCCGAGCTGCCGCGAATAGGAAGCACTGACAGCGATATCGGACGTTTGCTTCGTGTCTCCATTCATAAGCCAAGTCTCGTAATCGAAGTATTGAACCGAAGCGGAAACGGCCTGTTTTCCGCCTAACTTCTTATAAGCACTTGCATAGCCCACCCAATAATCATCAACGAGCTCCGGCAGCCAGCGAAAAAAAGAGGCAGAGGCGCCAAAGTCCTTTTCTGCGTTGGCAAGCTTGGCCGGATTAATGTAGGTGGCGTTTGCATCGGGGCTCAACGCGACGCCGGCATAACCCATCGCGCCGGTCCGGGCGTCGGGAACTACACTCAGAATGTCAGGCTGACCATAGGGAATTCTCAGGACACCGGGGATTTGCGCGATTGACTCAGTACAAACAGGCACAAAAAAGCTGAGCAGAAGCAATTTCTTCATCATGGCAGTAAGCATTAAAGTTGAAGGTTTGGTAAAGCGGTTACAAAACCCGAACGTTTATCAGCCTTAAATATTACAACTAGTTTTACAGATAAGTTACCTCCTTTGATATCTCTGAATCAGGATCTTATCAAAATCACTCTGCAAAATAATTCTGCCTCTGCACACAATATTTCACAAAAACCGTAAAGTCTAAATTGATCTTTGGTAACAAAGCTTTATCTTGACGCTCCCAACGCAACCCTCTATATTTAATCTTGAAACCTGATAGCGCTCAGCTACTTGCCAATCAAACAGCAGGTATCACAGTATGCCGGACCAACACTGCGGCCCAAAGAGCAGAAGTGCCTATCAGAGAGCAGGTTTCCAGCTTCTTTTCTCATTTATTTGACACTTCTGACTGGCCGCCGCGCTGGTATTGCGGAGAATGGTCTGACTTTCACGGCTGGTTATACATCATTTCGGATGTAATGATCTGGGCAGCATACTTCGCCATTCCTATTCTGCTGCTTGCACTGCTGCGAAAAAGAAAGGATATACCCTTTCACGGCGTGTTTTTATTGTTTGTTGCATTCATTCTGCTTTGCGGTCTCACGCATTTGGTCGACGCCTGGATTTTCTGGTGGCCTATATACCGGGTTAGTGCGCTGTTGCGCCTGGCCACGGCGATCGTATCCGTGATCACGGTTTATGCTCTGTATAAAACACTTCCCCGCGTGCTGAATGCGCGTTCCGTGGAGGAGTATGAACAGGAGATTGCAAAGCGTAAGATTGTAGAGGAAAAGCTCGCTGCCAGTGAGTTCCTGCTCTCCGAAGCAGGGAGGATCAGCGAAGTGGGCGGCTGGGAAACAGACCTGCTGACCAAAAAACGGATGTGGTCAAAAACGATTTACGACATCCTTGAACTGCCGGAAGATTACCCGCTTAATGAGCTCAGCCTGTACAGTCACGTGCAGGAATCTTTTCGTACGGATGCGAATGAAGCGGTAAATAAAGCGATTTCGGACGGTGTGGAATGGGACAAGGAACTGATCGCGACCACATTGACAGGAAAGTCGGTGTGGGTAAGATCGACGGGGCGGCCTTTGTACGATGACAACGGAAAAGTGACCAAGCTGCGCGGCATTTTCATGAATATCGACCGCTACAAATAGGCAGAACTGGCACTTAGCAAATCACTGGAAGTGACCACGCGCAACAATGAGCAGCTCAAAAATTTCACGCATATCCTGTCACACAACATCCGCAATCACGCCAGCAACATGGTGCTGCTTTCGACGCTGATTGATCCGGAAAAGCTGGATGAAGATAATGCGCAGCTTTTTGATAAAATGAAAGACGTATCCAATGGACTGAATGCGACATTGGAGGATTTATCAAAGGCGATCAAGATCAAGGACCATGTTGTTCAAAGCGAGCAGCTGGATTTTCGGGTGGTGACAGAAAAAGTACTGAACATCTTCGGCACCGACCTGAATATGAATAATGCAGAGGTATTTCTCGAATTTGATGAAGAAACTGTGCTTTTCCCGAGGGTATATCTCGAAAGTATCGTCACCAATCTGGTATCCAATACAGTGAAGTACAGAAATCCTTCGGAGCAACTGCGGATTATTCTTAAATCTTACAAGAACCGGCAGGGGAAAACTGTACTGGAATGCCGCGACAACGGACTGGGGATCGACCTGGACCTTCATCGAAAGAAGATATTTGGCCTTTACAAGACTTTTCACAATCACAAAGACGCACACGGCGTCGGGTTGTTTCTGGTCAAAACGCAGATTGAGTCTCAGGGAGGACATATTGAGGTGGAGAGTACGCCTGGATTAGGAACAGCATTTAAATTGATTTTCAATGAACAAGGTTAACCGGTTATGGGTAGTTGACGACGACGAGATTTACAGGTTCGCTATCAAAATCATTATCAATCGCGCCTGCATTGCAGAACAGACGTTCTACTTCGATAATGGGCAAGTTGCCGTTGATGCTTTTATTGAAAACCTCAGCGATCCCAGCCAATTGCCGGATCTGATCCTCCTTGATCTAAATATGCCGGTATTGGACGGCTGGCAGTTCCTTGATGCGGTGGGCAAGCTGCTTCCTTCGCTTTCGAAAAAAGTAAACATATTCCTGGTAAGCTCATCCAATGATGAGGAAGACTTTGAAAGAGCAAGGTCGCTGCGGGACGTACATGATCTGATCGTAAAACCACTGACGATTAAAGCCTTAAATGAAGTTATGTTGCGTTTACAGGAAGGTCCCGTTGCATGCTGATGTTTGCGTTGCTTTTCTGATACAACTGTTATCATAAGCTACTGAGGAGCACAGCATTCCCGGTATACTTAGCTGCAATGCCGTTTTTACGACAATAATGATATTTATAAGATCAAAATTTTGATACTTATTACAACATTCTTACATTTGTAATGTTACTAATCACTGACATTCAACAAACTGTAAGATGAAAAGTATTCACATCAACAATAATCACCCGAGTACACTAACAAATATCCGGCACCATATGCTGGAGTACCTGCTGATCTTTTCCTGCGACGAGGTTACCAAAGCACATATCGCAAGTGTAAAGCAGTTTTTTGAACGCCGCTACGGCTGCTATTATGCAGCTAATCTTACCCCGCATCTGGCACTGATGCAATGCATCATTCACCAAAGCAAAATGGACCGCGTGATCCAGGGTTGCAGGAAAATTGCCCAGACCACTGATCCATTCGAAATGGAACTGAGCGGCTTCAACAAATATGAGCACGGCACGATGTATATCGATGTGGAAGACAAGGTTTCGCACCATATTCTGGGAATAGTAAAGAAACTGAAAGCAGATATTGACAAACACATTCAACAATGGTCACCTGCCGAACACGAGTACTGCACAGACCCACATTATACAATCGCGCGGAACATGAACAATAAGCAGCTGGAACAAGCCTGGTTTGAATGGAAGTATCAGAAGTTCGCAGCCAGTTTTCCGGTAACAGAAATGCAGCTGCTGCGAAGATCCCTTGTTAAGGGAGACAAATTCCAGATCGTCGAGCGCTTCCCGCTCCAAGGCCTCACCCAGGCTACATTCGTGCAGGCAGCGTTGTTTTAATGATGGAGGAAAGGGAGGACGGAGGAAAGGGAGGAAGTTCCTGGATACTGGTTGGACCAATACAGCCACTTTCCGAATGTGATCGCTTTTTTTTATCCGTATCCCCTGATCTTTTTTTCAGTTAAGTTCTGCGTATATACAATAGCGGTATACACACAGACTAAAAGCCTCGCCGAAGTATATGCTGCCTTTAAATTTTTTGATAAATGTCAAAAAAAGAGCAGGTACTTATATTGAATATTAACAAATCAAAAACGCAAAATGAGAACAAAATGCTCATTTAGAATTAGTTACCTTTAACATAGAAATACCTGCCGCATTTATGCGGTTTCGGAAGGCAACAATCTGCTTAGCAGTTAATCAGGGATTTTTTGAACTTTGTGGCGTAACACAACATACACTTCATCACATGAATCCCTTCATCGATCTGCTTAAAGAGAATATTGAATTGCCGGAAGGATTACAGGAAAGACTAAATCATTTCACAATACACAGGCGTTTTAGGAAGAATGTGCGGCTTATTTCAAGTGGCGCAGTTTGCAAGGAGCTATACTTTCTTAAGAAAGGATTGGCTAGGGTGTTTTATTATAAGGATGGGAAAGATGTTACCGCCTGTTTTGTGTTTGAAAATCAGGTTGTAAGCGCAGTTGACAGCCTGTTGTCCGGCACGCCCACTGCCTACAACATTGAGCTGCTGGAAAATTCCGAAGTATATAGCTTGCCCCTCCGCAAGATAGAATCCCTGTATGAAGAATATCCCGTGGTATTGCGGCTGCCTCTGGCACTGACTACCAAAAGCTATCTTTTTCTTGATGAACGGGTTAAGACCTTTGCTTCCTGCGGCGCAGAGGAAAGGTACCAGATCATGCTCGTTCAGCTACCTGATATTTTCAACCGTGTGAAACTGGGTCATATTGCCTCATACATCGGCATTTCTCAGGAGCATCTTAGCAGGCTGCGGAGCAATTACAAGCAGCAAAAAAAGCAGCAACAACGATTTTGATATTTATCAAAGGAATTGACCCTGAAACGTGTCAGTTTTGGCGATTATAAGTCGATCGTAACCACCTCTTTCTATACACCACAATGATGAAGAAACAGTACTTCTCCCGGCTGTCAGCAAACATTTTCTGCTATTTGCTCGTATTAAATGGCTATTCTGGCAAAGCCTTCCAAGTTTCGCAACGATTATTTTCAGACACAGCAGTTTCCACTCCCACCCGGATGCTGGTTGTAGGTGGCTCCGTGGCAGCTGGCGTGCAGAATGGCGGATTGTATCGGGAAGCACAGCTGACTGCCTACCCCAATCTGCTGGCTAGCCAAATGGGCATCAGCCTGAAACAGCCGCTCTTTGATACTGCGCATTCCAATGGGTCAGGGTACAAGACGCTGATCCGGGACAATGGCCCCACATTCAGGTATAGCCAGGTCACCAATCACTTAGCCTACATCCGGGACTCGAAAGACAGTACTTTGATCAAGTACAATGGAAGTGTTGATAACCTGGCACTACCCTATTTCAATCCGCGAAGCGCCTGGAAAGATTTTGATTATTATGCATCGCTCAACTTACCAAGTACCGAATCGCAGGATTTTATTCCATTCTTTAAAAGACTGTTGCCGGATGCGGAAGCTAATAACGGTCACACTAACTACCTGAGTTATTTAAGATCCCAAACCACGCCTGATTTTCTTGTTTTTGATGTGGGAATGGACGGTCACCTGAGAAGCGCATTAGTGGGTGGCGATCCCGCTCAACTACCCGCGCCTGAGGAAGGTGAACGTGGAGAAAAATCGGAATTTGCATACGTCAGGGATGCCGCCAAAAAGGGAAGCAGAGGAGTTCTAGTCAACATTCCTGATGTGATGGACTTGCCCTATTTCAAACTTTATACATTGGAGAAACTGCGGCAGCTGTGTCCAGAATGTAAACTGGCAGTCAAAGCAGACTGTGGACCTGTCAGGGAGGCAAATGCTGCTGATGTGTTGTTGCCGGGTGAAAAGATTGAAAAACTATTTTCAGGCAATTCTCAGCAAGAGGTGCTGAGCGAGCGAGAAGTTTTATCCATTGACCAAAACTGCGATGAAACACGAGGCTACCGCCAGGTTAACTGGTATAATGAATACTATGTCAACTATATAGCGGATCAGAACAATATTGCGCTGCTGGACTTATACAGGCTTTACAAAAAGATCAATGCGGGTGGCTATACCACGGACGATGGTGTATTTGTGGATCCTGCATTCCCGGACGGAAACTTCTACTCAGACGATGCAATTCACCCGACCAGCTTCGGGCAGGCAGTGATTGCGAACGAATGCATCAAGGCAATAAATGCCTGTTACGGTTTGAAAATACCGCTGCTGACTACCGCATCTTATTTGAAGAAGTGACAATCCGTAACAATCAATCTGCCTTTCAACAACACACCAACAATATCATGAAAAACCTTTTTATATCCCTCCTCTTTTTTACCTGCTTCTTCAATGCAAACGCGCAAATGTCGATCTCTCTTCCGTTAGAGCGGTCTGTGTTCCAACGCAATGCGAATGGACAAGCCAGCGTGGCTATTGCCGGGCAAGTAAGGCCAGGCTCTCCTATCGGAACAAATTTTGTGATCAAGTACAGAACTACCTCCCTCGACAAGAACGGAAATCCACTGGCGGCGGCAACGATTTGGAACAGCGGCCTGGCGAGTACGCCCTATGCAGGTGTATTTAAATTTTCGGCCACCTTCAATACCGGCTGGTATTTGCTGGAAGTTGGCGCCTTTGAAGGCAATAACAATTTCCCAACCACCTCCGGAGCTGTAAAGTTCGGAGTAGGCGAAGTTGTTTTTATTGCCGGTCAATCCAATGCACAAGGGACTGATAATATCACGAACTCTGCTGTCAACCCTACCTTCTACGACTGCGTTAATTCCATTAGCAACAATCAGATCTGCAAAAACACCTACCAGTTTCCGTATATCGAAAAAATCGTAGATGGAAAGCTGATTACTCCGTCGGGTAATCGTTCAGCCTGGTTTTACGGGCATTTGGGCAAGCGCATTGCAGACGAACTGATACCAGGAACAGTTGTACCGACTTTGTTTTTCAATGCAGCATTTACCGGATCCTCGGTGGAGAATTGGGCAAAGACTGCCGAGAGTGATGTAGAGATTGCACCTTTGCCGCTCTTAAACGGACAACCATGCTGTGCTTTTGTTACCCCGGAAAAAGGGTGGTTTAACGACTGGGATACTCAGGGACCCGAGGGACAACCTTACAAAACATTAAAAAACTCCTTGACCTACTTTGGCAGCATGTTTGGCGCGAGATGTGTACTATGGCATCAGGGCGAGTCAGATAACGTCTTGAACACTTCAGAGTTGAGTTATGATTCAAAGCTCCAAATTGTCTTGAACAAAAGCCGGGAACATTTTAGCAATAACCTAAGCTGGGCCATTTCAAGGGCGACATGGTATATGGGTACCGTAGACCCCGCTGTAATCGCAGGTCAGCAGAAAACTAGAACATATACAGGAAATCTCCAACAAGGGCCCTCAGCTGCTGCTGTTTGGAATTCCGACAATATCCCAGCTTCGAAACGCAGAGCTGATGACAATACTCATTTTATCGCACCTGGCCTAGTCGATGCTGGCAATCAGGCATTTGAAGCATTCAAAACAGGCTTTGGTTTTACTCCGATAAAGAACATGACTTCGGTATCAGCCACTACACCTCCAAACTTGACAATTACCAAAAGTGGTGCAAACGTCACCATCAAAGCACCAGCCGGCTATACTTACAAATGGGTGGAGGGCGATAACCATATTACTACTGCCTTCTCATCAGCACAAAGTATTACGGTTAGCAACAGTAACTGGAAATCCTATCGCTGCTACATCATCAGCCCAACCCGAACGATGGTAAGTCAGGCTGTGTACACGCCCATGCTGGCAGTCGGCGGAGCAGCTCGAATGGGAGCTGAGGAGGAAGCTATAATTGAAAAAGAAGAATTTGTTCCGGTCCAGATTACGCCTAATCCGGCAAAGGAAAAGACGGTGGTTCGTTATACCCTGCGTGAACCTTCGCTCGTACGCATTGATCTTGTTGACTTGAATGGTCACATACTATTTACTTCCGGCGAGCATGCTTATGCTGCAGGCAACCAAGAGCAAACGCTTGATCTAAGCAAACTTTTTGTTGGCTCTTATGTATGTAGAATCAAGATTGGCAGCTACTTCGTATCGAGGCATTTTGTTCTTGAACGCTGATATCTGAATACAATGCTTATGAAAATCTTGATATTCAAAAATCATGACTTAACTATACTACATACTACTATGAGGCGACTAGCCATAATTTACTGGATGTTATTAGCGGTTCTGCTCGGTTGTAAGGAAGAGGACGTACGACCTGCCGTCCTCGAACTCTATGATATTTACGATTTGAAAGTAGAAGGTGTTCCTAAAGAAAATCTAACAACTCACCCGAAACAAAGTTTTGTTATATATCTTCCTGCTAACTATCAGGGTGGACAGAAACTTAAAATCTCTTTTAGACATTCGAAGAAAGGTAAAGTCGATAAATCTTTCAACAAAGATGGCTGGATTAACGGGAGTATCGTATACGAAGGGAACATAATAGGGATAGGAAGTCTGCTAATTGCAGTTATACCCTACAAACCAGCTGAAATCCTGCCGAATGGTAAACCTTACCGCTTTCCTCTTGTTGGGAAAGAAACCCTTTTAAATTTCTTTGCGAGAAATTGGGGTACCGATTTGGAGCCAACAGATATCCACCAGCATGCGTCATTTGTCAATAAAGCATCTGGAAAGGTCATTACTACATCCAGTTTTTCTTCCATCCCGGCCAAAGAAGGCGACCCTACTCCAGTGTCAATCAAGATCCCGATTGATATGGATCCAGGAGAATATAAAATAGTAATCTATCGTCGGGATAAACCGATTGAATTACCTGA
>NZ_JBHYGF010000056.1:0-6019 GCF_051859145.1 Dyadobacter sp.
CCGGAAACATCTCGGTGGTCGGAATTATGCGGATTATGGTGTCTGGGTGTATTACCCATGGAGCCGGAGACTGGTCCATCTGCTTGACTGCGAAGCGTTCTATAAAGTCAGGACAAACAGAAACAATTGTAAAATTACCATCGAAGAACAGCAGGTGTTATCATCAAAAAAGATAGGTATCATTGGCTTGTCGATCGGACACGCTGTTGCCATGACGCTCGCCACCGAGCGATCAGTCGGTGAGCTGCGCCTGGCAGACTATGACCAGATTGAACTTTCAAACCTAAACCGAATTCAGACAAGCACGCACAATCTGGGTATGAATAAGGCGGTTGTTGCCGCGCGGGCAATCGCGGAGATCGATCCGTTTATTAAAGTGCAAGTCTATCGGAGCGGGATTTCGGAAGGCAGCATTGATCAGTTTCTTACTGAGGGAGGAAAGCTCGATTTGCTGGTGGAGGTATGTGATGGCCTGGATGTTAAATTCATGGTCCGGCGAAAGGCGCGGGAGAGCCGAATTCCTGTATTAATGGATACAAGTGACAGGGGAATGATTGATATCGAACGTTTTGACCTGGAACCGCAGCGTGCAATTTTCCACGGCTTGTTGGATGAGGTTGACACCAGGGTTCTGGATGATCTGACAACCGACGAGAAGATAAAACTGGTAGGCAAAATTATTGATATGAATGAGATTTCCGACCGCTTAAAAATCGCCATGACCCAGATAGGAGAAACGATCCTATCGTGGCCGCAACTGGCTTCTTCGGTTGCATTAGGTGGCGCTATTACAGCGGATAGTTGTCGAAAAATCCTGCTCGGTACAACTATGAAATCAGGTCGCTATTACGTTGACATTGACCAGATCGTAGGAGTCTGAAAAGTAACAAACCTGCTTATCTGCCCTGGTTGTAACGAGGCCACTTCTCCCCCATCGGCAGGATGCAGGTAATTACTGGATGGATTGCTTGCATTGAAAATGTGGTCTGTTTGCGGGATCGCAATTGGTGCATCTGATGTCACAGGCAGTATGAACACTGACGCTTATTCCCTGATCTCGAATTTAATAAAGTAAAATAATATGGAGCGCTGTTTGAATTGCATTAGCATGTGAAGTATTTTAGATAGATATGAAACAGGTCTCCACCGCCTGGGTGTTTGAGAACTCCAGAGAGGAGATGTTGTATGCCGGCTTCACCGACCAGGAATTGACCCGCGAGATTTCTTATTCGAACTACGATAGACACATCTCGGCAAAGATGCGCAATGTGCCTCTGGACTCTGTAAAGGCCAATAAGCTTTTTGATAAGATCACGTCAATAAGCCTGACCCTATCGCGGAAAGAATTGTCTTACCTGAGTCGATCTTTATTGGCGATAGGGTTCACCAGAAACGGAAATTCATTTGTAAAAGACGATTTTGGCATTAAGTATGAATTGAAGCAGTCAGCTCGTTTTTTAGTAAAGGAAATAGGCATCTTGCTGGCGGCACCTGTACCCAAAACAACGTATTCATCCGGAAATGTAGACCTACTGGTTGAGGGAAACCGCGCCAGGATGCGGTTCAGGTATAAGTGAGCTTGATGGTTAACCTTGGCTGGGTCTGTCAGATGAATCCGATATAATCTCACAATCAAGTATGTTTCAATTTCGCCATTCGCTGTTGACGGTGAATTGATAAAGTCAAAAAGTTTTATCGTATTATTACGATTGAATAAATTTTCTGCTATGTTTGCATTATGGGACTTACCAAAACAGAAATATTCACACCGCAGCAAAATCGGATAGCAGATCTCGCCAAAGCATTTGCACATCCGGCGCGGGTGGCCATTTTGCAATTGCTGGTGAAGAAAAAAGCGTGTGTTTGCGGCGACTTGGTGGATGAATTGCCACTTGCGCAAGCGACCGTTTCCCAGCATCTGAAAGAATTGAAACGGATTGGTATCATCAAGGGCGAAATCAACCCGCCGCGTGTATGCTATTGTATCAATGAAGTGGTCTGGAATGAAGCGCGACAAGTGTTTGGCGCTGTACTGGATACCTTTGAGCCGGCCGCAGCTTGTTGTTAAGTCCGGCTATTTTTTTGAGCTTATCTATCGTAATATTACAATTAAACAACTCGATCATGGAAAATGCTGACCAGATAAAGGAGGTTGTCCGCCAGAAGTACGGCGCAATTGCAGAACAGCCTGAAAGTAATAACTGCTGCGGCCCGACTTCCTGTTGCGGACCGGAAATTGAGGCAAATGTGCCGATCGTCATGGCGCAGGATTATCAGGAATTGAATGGCTATGTTGCTGATGCGGACCTAGGTTTAGGCTGCGGCTTGCCGACACAATTTGCCCAAATCAAGCCGGGCGATACTGTGGTCGACCTTGGATCGGGCGCTGGGAACGATTGCTTTGTCGCGCGGGCTGAAATAGGTGAAAGTGGTCGGGTGATCGGTCTGGATATGACACCGGCTATGATCGATCGTGCACGCAAAAACGCAAAGGCACGAGGTTATGACAATGTAGAATTTGTCTATGGCGACATTGAGGATATGCCTTTGGCTGCCGATCTCGCGGATGTGGTGGTGAGCAACTGCGTCATGAACCTGGTCCCGAACAAGCCAAAAGCATTTGCCGAAACTTTCCGGATCTTAAAACCCGGCGGACATTTCAGCATTTCGGACATTGTCCTGAAAGGCGAGCTACCCGAAGGTTTGCAAAAGGACGCTGAAATGTATGTGGGCTGCGTAGCCGGGGCGATACAGAAAGCGGACTATCTGGACATTGTGCAGGAATGCGGCTTTGTTGATATCACTGTGCAGAAGGAAAGGGAAATCGACGTGCCCGATTCCCTGCTTCAACGATACCTGTCAGCCGAGGAAGTAGGCGAATATCGCAGCCAGGACAAAGGCATTTACAGCATCACCGTTTTTGCAAGAAAACCCGAGAACGCATGAAACATATTCTGGTATTGTGCACCGGCAATTCTGCCCGCTCGCAAATGGCGCACGGATATCTGCAAGCTTTCGCTGGTGACCTGGCGAAAGTTTACAGTGCAGGCGTGGCCCCACATGGCGTCAATCCTTTATCCATTCAGGTAATGGCCGAAGATGGTATCGACATATCGCATCATACATCTAATCATGTGAATGAATATCTCGACGTTGAGTTTGACTACGTGATTACGGTTTGCGACAACGCCCGCGAGCAATGTCCTGTATTTCCTTCGAGGGCGCAACTGATCCATCAAAGTTTTCCTGATCCCGGCCATCAGCCGGACATTGATGCGTTGGAGTCATTTCGCCAGGTACGGGATCAAATCAAGGATTTTTGTCGGGAGTTTGTTGATAGTGAAATGGGGGTTTAGGTTATGAATTTCTCTCTGCCATTGGCATTACAAAAGCGTTCATTAAATTTCCGAGCATAAGGAATTAGTTCGGTTAAATCGTAAAATTGACCCGAGAAATAAACAAAACTGAAATTTCTACGCTATGAACAATTCTTTGTCGCTCGTCATCCTGGGCGTTTTGACTGCAATTACTTTTCATGTGAACGCGCAGACGACACCGCAGAAGGATACCGCTCAGAGCAAAAAGGAAGAAGTCATGAATCAATTACTTGACTATTCCAGGCCAGGTGCCAACCATGCGATTCTCGGGAAGCTTGCAGGGAACTGGGCATTTCAAGATAAAAATCTGCCTTTTGTGAAAGGAACAATTACGAGAAAACCGATTTACGAAGGGCGGTTCTATCTTGTCGAATTGACAGGTGGGAAATTGCAAATCCCGATTGCTAACGGTCAAATGAAGTTCGAAATTACCAGGAAGTTGAAATTGAGGGTTATGACAATGTAAAGAAGGCGTTTATTTCCAGCTCAATCAACAATCATATTGGGAGTAACATTGATGTTCAGCTTGGCAATTACAATCCTAATACTTCTGTTTTCACATACGAATGGGAGAGCGAATTACGGCCTGGTTTTAAGATCAAGAAACAAAGAGTCTTACAAATCGTGGACGATTCTCATTATACAGAGACTTTTTACGAAGAGCAGAACGACACGAAGAAAATCACCAGGAGTTTGGAATATTCCAGGACGGCAGGAAATTGAATTACCGCTTAATCAATAATTGAGCATTAAAAAGTTAGTTCGGTTACATCGGATACTTATCCCGAAAAGTAAACCTAAGTCTAACTCCAAATGCTCGACACCTCCCACTTTGACACCTACGACAGCGGCTCATTTCGCCAGTTCTGCGGGCCGTCTCAGGTTCACAAAGATTTGAATACGCTTTATGGACTGATTGTCGGCATTCAGGCTGATGGTCACATTAATGACAGCGAGATTGAGATGCTACGTGCATGGACCGGCTCTGTTTCCAGCTTGCAGGACAAGGCTCCTTATAACAAGTTTGTAGACAAGATTAATGCCATTATCAGTGATGGCGTTGTTACGATGGAAGAAGCTGAGGACCTGATCTGGCTTTGCAAGAATTACCTGGATTACAACCGAAATCCCTATTATGATGTAATCACTTCTTCTACGCAACAGCTCGGCGGGTTTCTGGCTGGGATCTCGGCAGATAAAACGATAAACATCGAAGAGCTTACTGCACTGGGCAATTGGTCTTCCGAAAATGCGCCGCTATTCAAAACTTGGCCGTTTGACACCCTGCTGCCTGCCATCGAGCGCATTCAAGCCGAACGAAAATTATCGGCTGACGATCACAGCGAGCTACTTACATTCTGCCAATCGATTACTTCCATCAAACCTGCCGAACAAGAGAAGGTCACCATTCCCGTCAAGCTGGCGGAGCAGCAGGTTTCAATCCTGATCCAGGAATGCTCTTTCTGCTTTACCGGAGAATCTTCCAGGTATTCGCGGAAGGAACTGGCGCAGATTGTTGAAATGTACGGAGGCATTGCTGCCGACTCGGTGACTGCAAAGCTTCACTACCTGGTAATCTGTGACGTGCGGAACCCTGCATGGGCATTTGAAATGTACGGGCGGAAGGTAGAGAAGGCTATGAATATGAAGAAGAAAGGTGCCGGACCGGAAGTGGTTTTTGAGGATGATTTGTTTGCTGCGTTAAGGAGCTTTGGTTTCGCTATAAATTAAAAAGACAGAGATGAATTGTCAAGGTATCTATCCTAAGTGTTTCAATAGATTTACTGTACTATTTCTTGTATTTGTATGTCCGATTGCTGCTGGACAGCAATTAAGGAAAGCTCCGTACTGGAGTTCAATTAGAGATTCTATTGTAAAGTCCAACGGAAGTCACGAAGGTATGATAGACATTAGGGTTGCGAACACACAATTTACATCACCTATTATCTTCAACTATTACGACTTCTCAAACAGCAAAATCGTCCTCTCTTCCTCAATTTTTCCCGATTTTGTATACTTTAATAATATAAGAATAGACTCCTTAGAGGTAACAAATTCCGAGTTCCTTCAAAACTTTCAGTTCTTCATGTCAAAATTCACAGGAACTACAAGAATTTCTAATTCAAATTTTCATGGATTCTTTGAAATTTACGGTAGTACGATAGATAAAAAAATATCTATCATTGATTCCAAATTCGGCAATATTTTCGAACTGGACAACCTCAATATTATAGAGCCACCGCTGTTCTATAATTCTGAGTTACCAGATACTTTGAACCTTTTCAGCTTAAAACTTGATTCACTCAAACGAGAACTGGACTTCTCTGACTGCGTTTTAGGAAAACGTGCAATCGAAAACGGACGAAAATGCCTTGTACAGATTTATGATACAGATATTTCCAAACTAATTTTACCATCTCACCTATTCACTATCGACAGTAGAAATGACGAGCGATTAACCAGTTCCGCAAAACTGGACAGGTTATCGCAAACTTATGAAAGGCTTATACGAAAAAGTAAGGATTTAGGAATGATGAACAGTGCAGAGGGCTGGGATATAGAATATCAAAGGAGATTGAACGATTAAAAAGTGTTACTAGGAATAAAAACCGGGACTGCAATTAATCTATTTCACAGGCTTT
>NZ_JBHYGF010000056.1:6029-12867 GCF_051859145.1 Dyadobacter sp.
CAAACTGCATTCAACGATTTATAATGAGCAAGAGATTGGGACTCGTTTCGGGCATTCATATTCACCCACGCTTAACAGACGGAATAAATTCCTATACTCATGTTTTTACACAGCAAAGATATACTTCGGCTTTAAACTTAGCTTTGAGGCTATTAATTACCAAAAGTTTCTTGGATTCGCTTATGTATTTTTGATTTATATAACAGGCCTCATTCATGTAACATTCGCAGTTGCCGGATACTTATTAAAGGTTTAGGCTAATGGTCATACATTTATCGACTTATCCTATAATTACTCATCATCAAAGTTCAGCCTTTTTGACACCTCTGCGACATTAGCTTTGTGCTGCTCTCGTAGCAAGGCTGCTTGCTCCTCTTTGTGGCGCCGAGCATTCAATGTTTCGAAGTATTTTTGGTTCGCTTTCTCGACCGCCAGTTTGAGAGTCCTTTTGTGATACTGCTCTACTTCCTCGACGGTAGTTCCGTCCAAATAAATCTTGTCACCAGAGACGCTCGCAATTCCCGATCTATGCATTGTTGAGAATTCACTTGGATAGTCGAATGCTTGTACAAATAACACATTCCATTCATATTCAGGACGCCTGCTCAGCTGAAACGGAACCTTGTAGAGAGCACTTCCGGCTGTACCATCATTAAGTGGCTGGGTTACCTCATCTGCAACAATGCCGACAATCCTGATCTTGTCCTCACTAGATGGTGACCGAGTTGCTATTTGATTAACAGAGGTACTATGCCGAAATCTCTCCGGAACGGCTCCCAGTTTCGGGGCGACAATTCGTGCATTAAAAACAGTCGCAAGTACATCTTCAAAATTCACTTTGTAATGCTCAGGTGTTGAAAGATCGATGTAATATCTCCCACTAAGCCAAGTCGGAATGGATGAACTACTATCGCCTGATTTGAGTATAGGGATAAATTTTAGTGTGTGAGGATTATTCAGTAGTTCGGCCGTCATCATATTATTTTCGTAACCCACACCACCGATTCTCTCGTTTGATTTGCTCTGGTAAGTCGGAGTGCAGATGACGAATACAAATTGATTATCACGGATTGCACTTTCCATAAATTGTGGAACCTGCTTTCCGGGTGCTAGCTCCCATTGATCTAGTATCGCATCTATTCCGTTGTTTCTAAGTTCGGTCGCAAAGCTTTTTACCCATTCTTTGAGTTCCTCACTTTCCCATGCATATGAAATAAAGACTTTTGGAGTTGCTTGCATTGCTGGTTGTAAAATTTTGTACCTGTCAAATTGAAGAAAACTTGAACGACATTTACAAAAATAAGAAATGGCAGCCAGCTTGCCACCAACTGCCACTCTCACACAACTATTACTTCATCTTCCCAACATCCCGAAAGAAAAACACCAGTTCTTTGAAAGAAACAAACCGGTCGTGACCTCTCGGATCAAAGCCGGCTTCCTGACTGAAAAGCGTGAAGCCTGTGTACATATCCCAAAGATCTTCAATCCATGTCTCGGCGTCACTTTGGCTAAGCAGCTCTTTGACTTTCCGGCCATAGGCAAGGTGGAGTTGGTTCATCGAGGAGTCTTCGGACTCGTCGGAGTGCGGCAGTGTGTCCATTCTGTTGTTTTAAGTGTGGTACAAATTCTTGCATTTACGTTTTCTGCAAGGCACAGACTGTCGTGGTTTGTTCCCAACACGATCGACCCTACGCGGGCCGCCGGTAACATACATTGTGATCCCTGTAAGATACCGAGCACTTCCCCGCAGATTTTATATAAATTGCTTTTTTTAACCAAACACCCTTTTCCACATGGCACATACTACCTCCAATCCGAAGATCCACGAAGGCCGTAACTTGAAGCGATTCAGAGAAATGATGTCCGTGAAACAAGAAGCGCTGGCGTTTGAGCTCGGTGATGACTGGAACCAGCAAAAAGTTTCGCTACTCGAACAGAAAGAAAAGATTGATAATGATATTTTGGACCAAGTTGCAGCGATCTTGAAAATCCCGGCTGAGGCGATTCGAAACTTCAATGAAGATCAGGCAATCAATATCATTACTACTACTTTCAACGATCAGGCTGTCGGGAGCTCCGTAAACTACGGGACTATTCAGAAAGATCCAATTGACAAGTTAATGCAACTGCATGAAGAGTAGATTGCATTGTATGAGCGGATGTTGAAGGAGAAGGATGAAATGATGGAGCGGTTGGAGCGATTGATTGGGGGGAGTGCGTAATGCGGGGAGTACCGAGTATAAAGTTTAAGAATAGAATTCTTTAAATGTGCAACAGTCTTCATTATGTCAGTCTTTTATTGATGTTAATTATCAAGGAGTAGTTTGAGCAATTGAAGGCTACTTGCCACTTGACAATTTGTTTTCAAACTCCCTAATCATATCTATAATTATTCCCGATGAGTTAGGCCCAAGAAAATTATAGATATACTTAATGTTGTTAAAATACCAAATGCAGGAAGAACGATTATCTAATGATAAAAGAAATTCTATTGCATTTGCCGCCGTATGAGCGTATTGCTCTATTGCTGCAACGCTGAACCTATGAGCATTTGGCTGGAAAAGATTCTTACTAAATTCCTGGTAATATTTTCTAGCGGTTGCTTCGTCATTTCTTTCTTTTAAATAATAAAAAAAAATTCCATTCATAAATAGCGACTTCTCGTGATTAACATCAATTGGTGGAAGTTGAGGTGGAGTATTAAACATGAAATAGGTAAGTTGTCTAATCTTTTCATCCACAACTTCAGGTTTATCGAAATAAAAAACTTTGTATGATATAAAATTCAAATATCTAAGTCTTGGATCGTTAAAAGTTGTATTTAAATAATCTAGTCTTTTAACATACACATCAGATTGCTTAATTTTTTTCTGCAACCTAAATGTTTCAATTATCGCACTAATGGATACAGATTCTTGATACGCCATATCGGGGACAAACATATCAATCATTCCATTCTCCCGAGATAGAAGCTCGCGTCCAGCTTTTATCAATGTATCCAAATTTGACTTAACTATATCATAATAAAGTAGTTGATCGTTCAAACTATTAACATACTTACATACCATTATTGTTGTTGCTTCTTGATAGACTCTCGTTGGATGATCCATAAAAAGCTTCTCAGTACCGTCCTGATTATCGTGTAAGTATTTAGCGCATTTCCAAAGAGCTATTAGAGATTCTTGATTTCCTGAAAAGATATGTGACATCAAAATCAATAAATCAGCTCCAATCATACCAAATTGAAATTTAGCACCAAATAGCAAAGGAACATTCTTATGAGTTGGAAAATCTTGCAGCACACGTCTTAAAAAGTACTTAATAAAGCTTATCTCAATAGCAAGGCTCATCAATTGCTCCGAGAATTCAGCATCCTTGTAAGGGGTTGTAGGCAGAACGTTAAGACTTTCCAAAACAAAAAATTCCCCCAAAATATCAGGTAGTAATGGCGCGACTCCCAAATCAGGTATTACCTCGCGAAATCCTGACATGTCATCATAAAGTTCTTTATTAAACTCACTTAGAGTTGGTAACCAATAAATTCCCCGATTCAAGACATCTTTTAACTTCTCCTCCTCAATCCCGTTACATATTGTTGCCAACGTCAACAATCGCCGGTGTCGCAAAATCAGTTCATTTCCTAATTCAGCATATTTCCTTTCAATGAGCAAGGCTTCCCGTCTTAACTGATGAGCGAGCAAATCATATTGATTCCAGTGATTTTCAAACACCTTATCTGCCAAGGAGACGCCGAGAAACATACCAAACAGAGGGCGCAGTTGCGGATCTAAACGCTTGATCATCTGAAAGATCGTCACATCATTGTAAGGCAGTTCCTTATTCTCCTTGGATATTACGTCCTTAATGATGTGGATAATCTGCTCCTCGTTGACTCCTGCTATTTCCAAAGGCTCTGCTGCATGTTGAGTTCTTGCCGCTTCATACGATTGGGAGAAACGTGTCCACCAATGTCCGTCGGTTTCTCGCTCAATGAGTAAAATCCTTAATTTAAAATTTTGTTTAAGCTTAGTTGAATAATCATGGATTATCTCAAGAATTTGAGTAAAAAAGCGTGCGGCATAATCAACGACCAATACTGTGTCCTCACTCAGTTCTCTTGTACCAATTGAATATTGATTCAAGTCACTCTGCTGTACGAATAGACACATGGTTTTAGAGTCGTTGGCTATATCTAATATCAATTCACTTGCTAGCCGACTCTTCCCTGACCCGCCTGGGCCTTTGAGCACCCACCAGCTAAATGGAGCATCACTGTAAACAAATTGCTTTAGCTCTTCCAATTCCTTAGTACGACCAACGAAATCTGTAAATCGGTACTTATAATCAAACTTAAAGTGTTGGGGAACTGTATTTGAAGTAAACTCAATAGCTCGTGCATGTTTTTTTGGCTTCGGAGCTAGTCTCCACTCCAACATCGACGCCAAGAAGTTGCATAGAGCCCGATGCTGCATATCATCCTTACTTGTCGGTTTGCAAATACTGGAATGACTGCTTTTCGGAATCCTTAGCTCATCCTTAAAAAAAGCCGCAGCTGAATGTGGCAAAACTATCGGTCCGATCGTCCTCCCAATTGCATCTGAACTGTCTTCAATCAGTTCTTTACCCATGATGTGAAAGTTAGCACTATCTCTAAGCCTCTTAAAATCACTGTTTAACTCATACAGCCAACGATTTGAGTCAATCGAACGCAAATCCTCCAATTGGATATGAGTGACAATATTCTTTGTTAAGATATTCGCCACGTCAGCAAGTTTTGAGCCCAAAGATGGAGAACCAACTAGAAACATACCGATCTGTCTACCACCTGCGGATAATTCCAGTTGATGTTTGAGAAGGTATTTTCTTGCAACTATACCTCCCATACTATGGCAGCAGAAAATTAACTTAGTTCGATCAAGGATTTTATCAGCAGTTAGGAGCTCATGCAGTCCATCAGCAGCATCACTTATGCTGTAATCTTTGCTTGTAATCTTGGTATGATAAGAGTACACGTAAATACCTGCACCTTCGAATTCTGGCTCCTCTGCCAGCAATTGAGGCCAGTAAGTCCCTTTGCCTGAGCGCCACGCCGTGTCTCCATCTGATAAAATTCCATGAATAAATATGACCACAATGTCACTATATCCACGCCTAATCCACTCGCCTTTCATATGTTTTTATGATCTTAGAGACAAAAATACAGGTGTACGGAAACGGTGGGGTATTGAATGCTTCAAGTTGTTCCGTCATCCTAAACAATGTTTGAAAGAGTATGCAGCTTGGGTATATTACATAGACATTCGATTGCTATATTCAAAAATATTTACAAATTAAGCAAATGACAGTTTGGGGAAATCACAATTCTGGCCACTAGGAAATGAGTCGTATTGCTAAATATAAATTTGATAGCCCTTGTATTCCCATTTAAATAGTTATAATAATCAATCCACGAATAATCTACACTGAAAATCGTTCAAGCAACTTTTGGTCGTTGTGGTAATTGCTAAAATATAATATAATTTTACAGATATGAAAATCAATTATTGAATGGCCAAAATCTCACAAAATGTAAGTAGTGATAGTCTATTTCATTTCATAAAAAAAATTGATTGGCTACTTGAAATATTAGATCACAAATCCTTTCAAGCAAGATATGTATATGAAAGTATGCCCGAGGCTGAATTCAAAGCAGCTATTGCCATGAAATGCTTCTGCGATATTCCATTAGGAATGATTAAAAAACATATGAGTGCCTACGGGAGCTTTGGATTGGGAATAAAAAAGGAATTTGCTAAAAGAAAAAATATAACGCCCGTCATATACTTTCACGGAAACTCCGATTCTTATTTTCGGTACATAAGTACAATCAATGAAGGTGATATTTTCTAAAACCAATTTAGCCTGCTTCCTTATTTCAAAGTAGACAATCGTGTTACTATTGATTCGAAAGGCAAAAAGACCACTCAGCGTTTCTACGATGAGCGAGAATGGCGATATATTCCTGGTAGAGCTGAATTGATAAACTGCTCAGATATGTCTGATTCTACAATAAAGAAGAGGTTAGCCAAGCTTAATAGTGACTTAGCAAAAGAAAGAACAGAGTTCCTAATTCCATTTGAATTTGATGATTTAACATACATATTTGTAAAGTATGAGAAGGATCTTGATAAGGTAATAAAGGCAATTAGGAATGTTGAAACAACTGCACATCAACAGGATCGATTGATTTCAAAAATAATTACAAGTAGACAAATAGAAATGGATTTTTGATTCCTGTTGCATTGGCTTTTAAAGCAGCTGCAAAAACGATCCTTATATCGGCACTTGCGTCGGAAATCCCGCCTTTGGAAACTTCAAAAATACCTAGCACCCGGCTGGCATTGTTCAATAACAGTATCTTGAACTCTTCGATAAATTCAAGTGCCACGGGGCTCCCACTGTAAGGGTTCCAGCCGTCGTGGACTGGCCGTCCGCGAACAGCTTTGCATTAGCACTTTGTATGCATCACGGGACGATTGTATTCGGGGACGCTGGCTGGCCTGTACTTCGGATTTGTAGATCAGCTCAAATTCTGCTACCGGTAAGATGTGGAAAGTACCGGTTGCGTATTTACCCGATTTCTGGTGAGTAAACTTCATGGGCTGAATGATCCACTAAAACAAAAAAAGCACCCTTTCGAAACGCCTTTGTGATCCCGCTGCGCCGCGTAGGCTGAGATTCGAATGGCTCCGGCCACCGGCGGATCGCCGCCCCGACCAGGGCCCATACACTAAAAGCGGACGCCGCGCAGTGTATGGCACAAAAAAAGGCGTCTCTTTCAAAACGCCTTTGTGATCCC
>NZ_JBHYGF010000057.1:0-35480 GCF_051859145.1 Dyadobacter sp.
AACTTTGCTTTCGGAGCTGCCAGGTTGGTAATATCTACAACAAACAGCTTCTCTCCTGCCGGAAATTCCTTGTAAGGATCTTTGTATTCAGCTACTCCGTCTTCCGGTCTCACACGATTTTCCAGCACGTATGCCAGTCCGCCACTTGCAGGAACGGCCAATGTTTTCGAATAGCCCAGCGCTGAGTTGGATACCATCGCAGTACCTAATCCCTTGCTTCCCCGCTCAACTGGGAATTTAATAGTACTTAACTGATCTCTTGAAGTATTGTCCCTTAATAACTTACCATCAACAAATGCGGAAGCCGACATATCGGCATCTGAAACAACAACCAATCCACGGGCATTGAAGGTGATGGGCGATTGAGCAACTGCCGGAATACTACCCAAAGCTGCTAAACCAGCAAATAATGCGACTTTTTTCATAAAAAGAATCTTAGGTTTTAGGTGGCTTTAAAATGAAACTCCTTTAAATCAAAAGAAACCTTACTTAGCTGGGCGGCAAGCAAGGTTTCTCTTATCTAATTCGCAATATAACAGAAAAACCCCGATAGTTAAACTACCGGGGTGATTTCATCAGTAGAAATTTAAGCTGCTACTGCCAAAGAATTAACAAGCTTCGCCAATTTAGATTTCTGGTTAGAAGCTTTTTTCTTGTGGATAATGTTTTTCTTTGCCAAACGATCCAACATAGAAGACACTGTTTTGTAAACTTCAACAGCTACTGTCTTGTCAGTTGTCTCGCGTAGTTTTTTGATGTATGAACGTGTGGTTTTGTGCTGGTAACGGTTACGCAAACGTTTTGTCTCGTTAGCGCGGATTCTTTTTAATGCTGATTTATGATTTGCCATTTCGTATTGATATTTTTCAATTTCTCATTTTGGTGTGCAAAAATAGAGATTTGAGCACTAATAGCCAAACTTCCTTGTAAATAAATTTAGATTTTAGCTGTACTTACTTGGGCATACGTTGTAAGTCAGACGATAAATACTCTTCAATGCGCGCTTCCAGTTCATTATAAGGAATGTTTCCGTGCAATACTCCTTCCACCGCCAGGGATATCTTTCCAGTCTGCTCTGAGATCACAATCACGATTGCGTCAGTAGCCTCGCTCATCCCCATTCCCGCTCTGTGGCGGAAACCCAAAGACGAGGGAACGTCCACGCCGTCGGCAACGGGCAAAACGCATCTGGCGGCTTTGAGCACACCGTCAACAATTACCACGGCACCATCGTGCAGCTCACTATACTGATTGAAAAGCGAAACCAGCAGCGGCTTGGATACACGCGCGTCAAGCAGCTCGCCAGTTTCTACAAACTTGGTAAGATCGTCCCGTTTATTCACCACGATCAATGCACCTGTGAAGTTAGCAGCAATGGTTTTACTTGCCTCTACGATTTCTTTCAGGTTCTTCGCTTTCTGGTCGAGTACCGAGGTCCCGATGATCTTTTTCAAAAATCCATTATTGGTGTAAATGGTTGATTTACCTATTATAAGCAAAAACCGCCGGATTTCCTGCTGAAAAATCACGATCAATGCGACAGCTCCCACCCCCATGAAATATTCCAGAATGGCGGTCAGCAGCCCTAAACCCAGCCCTTTAACAACCAGGTAGAAAACGTACACAAACAGGTATCCTAAAAACACGCGGCTTGCAATACTTCCCCTCACCAGTGTATATACCTGGTAAAGCAGAATCGCAACCAGAAAAACATCCAGGACATCTGTCCAGTTAATGTTTAGAAAACCCACACGCATAAGAAAATCAATAAATTCAGCGACTAAATTACTACTTAATTTCTAACTGTTCCGGCCATTGACCAGAGTTTTACCGCCTCTACTGCCTGCTTTACATCGTGTACGCGCAGTATGGAAGCACCGCGTTCGAGTGCCAGCGTATTGAGCACGGTTGTACCATTTAATGCATCCTCGGGAGCTACTCCGAGTGTTTTGTAAATGGTCGATTTTCTTGATAAACCAGCCAGTACCGGATAACCTAACTGTTCAAACTCACTCAAATTGCGCAGCAGCTCGAAATTCTGCGCGATTGTTTTTGCAAAGCCAAATCCGGGATCTACAATAATGTCCGCTACACCCAGTGCGCGCAATGCATTGATTTTTGTTTGTAAATCCTTCAAAATGTCCCGCACTAGGTGATCGTACTGCGTAAGTTTATTCATGGTTTGCGGCTCACCCCGCATGTGCATCAATACATAAGGAACGCGCAGTTCAGCTACCGTCTCGAACATCCCGGAATCCAATGTTCCTCCCGAAACATCATTGATCAGACTTGCTCCGGCAGCGACAGCCGCTCTTGCTACTTCAGAACGAAAAGTATCGATGGATATAATGGTTTCTGGAAAAAACTTAGTAATCGCATGCAGTGCGGCCAAAATGCTGTCCGATTCTTCTGCAACAGAAATATCTTTTGCGCCCGGGCGGGTTGAATATCCGCCTATATCAATCAGGTCTGCGCCTTCGGCAAGCATCACCCCAACCCGCTCAACTACTTCATTCTCAGAATTTGCACGACTGCCACCGAAAAAGGAATCCGAAGTAGTATTAAGAATCCCCATCACCAAAGGCCGGCTCAGATCGACGATCCTGCCCCGGATGTTGAGCGTTTTTTTGCTAACTTGCAGCATAGATTTGTTTAAATACTAACTTAAAACAGTGAAATCCACCGAATCGGAATATCAGGAAATCATTCAGTATTGCCAAGATCTTTTTACAAAAAAAAACAAGGACTACGGCACCTCCTGGCGGATTCTGCGCATCCCGTCCATTACTGATCAGATCTTTATCAAAGCCCAGAGAATCCGCACGATTCAGGAAAAAGGCGTGCAGAAGGTGGATGAAAATGTCTCTTCCGAATTTATCGGGATCATCAACTACTGCGTAATGGCGCTGATCCAGATTGACAGCGTAGGACAGCAGATCGACGAATCAGACCTGACTACTTTGTATAACAGGCAGGTGAATGAAGTGGCTGAGCTGCTGTTTAACAAAAATCACGATTACGGTGAAGCCTGGCGGGATATGCGCGTGAGCTCTATGACGGACATTATTCTGATGAAATTGTTGCGGATCAAACAAATTGAAGATAATAACGGACTTACGATCGTTTCAGAAGGTGTAAAGGCCGGTTACCAGGATATCATCAATTATTCGGTGTTCTGCCTGATCAAGTCCAATGCATTACAAACCAACTGAACCGAAGCTTCATTAATACAGCTTTCAAATGAAAATTCTTGCTCAGGTTTCCCGCGTGATCGTGGGACTTCTATTCATTTTTTCGGGACTTATCAAGCTGAATGATCCAATCGGGACGCAATACAAGCTTGAAGAATATTTTGAAGTGTTCGCTATCGACCTTCCTGCGTTCCATGATTTCTTCATGGGGCTGGTTCCGCTGGCGCTCTACTTCTCCGTATTTCTCTGCACAGCTGAAGTCGTGCTCGGGATTGCATTGCTGGTCGCTTACAAGCCACGGACCATATCCTGGCTGTTGCTGCTGATCATCCTTTTCTTCACCTTCCTGACATTCTATTCGGCTTACTTCAACAAAGTGACCGATTGTGGCTGTTTCGGAGCGGCAATTAAGCTTACACCCTGGACTTCATTTGGGAAAGACCTGTTTTTGCTTGCATTGATTCTCGTCATCGTCTTTTACCGAAAAAAATTCCGTGCGCTTCCTACTGGCATTATCGTAGTGATTTCAACCTTGGTTTCACTTGGAATTGCGGTGTACGCATTGCGGCATTTACCTATATTCGACCTGCTACCCTATCGTGTCGGTGCGAATATCCCGGCGCAGCTTAAACCCTCCGAGCCTCTCCGGTATCTTTATATATTTGATAAAAACGGCAAAACTGTGGAGTACGAGCAGTATCCAAGCGACACTACACTTGTTTTCAAAGAAATGGTTGTCCTCAACGAGGATGCGAAACCGAAGATTACGGACTATAAAGTCTGGAATGATGAAGGCGACTTTACGGAGGAGACTTTCAAAGGCAACAAGCTTTTTCTCATCATTAAAAATCTCACTGATATTAATACAGCCGCACTGCCCGACATTAATAAACTGATCAATGCGGTTCGTGGCAAAGGGATACAGCCCATTATCCTGACTTCCGGTAATAGCGAAGAGATTGTGGCATTCCTGAATGCACATCAGCTCAATGCACCTTTCTACTATGTTGACGCGACAGTTTTAAAAACTATCATGCGCTCCAATCCTGGCCTCTGGCTTTTGAAAGACGGAACTGTGAAAGGAAAATGGCACTATAATGATACGCCGGGCGCTGACGAAGTCTTGAATCTTGTTAAATAATCCGGCTGATTGAAATGAAGAATGTAGTTCTGGTCGGAATGATGTCGTCGGGTAAAACAACGCTTGGTAAAAAGTTAGCGAGACTGCTTGGTTTTCAGTTTGTAGATCTGGATAAGTTGATCGAGAAAGATCAGCAAATGGATATTCCGTCTATTTTTTCAGAAAAAGGCGAATCCTATTTTCGGGAAGTGGAAAGCCGCATCCTGAAAGAAACGGCATTCCGACAGCACATTGTACTCGCTTCCGGTGGAGGTACTCCCTGTTTTTTCGACAATATGCAAGTAATTAATGCGATGGGTATCAGTGTGTTTCTTAATGTACCCGCTGCTGATCTCGCGAGACGTATTGAAAGCCACGGAAAAGATGATCGCCCGATCCTTTCCGGCGCCGCTTCTCTGCGCGAAACTTTGGAGCAAAAAATAAAAGAGCGCCTGCCGTTTTACCAGCAGGCGCATCTGAGTTTAAGCGGCGAAATTGAAGTGAATCAGTTGTTGAATGCACTTCGTCCTTTATTGTAGCTTAAAAATTAATCCCAAGGGTCAACACCACATTCACAGGTTTGTTCGAAATGTTTGCTGTGAAATACCTGGTAGGATCTTCCAGCGTGTACGGGGTATAAGTTGATTTAAAGGCGGAGTAAGTACCGGAAAGATCAGCGAAGAATCGATCCACGCGTACCCCTAAACCTGCCGAGTACATCAGCTTGTCTCTCTTGATCCCGTCAAGCCGCTCTGCGTAAGGGTCGGCGATGTATGCAAATCCAAGCCGGCCGCGCATAATACCGAAACGATACTCTCCTCCTAATCTCGCATTGATCACATTTTTATATACATCCTTCACTTCCGCATTGTTGTTGTCGCGGAAATTTTTATTCTCGTCGTCCGTCAGATAATTCGTCCGCAGCCGCATTCCCGAATAGCCCACATATTCAAGGGTACCTGTAATAAAACCATTGTTATTGATGAAAAACGTAGCACCGGCTGAGGCGCGGAACGGACTTACGATTGAATATTCGAAATCGTTCGGAACCAGCGAGACGCTGCTTTGGGTAGGTCCGATGTCCTGACCGTTATCATTCGTGATCGAGCCGCGGATGTAGTTCGCGCCCACTCTCCTGTTGAATGTTTCGCGCATAGACGTGAAAGTAGGCGAAGTGAGTGAAAGCCCTGCCTGGATAAATGGCGAGAATTTGTAGATCACCCCGAAGGTAGCATTCAGCCCGCTTCCGGTGGCTTTGAGATCTTCTGTGTTCGTGGTTGAGTGGAATACGGTGGCATTGATGATCGAATCATGGAGCATATGCGTGTACTCATACCTGATCCGGCTAAACCCTACCGAACCTCCGAGGTAAAGTTTGTCATTATAGTTACCTGCATATGCGATTGTCCATTGCGTGTTGGCTCCTTTTGAATCAAAATCACCTTGCTGCAATGTTGCATTCCGCGCATCATCACGGCCGTATGGAGGACCGTAACCTTCCGAACTTGAAACAAAATTGGTTGGATAAATGGTTTGCAGCTGATAATATGCGTGATCCAGATACCGGTATGTACCCTGGTTGTCCTGCAATTCCCGATTGTAATCTTCGTCAGTCCAGCCAACACCATTCGCGTCCTCAACAGCCCTATCCAGGAAAGAGCTTCTGTTATTCAATCCCTGGTATGTAAATCTGTTTTGGAAAGACTGCTGACGGGAAAATGATATCCCAAGTGAGGTTCTTTTCCATTTGCGCTGAAAGCCCGGCTGACTGGTTATTACCAAAGATGCACTGGTTACATTGGCTGTGCTCTTTGCGGCAGAGGTAACACGATCAATGTACTTGCTATCCGTGCTGATGCTGTTGACACCCGGGCTAAATGTAACCTCGGATCTGTTGTAAAAGCCTAAGCCCGCGGGGTTTCCGCTGATTGAACTCGGGTCGCCGCCCAATGCAGCGTGGTTTCCGCCCACTGCCTGGAAACGGGCTGTTCCTGTCTGATTTATTTCTGAATATCTGAAAGCGTCGGTCGCGTATTGCGAGAAAGCGGAGGAGGACACCAGCAGGCTCAATGCGAGCAGTGATCCACTATAAGGTTTTTTCATGTCGATGTTGAAAATAGCATTTAAGAACTTTAACACTCTTTTAAACGAAAACCCTGCAAAAATATGGCATTTTGCAGGGTCTCTATATGTAATAAAAATTACATTAATTCAATTATCTGGGTCCTCTTGAAGATGGGCTTGCAGATCTTCCTCCACCGCCACCACCAGATGGTGCGCTATAACTTCTGGAAGGCGCGCTGTAACTTGGTGCGCTGTAAGTACGCGTCGGCGCACTGTACGATTCGCTTCTTGAAGGCGTGTAAGTTCTCGCAGGACTGTTGTAATCAGACTGGCTTCTTGAAGGAGTGTAAGAAGGCGCGCTATATGTACTGCTGCTTCTTGACGATCTTGGCGTATAGCTGCCCGCTGCTCCTGAATTAGGCTCAGAATAGTTGCTTGCATTGCCCTGACGCGGACGCGAGTAATATACATTGTTACCCTCGCTGTTTCCGCGTGAAGAATACGCGCCATTGGCTGTTCTGCCGCCTGGGTTTGATACTTCACCCCTGTTATAAGATCTTGAAGATCTTGGGGAAACGTAGTTATCGTTTGCAGAGATTGCATTCGAAGCGCGTCTTCCTCCTCTGTCTCCTACAACATTTGCAGATCGCGACGGATTTGATGTAGCATTTCTTACGCCGCGGGTTCCATTAGTAACAACTCTCGGACCGTATGTTCTTGAAACACCTCTTTCAGGACTGTTCACTACGATAACCGGACGGCTGTAAGCCCAGGGCGAGTAACCATAACCTCCTCCGAAACCATATCCGCCGCCGTAGAAGCTGTCGTAATATCCGTAAGGACTTCCGAAGCCCCAAGGACTGTTATAACCAAATGGATCATAACCGTAAGCCATCATACTTCCGTAACCCATTCCATAGCCCATCATACTTCCGCCCCAGGGCGAGTACCCGAACGGAGAATATCCGAACATGGAACCCATTCCAAATCCTATGTAAGGACTGAAACGCATTGAATTACCATATCCGAAACGCATACCTGCGCTCATCATACCTGGCCAGTAAGAACCCATTCCTCCAAAATTCGAGAAACGGCTCGCCTGATTGTAACCGTCCACAAAACCTGCATTGTAACCTACATCACTTGAAACCGCTCGCTTGACACCTCGCGATGACAGGTACGATTCGTCGTAATAATCACTTGTTCCGTTCTCAGCGTATTCACCTGTATAGCTGTAATCCGGGTTGTCTGTGCGGGATAATTCCTGATCTGCACCTCTGTCTCTCGTTACTACCCCCGAAGCAGGACCGCCACCGTAAAGGTCGTCGTATCCACCCGAACGCGATATCTGTTGATTATTGGTACATCCCCAAGCTCCCAGCAAAATAAGCAAAGAAAGGTACTTTGCGCTGTTGATTGTACTCATGGCTTTAAAGGATTAAAAGTTTGTTGCTAATATAGCTATAAAATCCATTCCAAACTACTAAGTAAACGCCTGTTACATGACATTAATTCCAAAGTTAACATAAAAAACTATCTTTGCAACGGCTGCAAAAAAGAGCATTTATAGCAGTATACTCCATTTCCATTACAAAATAATCCTAATAATGAGTAAATCCCTGCCAACACGAAGTGAAAACTACTCCGAATGGTATAATGAGCTGGTAAAACGTGCTGATCTGGCTGAAAATTCTGCTGTCAGAGGCTGTATGGTGATCAAACCTTATGGCTATTCGATCTGGGAGAAGATGCAGCGGGCACTTGATGATATGTTCAAGGAAACAGGCCACACCAATGCCTACTTTCCGCTTTTTATCCCGAAATCCTACCTAAGTAAAGAAGCCTCGCACGTAGAAGGCTTTGCGAAGGAATGCGCCGTAGTCACGCATTATCGTCTGAAAAATGACCCGAATGGAAAAGGAGTAATCGTTGACCCGGATGCTAAGCTGGAAGAAGAACTCATTGTCCGCCCGACTTCGGAAACAGTTATCTGGAGTACTTACAAAAACTGGATACAATCCTACCGCGACCTGCCTTTGCTGATCAATCAGTGGGCGAATGTGGTGCGCTGGGAAATGCGTACGCGTTTGTTTTTGAGAACAGCTGAATTCCTGTGGCAGGAAGGTCACACCGCACACGCTACTGCGCAGGAAGCGATCGCGGAAAGCGAGCAAATGCTTGAAGTGTACGCCACTTTTGCAGAAGAATGGATGGCGCTACCCGTAGTAAAAGGGATCAAAACAGCCAATGAACGTTTTGCAGGCGCGGAAAATACATATTGCATTGAAGCTTTGATGCAGGACGGAAAAGCATTGCAGGCTGGCACCTCCCACTTTCTGGGCCAGAATTTTGCGAATGCATTCGATGTAAAATTCCAGGATAAAGATGGTAAACTGGAATATGTTTGGGGAACTTCATGGGGCGTAAGTACACGCCTGATGGGCGCATTGATCATGGCGCATTCCGACGACAGCGGTCTGGTACTGCCTCCGAAACTGGCGCCGATTCAGGTGGTAATTGTTCCTATTTACAAGAATGAAGAACAACTTCAGCAGATTTCCGACAAGGTTGCCGAGATTACCAAGCAGCTGAGAAAGATGGGGATTTCGGTGAAGTACGATTCCAGCGACGCATACAAACCAGGCTACAAATTCGCAGAATATGAGCTGAAAGGAGTTCCTGTGAGGCTGGCACTGGGTGGACGCGATCTTGAAAATGGACCGATCGAAGTAGCCCGCAGAGATACCAAAACCAAGGAAACAGTAAGCCTGGATGGAATTGCGGAACATGTAAGATCACTTTTGGACAACATTCAGGAATCCATTTACAACAAAGCGTTCACTTTCCGCAAAGAGAATACGCATATGGTGGATACGTTTGAAGAGTTTAACGAGGTACTGGATACCAAGGGCGGGTTCATCCTGGCGCATTGGGATGGTACCTCCGAGACAGAGGAGAAAATCAAAGAAGAAACCAAGGCAACAATCCGCTGCATTCCTTTGGACCAGGAAGAAGAGGCGGGCACCTGCATTTACTCAGGCAAGCCTTCGATAGGCAGGGTAGTTTTTGCAAGGGCATACTAATTTTACCACCAGTTGTACATCATCCGGAAGGCTGGATATTTTTAACCATTTAAGAAAAAGCAAAATGAAGCAGGCGCAGGCAGGAGATAATGTACAGGTACATTACAAAGGCACTTTACCAGACGGACAGCTTTTCGATTCATCGGAAGGCCGTGACCCGCTCAATTTCCAATTAGGCAGCGGACAGGTTATCAAAGGTTTTGATGACGGTGTGACAGGAATGGAAGTGGGCGACAAAAAGACGATCCACATTCCTAACGAAGAAGCTTACGGCCCGATCAATGAAGATATGATCATCAATTTCGATCGCAGCCAGATCCCTTCGGATATCCCTCTGGAAATTGGCGGCACCCTGAATATGCATCAGGATGGCGGCCAGGTAATTCAGGTGGTTGTACGCGAAGTTACCGAGGACACCGTAGTTCTGGATGCAAATCACCCGCTGGCGGGACAGGATCTCATCTTTGAACTGGAATTAGTTGGAATTAACTAAGAAGAATGAAAAAGGATCAGCCAAATGCTGATCCTTTTTCATTCAGTCCATTTCAGACTAAATATTTCAGGTCTTGTCCCAGGTATCTTCAACAAAATTTGCCGGGCAGCCAAATCCTGCAACATCCGCTCCGCACGCTTTTCCGAAATGTTGATCATCCGGGAAAATAACTTTGCTGAAACTGAATCGGACGTTTTAAGGTAAGATACCAGTGTTTTTACATGGCGGTTCGCCAGTAACTTTTCAGTTTGTCCGTCACCATCGTTGTAAAGCAGCAGTTTGGGAATCGGGACGCTCTTGTCTTTTACCCTGATATAAATTGTCCGCGCTCCCCGCTCGTTCAAAACATAATGCGGCTTATCTTCACTCTCTTTAATTTCAACAACCAGCAGCTTTTTACCTGCTGAGCCCTGGGACTTGATTTGGACCAAAAGCTTAGGTTCAATGTAATCTGTTAATGCTTTTTCCAGCTTCTGCAACTCGTGCAGCTCGGAAGGTACGCCGGTTATCACACCCGTATCCGCTACTCCGATCAGCAATGTGCCGCCCGACGTATTAGCGAATGAAACAATCGTCTTCGCTATCTTGGCCGGACTGTCGATCTTGCTCTTAAACTCAACAGTCAGCCCCTCTCCTTTCTTGATTATTTCGTCAGTATTTATGCTCATTCACTATATTAAACTGTATTTCTTACCAGGTAACGAGCGGACCACTCCCTGAAATTCCAGGTTTAGCAGTAATGTTGCCAATTTATTTAAATGAAGACCTGATTGCCACGCCAGCTCGTCGATCTGAGTAGGTCCTTTTTGCTTTAACATCGACAATACCTGCCCTTCATCCTGTGTAAATCCTTCAAAACTGATATGCTGCGGCCTTTGTTCCAGAGTAGAAGTCGCATCGTTATTTAAAGTCCAGTTCAGAGCAGTTGCAAGGTCTTCGACAGAGGTAAAAATTGAAGCTTTATGGTCCCTGATCAACATATTACAACCTTCTGACTGATTGTTCCCGATCATACCCGGCACTGCATACACATCGCGATGGTAATTCTGGGCAAATTCAACGGTGATCAGACTGCCGCCTTTCTTCCCCGATTCCACCACAATCACGACATCGCTTAATCCCGCAATAATCCGGTTACGCGCCGGGAATCTCATGAAGTCAGGTTTTGTCTGCAAGGTATTTTCCGTGACAATACCTCCATTGACCTGCATTTCTTCGGCAGTCCGTTTGTGTGTCGCCGGATAAATCACATCGAGCCCGCTCGCCATCACACCGATAGTTGGAAGATTATGCTTGATACAAGCGCGGTGTGCAGTAATATCGACGCCATAAGCCAGTCCGCTCACAACAAGCGCCTTGTAGGGTTCGAGATCACGAATAATGGTCTCGGTAACTGCCTTTCCGTATTCACTGATTTGCCTGGTACCTACAATACCGACCGCCCTGTTTGCATTAAAATCGATTTCTCCTCTTGAATACAGTACAATAGGCGCATCATAGAGTGGTTTCAGCCGGAGCGGGTAAGTTTGATCGGTGAAGAAGTGAAGATCAATATACTCCTTTTGACATCTGAGATATTCCTTTTCAGCCCAATGCAGCTCACTTTTACTAAGAACTGCTTTCACGACCTTGTCCCCCACTCCCGGAATCTTGATGAGTTTTTTGTAATCAGCATCGAATACTTTTGAAGCGCTGCCGCAGTAGCTGATCAGTTGCCGGATCGTGACAGAGCCTACTCCGGGAGTTTGAACAAGTGCGAGAATGCAGATCTTTTCTGCCTCTGAAATTCCTTCCATTTAAGTGTGTTTTTGTGTAAAGACCGGCACAATGCGCACAGAAAAAATGTGGCATGCATTTTGTCAATATACGTCAATGAATCACCTAAATACAACTTCATTTACCAAACAGCATGTATGGAAAATTTTAATACCGATAACGCCGAAACAATCGAACATTATGAGGGCATGGGCGCAACCTGTTATCCGGACGGAGTATACTACCGGGTTTGGGCACCGCACGCTGAAAGTGTTTCCGTAACCGGCACCTTTAATGATTGGAATGAGACTGCAAATATGCTTCAAGCCGAAGAAAACGGTTACTGGGGCGCTTTGGTGGAGAACTCCAAAGAAGGAGATGAATATAAGTTTTTATTGAAAACACCAGCGGGTGATTTGCATAGAAATGATCCCTATGCATTGAAAATGACCAATTCTGCCGGGAACTGCATTGTGTACAACCATGCTTCGTTTGACTGGCAAGACACTACTTTTCAGATCCCGAGCTGGCACGAGATCGTTATTTATGAACTGCACGTAGGTACGTTCCATGTAAAAGATAAGGATCAGGTTGGTACCTTTTATACAGCCATTGAAAAACTGCCTTACCTTAAAGAAATGGGCTTCAATGCTATTGAGCTGATGCCCTGTGCTGAATTTCCAGGCTCGCACTCCTGGGGATACAATCCGGCTAATCCGTTCTCCATTGAAGCGGATTACGGCGGCCCTGATGGATTGAAAGCTTTTGTTAAAGCTGCCCACGAAGCAGGTTTAGCTGTGATTCTGGATGTAGTTTATAATCACTTTGGCCCATCAGACCTGGATTTGTGGCAGTTTGACGGCTGGTCGGAAAATGATGGGGGTGGTATTTACTTCTACAACGACTGGAAAGCGGAAACGCCGTGGGGAAGCACGCGACCAGACTACGGACGTGGCGAGGTGCGTCAGTATATCCGCGACAATGCATTGATGTGGTTGAAAGACTACCGCGTCGACGGTTTGAGAATGGATATGGTGCCTTATATCCGGAATGTAAAAGCCGATGGAAACCCGGGAAACGACATTCCCGAAGGTATCTCTCTGATGCAATGGATCAATTCCGACATTCGACAGCAATATCCTAATTGCATTACCATCGCGGAGGATATGCATTCGCTGGATTTCATCACCAACTCCGTTGAGAATGGCGGTTTGGGATATGGTTCGCAATGGGATGCAGAGTTTGGGCATACAGTGCGCGATGCGATCATCACCCAGCAAGATGGCGACCGGGATATGGAAAAAGTGGCAGACGCGATCAGCTCGCGTTTTAACTCCGACTACTTCCAGCGCATTATCTACACAGAGTCTCACGATGAGGTTGCAAATGGGCAGGCGCGGGTAGCGGAAGAAATTGCAGATGGTGATGTCAATAACTGGTACTCCAAAAAGCGGGCTGCACTTGGTGTAGCACTGGTGCTTACTTCACCTGGTATCCCGATGATTTTCCAGGGTCAGCCACTTCTGGAAGATAAATGGTTTTCGGATAGTGATCCTATTGACTGGTCCCGATTGGAAAAATTCAGTGGCTTTGCAAATCTGCACCGCGATATGATCCATTTGAGAAGAAACTGGTTCGGTGTAACAAAAGGTCTGCAGGGACAGAATGTAGAGCTGATCCGTGTTGATAACGAGAAGAAGATCATTGCGATGCACCGCTGGAGCGAGGGCGGACCGAAAGACAGTGTTATCGTTGTTTTGAATTTCTCAATTGAAACTTTCGACGACTATAAAATCGGTTTCCCGAGAGGCGGCACATGGAACCTGAGGTTCAACAGTGATAATGAAGACTACGATCCAGACTTTTCGCACATCGGTATCAAAGATATTGAGACTTTCGAGGGTGAGATGGACAACCATCCATTCCACGGATCTTTGCAGATCCCGCCTTATACCGCGCTGATTTTCTCTCAGGAGGCGTAATTTATTCAGAAGCAAAAAAGAAAGTCCGGCTTGACACCAAGCCGGACTTTTGCATTACCTGATTATTCGAAAAACCCTGTCCCAGCGAATCTTTTGAAAAAAGCTGGTCGGATCGGGATCAATAGACATCCATACAAAAACTGCTTTACCTACAATATGATCTTTGGGAACAAACCCCCAGTAGCGCGAATCGGCGGAATTATGGCGGTTATCCCCCATCATGAAATAATAGTCCTGCCGGAAGGTGTAGCTTTCAAGCGCTTTTCCATTTTGTAATATTTTCCCATTCTCAATTGTAATACCTTCATTCCCTTCATAACTTTTGATAACATCTGCGTACAAGGCGACATTAACTGCATTTAACATGACCGTTGCGCCTTTTTTTGGTACAGAAATCGGCCCATAATTGTCTTTATTCCAGTCCAGTTGATCCGAATCGGGAAACAGAAAAGGCTCTTTCAAACCTTTGTCCAACAAGATCGGCTGAATGCGTTTTACAAAGTCGTAAGCTTTCAGCTTCTCAACAGTCGCAGCTGTCGTTTTGATAATGTACCCGAATTCATCATTGGACGCAATAGTATCTCCAAAGCTCTCGGTAAATGGCGCGTAGTCCACTACCCCATTGCGACGGAATACATTTTCTTCATTGACCTGCGTCGTAGCGGATAAGAAATATTCCTGCTGCATTCCCGGCGGATTAGCGGCCGGCACCCCATTGATCACAACCTGTCCTGCTTTTACTTCCAATTGATCACCCGGAATTCCCACGCACCTTTTGATATAATTGGAACGAAGATCGGTTGGATGCGGGTGCAGGTCGGGCAACACGTTGCTGTACTTCTGGTAAGTATCCGGGTGCTCTACCGGCAGGTTGAATACAACTACATCCCCATTTTTCACATCCGTAAAGCCGGGCAACCTGAATTGCGGGAGCTGGATCCAGTCGAGGTAAGATGGAATTTGCGTGCCCCAGATCGTCTGGTGCGTAAGTGGTACCTGCAATGGGGTGATCGGCGTGGTGGTGCCGTAATGCAGCCTGCTCACGAAAAGGTAGTCACCTACCAGCAAGCTGTTTTCCATGGATGGAGTTGGGATAACAAATGCGCTAAAAAACAGCCAACGTATCAATGAAGCCGCTACAACGGCGAAAAGGACGGAGTCAAACCACTCGCGGATAGGCGTTTTCTTTTGAGGCTGCTGTGTGTTCTTATGGCTAATTTCGAGAACCGGCATAAAAAAAGATCAAAGATGCATGCGCAAGATACATATTACAAATATAAATAATCAATATGTATATTAATTTTTCTTATACATTAACGCACAAAAAAAAGAGACTTTACAGCCTCTCTTTTTTAATGAATTTCTCAGGGTTAGTTAATCACGCGGAATATACGGTTCCAACGGATTTTATTGAAGAAGCTCGTCGGGTTGGGATCTATGGACATCCAGACGAATACTGCTTTTCCAACAATGTGATCTTCCGGAACAAATCCCCAATAGCGTGAGTCTGCAGAATTATGGCGGTTATCCCCCATCATGAAATAGTAGTTCTGCTTGAAAGTGTAGCTGGTAATTTCCTTTCCTGCAATTTTAACAGACTTCTCTCCTAGTTCCACATTCTCATTCTCCTCATAGTTTTTGATGACCGTACCGTAAAGTGCTACATTCTCTGGCGTCATTTGTACAGTAACTCCTTCTTTCGGGACAGTGACAGGTCCGTAGTTGTCACGGTTCCATTTGAACAAAGTCGAGTTTGGATACAACATCGGTTCACTAATGTCCTTGGAAGATTTTACCAGTGTAATCCCTTTTACAAAATCGTACGTTTTAAGCTTGGCTGCAATTTCCTCTGTTGTGAAAACCAGATAACCTTGCTGATCATTTCCCGGAATGGTATCATTAAAGCTTTCAGAATACGCATTGTACTCAGAAATCCCATTTTCCTTGAACACTTTCACTTCGTTTACCGCAGTGGTGGTCGCAACAAAGTACTCATTCTCCATTCTTTCCGGATTGGGCTCAGCAGTACCATTTGCATAAACCTGCAAGTCGCGCACTTCGAGCTTGTCGCCGGGCAAACCCACGCAACGTTTGATATAGTTGGTCTTCAAATCGACCGGATGCTGCATTTCAGGCGGGTAATTGAAAACGACCACATCGCCACGCTTTACTTCGCTGAAACCCGGTAACCTGTATTGAGGCAGCTGGATTGCGTCCGTATAAGAAGGGATGTTGGTACCCCAGATGGTTTGGTGTGTCAATGGAACCTGCAAGGGTGTTTTAGGCGTGCGGGTACCATAATGCAGCTTGCTGACAAACAGGAAATCTCCCACCAGCAAGCTATTCTCCATAGACGGAGTAGGAATTGTAAACGCTTCAAAAAACAGCCAGCGGATCAATGTTGCCGCGACAACAGCAAAGAGAATGGAATCAAACCACTCCCTCACTGCCGATTTTTTCTTTTTTGTACTCACTTTATCTGAAATTAACTCTCTGTTAATAGCCATGCTTTTTTGTTGCTTATTTTAATAGAAGGGGCGGTTCAATCGAGATTTTCAAGCAGGTCATTCATCCCGAACACACCTGCTTTGCCAGGCAGCCACTCGGCCGAAACGACTGCGCCTAATGCAAATCCATCGCGATTGTGGGCGGTATGCGTAATTTCAATGGTATCTACCTGTGATTCGTAACGGACAATGTGAGTACCCGGTACTTCTCCAAGTCTTTTGGATTCAATTTGTATAAAACCTTCTTCATCCTCCGGCGCAAGCTTCCATCCTTTCTGCTCGCCGCTGCCTTCCATGATACCTTCGGCAAGCGTAATTGCAGTACCGCTGGGCGCATCCAGTTTGTGGATATGATGTATCTCTGTCATCGAGCTGCGGTATGCCTGTCCCTTCATCAAACGCGCGAGCTGCTTGTTCAGCCGGAAAAACAGGTTAACACCAATGCTGTAATTGGAGGCGTAAAAGAAAGCGCCTTTGGTGTCCAGACAAAGCTGTTCTATCTCTGTTCTGTGTTCAAGCCAGCCGGTAGTTCCGCTTACAATTGGCCAACCCTTTTTCAAACAATATGTTATATTCTCAAAAGCAGATTCCGGAGCGCTGAATTCAATGGCCACGTCAACATCTTCCCGGCCTAATTCTTCCATTTCTGCCCGGTTTTGCAGGTCAATTTTAGCTACGATCGTATGCCCTCTTTCGATTGCAATCTTCTCAATCGTTTTTCCCATTTTGCCGTAACCGAGTAACAGTATTTTCATTAACTACAATATTTGATTCAATAAAAGCTATTTGATATTAAAAACCAGCCGCACGCCCGGAGCTGGTGTCCGCATCGCCGGCTGCTGCAATTTAGGCTCTATTCTTAATGTAAGGTCATCGGAAAGATCAAACGTTTTCAAATGTGCCGCCACATTAGCCTCAATAATCGAAAGTGTGTATATCAGGCCGGTCACGATCAAAGCAAATCCGCGGTTCCGCCGCCAGTAGTTCTTGCCTCTTAAAGCCTGGTCCCTGCTCGCAGGCTGGTAGGTACTGCTGGTATTAAGCAAGCTTCTCACTCTTACGATTACCGTAGAATCAACCAGCTCGGGCTTAGGCTGACCGTAAGTCGGACTGTTTTTATCCAGATTGTAAAACTCCTTGTAAGCCGATAGATAATCGTGGTATTTCAAGGAGTTCAGATAATAAGTATAAAGTCCACCGCCAAAGGCTAGATATACAATAGGTGCCTTCCAGTAGTCTCTGTTGTAAATCTGACCAAGTCCGGGTATCAGCGCCATTCTGGTCGCAGTTTTAGGTACAGGCATGAAACCTTTAACCTTTTTTAACGTATCACCCGGAAGCAAAACAGTGCTATCGTTCACCACAATGGGAACATTCAGTGTTTTAACGCTGTCTTTTGGGATCGTGTTCTGCGCCGTTACAGCCCCGGATAGTAGCAGGATTACCGCCGGTAAAAACCAGTTTTTCAAGTCCTATTTGAATTTCAATGTTTCCAAAATCTTCTTTAATTCATCCTGAGACGTGAATGGGATCTTAATTTCTCCCTTGTGGTTCTCATTGCTTTTTACGGAAACCTTCGCCCCGAAAAATGAAGATAGTTGAAATTGTAACGACTTTATTTCCTGATTAATTGTCACCGGCTTCTTGTCGGTCAGCGAGCTGCTGCTCATCATTCCGAGCTTTCTTACTTCATCCTCTACTTTTCGCACCGACCAGCCTTCTTCAATAATCTTGTTGAAAATTTTAAGCTGGCTCTGGTCACTGTTGATGGTAATAATAGCCCTGGCGTGCCCCATGCTGATCTTATTATCACGCAATGCAGCCTGGATCACGGGGGGTAATTTCAACAAACGGATGTAGTTATTGACGGTAGTTCTGTTCTTACCGACACGTATACCGAGTTCTTCCTGCTTCAGATTACATTCCAGAATCAGTCGCTGGTAGCTGAGTGCAATCTCTATGGAGTTAAGGTTCTCACGCTGAATGTTCTCGATGAGCGCCATTTCCAGCATTTGCTGGTCGTTGGCTGTCCTTACGTAAGCAGGAATGGTATCCAGCCCGATCAGCTTGGAAGCCTGTAACCTGCGCTCTCCCGAAATCAGCTGGTATGAATCTTCGGAAAGTTGCCTGACTGTAATAGGTTGGATAATGCCCTGAACACGGATAGAATCTGCCAGTTCCTGCAAGGCTTCCTGGTCAAATTTGGTACGCGGTTGGTAAGGATTGGCCTCAATCTGATCGAGGTTGATCTCATTCATGGAGCCAACTACCTCGGCGGCCGGCAATCTTGAAGTTGTTCTTGAATTATTGACTTTCTCAGAATCCTGCAGAAGAGCTCCCAACCCTCTCCCCAGCCCTGTCATCTTTTTGGTCTTGCTGCTGTTCTCCATCGTTTAGCTATTTGATCGTTATCAGTTGACCCCTAGTTTTTTATCCGAGGATAGCAGACCGTTTTTACTTAATATTTCTCTCGCCAGATTCAGGTAACTTACTGCACCCTTGCTATCTGAATCCTGCGCCATAACAGGGATACCATAGCTCGGCGCCTCGCTGATCCGGACGTTTCTTGGAATGATGGTATTGAAAACGAGTGATTCAAAGTGATTGGTAACCTCATTCACAACCTGGTTCGACAAACGCAAACGCAGATCGTACATGGTCAGCAAGATACCTTCTATAATAAGGCCGGTATTGAGCCTGGACTGGATAATGGTGATCGTGTTGAGCAGCTTACCGAGACCTTCCAACGCGAAGTACTCGCATTGAACAGGAATAATAACCGAATCGGCGGCTGTAAGGCTGTTGATTGTGATTAAACCGAGTGAAGGTGAGCAGTCGATAATAATGAAATCGTAGCTATCGCGTACCTCGGCAATCGCATCTTTCATTCGGTTCTCCCGGTTTTTGAGATTGATCATTTCAATCTCAGCACCAACCAGGTCTATATGTGAAGGCAGTAAATTCAGGTTTGGAAAATCGGTTTCCAGAATGATTTCGGAAGCTTTTGCCTGTTCCACCATGCATTCGTAAATGCTGTTTTCCATTTCCTGCGGGTTAAAACCCAGACCGGAAGTGGAATTAGCTTGTGGATCAGCATCAATAATTAAAGTCCGAAATTCCAGTGCAGCCAAACTGGCTGCCAAATTGATAGCGGTGGTCGTCTTTCCTACTCCTCCCTTTTGATTCGCAATTGCAATTACTTTGCCCATGTATCCTTTTGTGTTACCGATTTCAAATTTCAGTTATTCAGGGCAATTCACCAAAAAATGTTCCACGCAGATTTGCCTAAAACATTCATTTAGCTAACAATCAAGAAGTTGAGAGAGATTATTATTTAATTAGAAATAAAAATAAGGAACTTGTAACCCTATGTTTCACGCCCAAACCTGCGTTCCCTCCGTGCAATTCTTGCACATCTCAATCTCGGAACGTGAGCGGATCAGCGATGCCCGGAAGTCTTCATATTTCTTTCCTCGCCAGAGCTGACGGAAAGTCTGTCGCTTCATATCACCGAGCTTGTATTCAGCGTCTTTGTCAAAGCAGCAGGGCACTACGGCGCCATCCCAGGTAATCACACAGGAATGCCACATTTTCCAGCAATGGTCAACAAATTTGTTTTTAATAGAATAGCTTCCATTCTCGTGTTTCTGGTAACGGGAGTATTTGTCAATGGTAGGAATCAGTTCTGAACCTTCTTCATAGTCATAAATCTGCGCGGTTTTTAAACCCACTTCATCTACACCCATTTCTTCCGCCAGCTTCTTCACCTCTTCTATCTGGTGCTCATTCGGCTTCACAACCAGAAATTGGAAAATCACATGCGGTGTGCTCGAATTAAGCTCCTTTTTCCATTTGATAATATTCCGCGTTCCTTCAAGTACTTTTTCGAGGTTACCTCCTACCCGATATTGCTGGTAAACGTCCTGCGTAGTTCCGTCAATGGAAATAATCAGGCGGTCCAGTCCGGATTCAACCGTCTTCCTCGCTTTCTCATCTGTGAGGTAATGCGCATTCGTGGAAGTAGCTGTGTAAATACCCTTATCGTGTGCGTATTGTACCAGTTCAAAGAATTTGGGATGCAGATAAGGTTCCCCCTGAAAATAGAAAATGAGGTATAATAATGTATCGGCGAGCTCGTCGATCGTCTTCTTATACAACTGCTCCTCCATCATTCCGGTAGGTCTAGTAAAAGAGCGCAGGCCGCTGGGGCACTCGGGGCAACGCAGGTTACAGGATGTGGTAGGCTCAAATGAAATCGCGATTGGCATTCCCCAGTGCACCGGGTTACCTGTCATTTTCGAGTAAAAGTAGCTGCTTAATATCTGAACCGCGTTCCAAGCACGTTTAGGCGTCACCTTCGACATTAAATTCAGTCCATCCTTGAAGTTTTTGTTCATTATGTCGGAAAGCTATTTGCTTAGCTATCAGCTTTTAGCTGTTAGCTCTTGGCTTTTAAGTTGATAATACTGTTTCAGTTATACATCAATAGATCGCTTGCAACGATCGCAACTGAGTGAAAGCTAATAGCTAACAGCTGACGGCTAATAGCTGATAGCCGACAGCCAACTTCTAGCCCACCGCAATTCCAGTAGTATGCTTTATCTCTGAAATTACAAAATAGCTGCTGATGTGTAACACGCTTTTCAATGCAGAAAGTTTTTGCTGATAGAATTGATTATACGCTTCACCATCTTCGACTACAACTTTCAACATATAGTCAAAATTACCAGACACGACAGAACATTCCAGTACTTCGCTCATTTTCACAATCGCCTGGTTGAAGTCTTCAAAGCTTTCTTTACGCTGCTTGTCGAGGGTTACATTGCAATAAACAACGAGACTCTTGCCCAGCTTGCGCCTGTTCAGGAGGCACACATATTTATCTATAAATCCCTCTTTTTCAAGCTTTCTGATTCGTTCGTGAACGGGAGTGACAGAGAGGTTGATCTGGCTCGCTATTTCTTTGATGGTAAGCTGGGCATCGTCTTGTAACAATGCCAGGATTTTGCGGTCCGTAGCGTCAGGTTGCATATAGTTTTTTTTTCTGATTGCCGACTTCCAGAAAAAGCGAATGAAAGAATTTTTTCTTACCGGCTGGCATAAAATTAGTTTTCTTTTCTGTCTTAAAGCAGATTTCTGGTCTCTTTTTCCATAACACTATAATTTTGACACCTTTCCTGCAATTCAAAATCCCAAACCACTATTCACATGATCATTGGTGTTCCCAAAGAAATTAAAAACAATGAAAACCGCGTCGCATTGACACCAGCGGGTGTTACCGAGTTCCGCAAGCAGGGTCACGAAGTTTGTATTCAGACCGAGGCAGGAAAAGGGAGCGGGTTCAGCGATGAAGAATATGCCGGCGCCGGCGCTATAATTCTGCATACAATTGAGGAAGTGTATGCGATCGCTGAAATGATTATCAAAGTAAAAGAGCCGATTGAAAGCGAATATGCGCTCATCAAAGAAGGACAGCTGCTCTTTACGTATTTTCACTTTGCCTCCTCCGAGCCTCTTACTCACGCAATGATGGAGCGGAAAGCAGTTTGCCTGGCCTACGAAACAGTTGAAAAAACAGACCGCAGCCTCCCATTACTTGTCCCAATGAGCGAAGTAGCCGGTAGAATGGCCGTACAGGAAGGTGCCAAATACCTAGAAAAACCAATGGGCGGATTCGGTATTCTCCTGGGCGGGGTAGCGGGTGTGAAGCCGGCAAATGTGCTTGTACTCGGCGGCGGTATCGTAGGTACACAATCTGCGAAAATGGCGGCTGGCCTTGGAGCTAATGTGACGATTGTGGATATCAGTCTGCCACGCCTGCGTTACCTGGAAGATATTATGCCAGCGAATGTGGATACGGTGATGTCCAATGAGTACAATATCCGCGAGCTGGTGAAAAGCGCAAACCTGATCATCGGCGGCGTTCTGATCCCGGGCGCAAAAGCTCCTTCGCTTATTACCCGCGATATGCTGAAACTCACGAAGCCCGGAACTGTGATGGTCGACGTGGCGATTGACCAGGGTGGCTGCTTTGAAACTTCCAAAGCTACTACACACGAACATCCGATTTATGAAGTGGACGGCGTAGTGCATTATTGTGTTGCCAACATGCCAGGCGCGGTGCCTTATACATCTACACTGGCTTTGACAAATGCAACTTTGCCTTACGCACTTCAGCTTGCAAACCAGGGTTGGAAAACAGCCTGCACCCACAACGAAGAACTCAGGAAAGGATTGAATGTAGTAAATGGAAAAGTGGTGTTCAAGGGTGTTTCTGAGGCATGGAACCTGCCTTATACAGATGTAAAAGAATTGTTTTAATTTGACAGACCTGCTAAGCAAACCTGACGGAGATCCTTCTGTCAGGTTTTTTGTTTTCTAAAAATATTACAATTAGTTTTTACCAAGGGTTGCGTTTTCCAATCTTTTTCTTACTTTTGCATAAAATTAACGAACATCCGTTCGCTTCTCTGCTTCATACGGTCAGGCATTAATCTAAAAGTAGCAACCGACCTCTAATCGCCGGTAAAGACAACCGTTCAAATGCAGAGCCCCACGGATGGTTTGTGGTGGGCTGTGCGCAATCCCTTTTTTTAAATTTTCATGTAAGCTCTCGTCGTGACGACAGAGGCCATTTGTCTGAATAAGAAATAACTGTTCTAGTCCAGGTTTATTTTTGTTTTGACAAAACCAGAGTTGCCAATGCAGCAGAGCTGATTTTTCCAACCAGAATAATACTAATAAACAGATAATGACAACTGAGACAATTGAATCATTTTCAGAGCTTGGTCTCTCTGAAAACATCCTGAAAGCCCTAACCGAAATGGGTTTCACAAAACCCTCTCCTATCCAGGCACAGGGTATCCCGGCCGTAATGCAAGGTTCTGACGTAATTGGTCAGGCGCAAACCGGTACCGGTAAAACGGCCGCTTTCGGTATTCCGGTACTTGAAAGAATTGACCCGTCAAGCAATGCAGTTCAGGCGCTGATCCTTTGCCCTACCCGTGAATTGGCAGTGCAGGTTTCCGAAGAACTGGGTCGATTGGCCAAATTTGAAAGAGGCGTAAGAATTGAAGCAATATACGGTGGGGATTCCATCGACAGACAAATCCGTTCCCTTAAAAGAGGTGTTCACATCGTCGTTGGTACGCCCGGTCGTGTAATGGACCACATGGAGCGTAAGACCCTGAAATTTGACGAAGTCAAAATGATGGTTCTGGATGAAGCTGACGAAATGCTGGACATGGGTTTCCGTGAAGATATCGAAAGTATTCTTGCTGAGATGCCCGAAGATCGTCAGACTATCCTGTTCTCGGCTACTATGTCGAAGCCGATCATGTCGATCACAAAACGCTTTTTGAATGATCCTATCCTTATTAAAGTAGTCCGCAATGAGCTTACTAACCAGAATATCGAGCAGGTTTATTTTGAAGTAAAACCACAGGCGAAAGTGGAAGTTATGACCCGCCTGATCGATATGCACCATTTGAAATCACTGCTTGTTTTTTGTAATACAAAAAGGAAAGTGGACGAGATCGTGGAAGATCTTCAATTGAGAGGCTACGCTTCCGAAGGTATCCACGGAGATTTGCGCCAGCAACAGAGAAGCAACGTAATGAGCAAGTTCAAAGCTGGTGTAACTACGATCCTTGTTGCAACTGACGTAGCTGCCCGCGGTATTGACGTGAGCGGTCTTGATGGTGTGATCAACTACGATATCCCTCTTGACGAAGAATATTACGTACACCGTATCGGCCGTACAGGTCGCGCCGGAATGTCTGGAAAAGCATTCTCGCTGGTTGCCCGTGACGAAAAATACCGTCTGAAATCAATCGAAGGCTATACCAAGGTAAAAATCGAAAAAGGCGTTATTCCTTCTTATGAAGATATCGTTGGCGTTCGTAAAGCCCGCTTTGTAGAAAGCATTTCAGCTTCTATCCAGGAAGGCGACGATCAGGAGCTTTTCGGCGACATTCTGGAAATGCTCAACCACGCTGGCTATACAACTGAGCAGGTTGTAGGCGCGATGGCGAAGCAGATCATGGGTGTTCAGAAAAATGAATACGCTGATGCTAACCTGGCTTGGGAAGAAAGACGCAGTGACCGCGATGGTGGTCGTCGCGAAGGTGGTGACCGTTTTGAAAGACGTTCATCTGGCAGCCGTTTTGAAAGAGGTGGAGACAGAAGAGAAGGTGACCGCAGAAGCACTGACCGCTATGCACCAAAAGGTGATTTCCGACGCCCGGAAGGTGGCCGTGACGGAGAGCCACGTCGCCAATCGGCACCGGAAGCTGGCATGACGCGCTTGTTTTTGAGCCTTGGCAGAAAAGACCATATCATGCCGAAAGATATCGTTGGTGCAATCGCCGGAGAAGCTAACATTCCTGGCAAAACCATCGGAGCGATCGACATTTATGATAAATTCACATTCGTGGACGTACCTGAGCGTGACGCTCGTGCAGTACTTCGTGCAATGGACGGCAACACCATCAAAGGCAAGCCAGTTCAGATCGATATCGCGAAATAATCAGAATCAACAATTCATTAAAAGGGGCCTTCAACAAGCCCCTTTTTTGTTTACCTTGGGCAAATGAATGCAAAATCAAACCTGGAAGTGTGGCTGCGAGGCCCCCTGCCGGATCTTACGCCCGCGTTGCAGCCCGTAGCACATGCTTTATTGCAGGCTGTTGAAGAATTATCCGCCATTGCACCCCAGTTCCCCGCATTATTACTGTGGGAAAAACCGGCAGGCGTCGCCTCGGTAGGCTTTCACTTGCTACACCTTACCGGCGTACTCGACCGCCTTTTTACTTATGCAAGACAGGAATCTTTAACAGAAAGCCAGATGGAATACCTCAAAAACGAGGGTGTCCCACAGGAAGGCATTTCATTTCACTCCCTTTTGCAGCAATTTAAAAGTCAGGTTGACAAGGCGATTAATCAGCTGAAACAAACAGATGAAACTACCTTATCGGAAATCAGGTATGTGGGCAGGGCGATGATCCCTTCCACTCAGCTTGGACTGTTATTTCATGCAGCAGAACATACGCAGCGGCATTTGGGACAGCTGTTGGTAACTGCCAAAGTGTTGATGGCCGGAGAAAAGAGCTTGTGATAATTTACCTGTCACAGAAGTGTTTGGTTGCATTAATTATCACCTTCCTGCCGCACATTTGGGATCGCTTCGGCTTGCGGCTCTTCCTGTATTGTCTCTGCTGCTGGTACCAGATTTACGAGTGATTGCAGATCCGGCTGACCAGCATTAATCCAGCAGGTGTACCAAAGATCGCCTACCATTTCAATGGAAGCCTTCATCCGCCGCTCCACTTGTCCTTGAAGCATCCGGTGGTATTTTTCAGAAAACTCCCTTGCATAACTTCTGGTAAGTACATTGTTACGAAGTTCATAGCTGTACTTGGCATCTTTTCTAGACTGATCTGTTAATTCTTTTTCAAACAAAAACACAGAATCAACGCACGCATGCGAAGTCGCTACGGTCAACCACGCTTTCTCGGCAATGCGATCTATGTACTTAGCCTGACCGATCCATAAATCGTATTCCTCGGCAAACAGCTCCGGTAGCCTCGATTCCCAAAATCCGTGAATGCCTTCCTGGTTGCTCAGTTGACCATTATAGTTGCGGGTGGTATGCAGGGGCACGTGTGCATCTGCTACGTAGTGACCCAGGTCGGCGGACACACGCAATATCCTCGCTGCATTCTTTTCTTTAAATGCCTCGGTGAGCTGGTAGGCCGATAATTGTATCTGCCAAGGAACAATGCCGTGCCTACGGAGGCTATCCTCGCCAAAACGTACTACCGCAGCCTGCCAGAATTTCGGCAAAATGGTCAAAGCACTGTCGCCGTACATATCCAGGTCTATATAGTGCCGCTCGGCCTCGCCCACTACCGCGTACCTTCTTTTATCCGGATTGGTAGCATTCTCGGTAATGAAATCAATATGTTTTTTGTAAAAAACCTGCATTGCAACCGGCAGTCGGAAAACCGCCAGCCGGTTTATTCTTTTATGCGCCCAAAAGCCCCAATGAGATTTACGCACTTGAACTACTATTGAAAAGGCATTTTGCTGATTGAAAAACAGCATCAAACCCAGTGCAAAGCAGAAAAATGCTGACTTTTTCCTGAAACAGAAAATTAGTACGTCCATACAAAATTTGGATAGCTGTAAAGCAGCTTACAACACTCATTTTGACGCAGTCCGCACTTTTAGGTCACATAGCCCGGGATTTTAGATCTTGATTTGCCTGTTATCAACATTTTAATACCCGAAACTGAGTTGAAACACAGCATTGTAACAGATGAATGTAGACCGTGCTAATAAACTAAGCCACCAAAGATTATTCTGGTAATCAGCCACCAGGTTATTAATCCTTTTTCCGATCATCAAAATTTCAAAATAAGTTATATTTTATATATAAATAATACAATTAGAGATTATTGTTTTACTTTTGTAGCATCAAGATTATCATTGACTTAATTCATTTTGCTATAACATGAAGACAAGAAATAAAACATGGGGTTACCTGGTTCCCGTTTTTGCGCTGTGCGTATTTATGCTGATTATTTACGGAGCTTACGTTCCTCACAGACCAGCGGAAACGCAGAAAGTAGTTTGCATTAAATTCAAAGAAGGAGTTACTTCCGAGGATATTGAAAAGCATTTAAGAGATTTTGCTTCCATGAAGAGCTCAGTGAAAGACCTGGTAGCTTATTCAGCTGGCCGGGTTCAAAAGGCCGAAGGAAGTACAAATGAATTTGACGTGATCCATTATCTGACATTCCGTACAGACGAGAGCGCGCAGCAATATGCGACGAATGCAGACCGGAAAGCATTTATTCAGACCAACCAGTCACATTGGGACAAGGTTCTGGAAATGAATTCAGATATTGTAAAATAATAACAATAGTAATAGGAGTGAAAATTGGAAAAAGAGTCGGGCATCCCGACTCTTTTTTTTTGTCACCATTCAATAGGTTCAAGTCCTTTTGATTCCAGATAGGCATTTGCCTGACTGAAATGATGCGTACCAAACCAGCCACCGCTGTTGGCCGACATTGGTGAGGGATGTTTTGCTTTCAGGATCAAATGCTTGTTTGTATCGATAACTGCCCCTTTATCCTGCGCATACCTTCCCCACAGCATAAAAACTACATTCGTTTTTTCGTCTGAAACACACTTGATCACAGCGTCAGTAAAGCGTTCCCAGCCGCGGTTCTGATGTGAACCTGCCTGGCCGCTTTGAACGGTCAAGGTTGCATTCAAAAGCAGTACTCCCTGCTTAGCCCACCTTTCCAGGTTACCGCTTTTAGGGATCGGCTTACCTAAATCCTCCTGAATTTCTTTGAAGATATTTACAAGAGAAGGCGGTATCCTTACCCCATCGTTCACCGAAAAACAAAGTCCGTGCGCCTGACCGGGACCGTGATAAGGATCCTGTCCGAGGATTACCACCCTGCATGTATCAAACGGGCAAAATTCGAAGGCATTGAATATTTGCTTAGCCGGCGGGAAGATCTGTTTGGTCTTATATTCCTCCTTTACAAATGCGGTCAGCGTTTCAAAATACGGCTTCTCGAACTCTCCCTGAAGTTTCTCTTTCCACGAAGGCTCTATCTTTACATCCATGTTTTTGTCGTTAGTTTCGCCACTCAAATTATATGTTTTTGATTTGGTTTTATCAGTATTTGATTGCTATTTTCGTTTACATGGAAGTACCGCTAATTACCAACACCCTCAATCCATATGGTTTCTAAAGTGACAGATGGTGTGAAAGTCACCGTTTTGACTGAATATCAGCCGGACTACTCCAATCCAGGTCAGGACCACTATGTTTTCACTTACAAAATCCTGATTGAAAACTATAGTGAACACACTGTGAAGCTTTTACGCAGGCACTGGCTGATCCACGATGCAAACGGAACCGTGCGCGAGGTGGAAGGTGCGGGGATTGTAGGCTTGCAGCCCATTCTTGAACCCGGCGATGTACACGATTATGTATCAGGCTGCAACCTCAAAACTGACCTGGGGAAAATGGCAGGAACCTACCTGATGGAACGCGTGCTCGACGGCCGCCAGTTCCGGGTTATCATTCCCGCATTCTCACTGGTAGCTCCGTACCGTCTTAACTAGCGGGTGTATTACTGCTACCCTCTTCATTATTTAAATATCATCCATTGATTGCCGCTTACTTCAAGTACCTCTTCCACTCGGGAAATGCACATGCGATCCATTCGCCATTTGTGTTTGATCTTTACAATCGTGTAATCAATGTCAAAGACCACAACGAGGATTATGCCAGGATCAAGGAACTTCGTAAAAAGCTGCTCTCATCCACAGAAGTGATCGAGATCGTGGACCTGGGTGCGGGTTCCCGGGTTAACAAATCGAACAAACGCAAGATCAAAACGATCACCCGAAATGCAGAAAAGCCTGAGAAATTCGGGCGTTTGTTTTACCGCCTGATCCAAAACTTCCAGCCGCAGAATATAATAGAACTTGGCACTTCACTGGGACTGACCACGCTCTATCTCTCCAAAGCAAACTCAACTGCCCGCATTACCAGCTTTGAAGGCTGCCCGCAAACAGCAGCAAAGGCGCGTGAACATTTTGCAAATATGGGCGCTACGAACATCGAGGTAGTCTTAGGCAACATTGATCAAACCCTGCCGGATAAACTGCGCGATTTGAGTCAAAAAATTGACTTCTTGTACGTTGACGCCAATCATCGATACGAACCAACCGTCCGCTATTTTGAAGACTGCCTGCCTTACGCACACAACAACTCCGTTTTCATCTTTGATGATATTTATTGGTCAAAAGAAATGACTGCCGCCTGGAAATACATCAAAGCACATCCAGGAGTAACTGTCACAATCGACCTTTTTTGGGTGGGAATCGTCTTTTTCAGAGCGGAGCAAGTGAAGGAAGATTTTGTGCTCCGCATTTAGTATATACCATTGAGTAAATGGAAGAAACCGGGAAATAAATAAACCCGACCGATACGGATCTTCGCTCGCGAAACTTACTAATTTGAAGCATACTTCGCCGCCCGACCAAATGACTACAACAGAGGTTTTGAATGCATTAACCAGCAAAGGCATCATCTCCACAAAGCAGGCGGATGCAATTGATTCTTTTGAAGCTGAAAAAACATTTTCCATTCATTGGGAGCTACGTTCGATCCTCTATCTCGGCATTCTGCTGTTCACATCAGGAGTAAGCATTCTGATTTACGAGAACATTGATACAATCGGTCACCAGGCGATTATTGCATTCATTGCGATCCTGATGCTGACCTGCTTCTGGTACACCTGCAAACACCGCGTCCCTTTCAGTTTGGCCGAAGTTCATAATCCCAATAAGTTTGTCAGCTACACACTGCTGATCGGGTGCATGCTTTTTCTTGCATTAGAAGGATATCTACAATTTCAATACACGCTTTTTGGAACAAAATACTGTGTTGCGGTACTGATACCCACCATTTTGTTCTTTGTCACCGCCTATCGTTTCGACCATACCGGCGTACTTTCCATGGCGATAACAGGCCTGGCGTCCTGGCTTGGACTGACCATTGCGCCGCTTTCTGTAATAGCAAAAAACGATTTTACCGATGAATCGCTGGTTTGGTCGGCTACGTTGCTTGGTGTGCTGCTGGTGGCTTTCGCCTGGCTATCCAATCAAAAAGGCTGGAAAGCCCATTTTGCAAATACCTATCTCCTGCTCGGCGGGAACCTTGCATTTATAGCAACGTTAGCAGGTGCGTTTACAATCGAGCCGCGTCTTGTATTCTTCCTTTTGGGTATTACACTGGCAGTGTTCTTTATCTTATCAGCCCGCCGCGTGCATTCGCTCCTTTTCCTGTTAATGGGTGTTGTGTACGGCTATATTCACGTCACTTACCTGCTCGCAAAGCTGGTGGGCAATGAGCTGGTGTTTGGACTGGCAACTGTTTATTTCACGTTTTCCAGCATTGCCGTAATCCTGTTTCTGCTCAATTACAAAAAATTCCTGGGGATTAAACGATGATGAAAGCCTACAACAATCGCTGGGTCCAAAACAAATACATCAGGCAAACCGCACAAGAATGGTTTCGTAAAAACCTCCTGACGGCCAATCAGCTGGAAGCAGTTCACGCGAATTTTAAGAGTGAATTTTACCGACCAGGTATATTCGTGACAATAGGGCTCTTTTGTTTCGGTCTGATCTCCTGCGCGTTCTTTGGCGGCTTCATCTCCATCTTTTTCATCAACGAAGGATCCGATACGACACTTTCTCTCCTGAGCCTGGCTTGCGCGGCCTGCTTTACATTCCTTTTGGAAATGTTGATCAGGGAAAGAAATTTGTTCCATTCGGGTGTAGACAATGCGCTTTTGTATGCTGCATTACTCGCTGCATCAATGCCTGTTTTTCTGCTTTTTGAAGATGCTCCGGTGTCAATTTATTGCTTTGTCATATTGCTGTTCCTTGTCCCTGCCGTTTTCAGATACGCGGACCTCTTGGTTACCACAGCCGCCTTCTTTGTGCTTCTTCTGTTAATTTCCTCCGCATTCACCGGGTTTGCTCTCGGAAAGGCGCTCCTGCCATTTATTTTGATGATCGTTGCGTCGGTCATCTACTATTCGGTCAGGCAGAACAATGATATTTATTACCTCAAATGTCAGCAAATCGTGGAAGTGCTCTCGCTGGCTGTCTTTTATGCGTGTGGAAATTATTACGTTGTCCGCGAAGGCAATGCGATGCTGAATGATTTACCGGCTTCCGCAGAAATTAGTTTTTCTTACTTCTTCTACTTCCTTACAGCAGCAATCCCTGTGGCTTACGTTTACTTTGGCCTGAAAAAACGGGACCGTATATTATTCGTCACCGGCTTACTGGGAATTACCGCCTCCGTTGTTACTTACCGGATGTATTTTTTTGAATTGCCGCTTTCTCAGGAACTTACCATCGCAGGAGCGCTGCTGATCGTGCTGGCAGTCGCATTGATCAGTTACCTGAAAACACCACGCTACGGCATTTCTGATGAGCCGGGTAAACGAAGGAGATTTGCCAATCTGGAAGCTATTCTCGTTGCTGAAAGTATCGGAGATGTGCCGGCAGATCCGGGAGTTCAGTTCGGTGGTGGAAATTTTGGCGGCGGCGGCGCAGGGGAGGCATATTAATTTAGGTAAAAATTATGAACTTTACCCGGATTAAAACTTACGCCTGTAACTCTGATGAAAAACTATCTTTCCTTAATCCTGGTCTGCATTCTAAGTACCTATTCTTTTTCCCAGTCTGCGAAAAAAGCCGCAGGTAACCCTGTTTTTAAAGGCTGGTATGCAGATCCTGAGGGAATTATCTTTGACAAAACCTTCTGGATTTACCCCACATACTCTGCGCCCTACGAAAAGCAGGTGCACTTCGACGCATTTTCGTCCAAAGATCTTGTAAACTGGAAAAAGCACGAGAATATCCTGGATACTTCTGCCATTAAATGGGCCAAGCGCGCTATGTGGGCGCCTTCCATTATCGAGAAGGATAAGAAATATTATTTCTTCTTCGGAGCAAATGACATTCAAAGTGATAATGAGCTGGGCGGGATCGGCGTGGCAGTTGCAGATAAGCCCGAGGGTCCATTCAAAGATTACCTCGGTAAACCACTGATCGATAAATTCCACAACAAAGCACAACCGATCGACCAATTTGTCTTTAAGGACAAAGACGGCCAATACTACCTGTTTTACGGCGGCTGGCGGCATTGCAATGTAGCTAAACTGAAACCCGATTTCACGGGCTTTATTCCATTTGAAGATGGAAGTACATTCCGTGAAGTAACCCCGGAAGGTTACGTGGAAGGTCCGTTTATGTTCATCCGCAATGGAAAATACTACTTCATGTGGTCAGAAGGTGGCTGGACAGGGCCGAATTACTCGGTCGCGTATGCTATTGCAGACTCCCCTTTCGGACCTTTCAAAAGGGTTGACAAGATCTTGCAGCAGGACCCGAAAGTTGCCACCGGCGCAGGCCACCACTCCGTGATACAGGTACCAGGTAAAGACGAATGGTATATCGTGTATCACAGAAGGCCACTGACAGAAACGGATGGAAATCATCGGGAGACCTGCATTGATGCGATGACATTTGACGAGAAGGGATTTATCAATCCGGTTAAAATTACCTTCGAAGGTATTAAGCCAGTTAAAATAAAATAATTCATTCGATGGATTTGCTTCACTGCAACACTGATCCCGGACAAAGGTGGCCCGGAATCCTTCTTGTCATCGTGCTTCTCCTCGGGAGCGCAGGTGCTGGCTATGGCCAAAGGTTTTACTCGGTGGTCTTCGAGAAGCTCCCGCAGGATTATCAGCTGTACCCCCGTGATGAGAATAGTGAAGCAAATATCCCGATTTCCGGAATCGTGGAGGTGGCTGGCTGGGATTATGTTTCGGTGCAGGTTACCAGGAACAATGCCCCATTCAAATACCTGAAAGCCAATCTGCAATATGCAGGAGGTAGCAAAATAGGTAAGTTCTCTACCGAAACGAAGATCAAGGCGGAGCTTGCCGGATATAATTTTGCAGTTTACGTATGCAAGGGAGCGGACTCCGTACTGGTGGTCAACAGAAAAGATGTCGTAAGCGGCGATGTGTATATTGTGTCGGGACAATCCAACTCCACCGGATTCTTCACAGAACCTGATACTACACGCTTCTGCCGCACTTTTGGCAGGATCACCGACAACCTTAACACAGTAGCCTACAATCCCGCCGACACGCTTTGGTCATACTCGAATATGAACCTCTATCAAAATGGTGTGGGTACAATGGGTTTTGAGATCCAGAAGCAGGTCATGCAGAAATCGGGCATTCCGAACTGTCTGATCAATGCGGGATTCCACTGGTCGGCGGTAGGTGATCATGCAAAACGCAATGAGAACAACCCGGCGGACCTGAATACCGGATACGGAAGAATGCTCTACCGGTTGCAAAAAGGCGGACTTATCAATGCAGCCAAATCATACATTTTCCGGCAAGGTGAAACAGAGGCTTATCACGAAGCATTTAACTGGCCCGGCAACTTTGATCACCTTCATAAGAACCTCAAATTCGATCTGCCCAACCTTCAAAAGATTTACATTTATCAGATTGATATCATTTATTTCCCCTCCCCGACCGGCGCCGAAATCCGTGATTACCAGCGCAGGCTTCCTGATATTTATAACGATATTACCACCGTCGCAACAGTAGGAACAGCCGAGTTTGACGGACTGCATTATGGACGGTCCGGTAATCAGCAGAGTGGATTCGAGCTTTCCAGGATTATCCTGAAAGACTTTTACAATTCCACAGACACCTCCAACATACTCTCCCCTTCGCTTAAAAAGGTTTTTTACGCAACACCGGAGAAAAAACAGCTGGTACTGGTATTTGACGAAGGCCAGGAGCTGGTTTACCCGACCACCTACCGTACTGCTTCCGGCGTAAACCTGGAAATGAAAGATTTCTTCTACCTCGACTGGGGATCGGGCATGGTAACGTCAGGAAAAGCCGAAGGCAACAAGATACAGCTTGAACTCAGCGGTCCGCAGGGAGCAAAGAGCATCAACTACCTCCCCATGTACCTTCCCGAGGGCGGCCCCTATTTTCCCTTTACCGGGCCTTATATCAAGAACAGCAAAGGAATGCGGGCACTTACCTTTTATAATGTACCCATCGGAACTGCATTGTCAAAGCCTGTTTTGACCGCTGAAAAGCAGGGTGACACGGATGTGAAGCTCAGCTGGCCGCTTGTAGCAGGAGCTAATAAGTACGTATTGGAGCGGCAGCTGGAAGGTAACTCTGCATTCAGCCGCATTGCGGTACTTGATTCGGTTACAACCCAGTTTGTGGATAAGCCAAACCAGGCTGATAAAATCACATACCGGCTCAAAGCCGAAAACACGCTCGCTGAATCCGACCAGTATGGAATTGCTGAAATCGAAATGCCAGTTGTGCTCGGTGTGGAACAGGATCGCGGCGATCTGTTTTCGGTTTACCCGAACCCGGCACGCAGAAATGATCGTCTCAGCATAAAATTCAATAAATCTGTTACAGGTGAAATCAGCTTTTTAGATATAAATGGACACGCACTATCGCGACACGCTGTCAGGAATGAAACAGAAACGATTATGACAGTTCCTGGCGCTATTCAGGGCATTCATTTGATCCGGCTGAAATCCGGTGAAAAGGAATGGACAAAGAAAGTTTGGGTACAATAGCCCGACATATAGATACCATCGTGAATTAACTCAACATGCATTCTCTTCAAACAGGCCTGGAAGTTGCCGGGGCAATTATTGTACTCTTTTCCCTGATTCCGCTGGTCAGAAATGATTTCTGGGCATTCAGGGTTTTCGAATATCCCAGATTACAAAAGCTTTTTATCAACGTACTGATCCTGATTTTGTACCTGGCGCTGTTCAGGATTTCTACGCCTTTTCAGATCGGCGTCGTGGCAGTATTGCTGCTGAATACAGGTTACCTGATCTATCAGGTTTTTCCATTTACATTCCTGTCGAAACGCACATTGCTGAAAGCAGACAGGAATGATCCCGACAACACGGTGAGCATTATTTCTTCGAATGTGTACCAGCATAACAAGAATGTGGCAGGCTGTCTGAAAGTTTTAAAGAAATACAATCCGGACATTATCCTGCTGCTTGAAACAGACGAATTCTGGCGAAAAGGTACCGAGGAGCTTACCAAAACGTACCCCTACCAGCAGCTCGTTCCACTTGAAAATACGTACGGAATGCTGCTGTATTCCCGATTGAAACTGATGGACACGGAAGTGCGGCACCTGGTGGATGAAGAGATACCTTCCATTAAAACCTGCGTAGAACTGCCCTCAGGCAAGAATTTCCAGCTGCATTGCGTACACCCTACCCCGCCGGTACCGGGTGAAAATGTGTATTCTACGGAGCGTGATAAGGAATTGTTGATAGTAGCCAAAGAAGTAAAAGAATGCCAGATCCCTACCATCGTAGTAGGTGACCTGAATGATGTGGCGTGGTCATACACAACGCAGCTTTTTAAGAAAATCAGCGGAACGCTCGATCCGCGTGAAGGTCGTGGCTTCTTTAATACTTTCCATGCGAAGTACCCTTTTCTACGATTTCCCCTTGACCATGTTTTCTGCACAACACATTTTAAACTGATCCATTTGAAAAGACTTGAAAGCTTTTCATCTGATCACTTCCCTATCCTGATCTCACTCCAGTACGAAGCTGCCGCAGAAATGCAGCAGG
>NZ_JBHYGF010000058.1:0-12840 GCF_051859145.1 Dyadobacter sp.
AGTCGGACAGCTTCATGAAAAAGCACCATTATGATTTGGCGGTGGTAAGTCCGGCCGGGGAGATACCGCCGGCTTTTATGCAGGGGGCTGTTCCTACCACTGTAATCCTGGATCCGGAAGGGAAATGGTTTATAGACAGGAAGGTGCCGCCGATTATAGTAGTGCTGAAATGACAGAGATGATTGCCCGGCTGGCTAAGTAGGAGGAGCTAAATACTTAAAGCCAAATTGTTACGTGACAAATATCACCGAAGCTTTCAGGGTTATTTGCCAGATTTGTATATCATTTCAACCGAATGGGAAGGATCATGCATTTCGAAAAAATTTATACAGGATGTCTGGCGCAGGGTGCGTATTATATCGAAAGTGACGGGGAAGCTGCCGTAATCGATCCACTCCGCGAGGTTCATCCTTACCTTGAGATGGCCGAAAAGAGAGGATCAAAAATTAAATATGTTTTTGAAACCCATTTTCATGCAGATTTCGTCTCAGGGCATATTGACCTTGCTCAAAAAACGGGTGCAGATATTGTATATGGCCAGACCGCTAAGCCAGAATTTGGCGCAGTGATCGCTGCTGACGGTCAGCAGTTTTGTATTGGAAAATTCACGCTAACAGCCATCCATACACCCGGGCACACCATGGAAAGCACCTGTTATTTATTGAAAGATGAAAATGGCAAGGACACCGCCCTTTTCACTGGTAACACCTTGTTTATTGATGATGTCGGCAGAGCTGATCTAGCACAAAAAAATGAAAACACCTTAAATGATCAAATCCTGGCAGGTTATCTATTTGAGTCGCTTCGCAGCAAGATTATGCCCCTCTCTGATGAGATCATGGTTTATCCTGCCCATGGAGCAGGAAGCGCATGTGGGAAGAATATGAGCATGCAGACCAGTGATACGCTTGGTAACCAGAAAAGATCCAATTACGCTTTGAGGGAAGATGTGACCCGCGAGCAGTTCATTAAGGAGGTGACTGCCGGGCTTTCAGCGCCACCTGCTTATTTTCCATTTAATGTGATGATGAATATAAAGGGATATGAGAACATAGATATGGTTTTAGAAAGGGGCAATATGGCACTGGATCCGGAGCAGTTTGAGAACGCAGCCAATGAAACCGGGGCATTGATCCTAGATACCCGGGATGCGGAAGTGTTTGCCAACGGCTTTATTCCTAACTCAATTAACATCGGTATCAACGGAGGATTTGCTCCGTGGGTAGGCTCGCTGATCCCTGATACCCGTCAGCCTATTCTGCTTGTTTGTGAGATTGGCCGCGAAGAAGAAGTTATAACCAGGCTGGCACGTGTAGGATACGATTTTTCGATTGGATATCTGAAAAGGGGCTTTGATGCATGGAAAGAATCGGAAAAGCAGTTTGATAGTATTGATTCAGTTACAGCAGAGCAGATGGCCGAAAACTTTCTGGATATGCCTGGGGCTATAATCGTGGATGTGCGTAAACGTAGCGAATACGAGGCAGAGCACGTCACCGGGGCATTGAATATCCCACTTGATGAGATCAATGCAATGCTTGCGGGTATAGAAAAGGACAAAACATACCTTGTGCACTGTGCCACTGGCTACCGCTCCATGATCTTTAACTCAATTCTTAGGGCACGCGGATATGGTAGCCTGATCGATATCAAGGGAGGTTTCAAGGCTGTCAAGCAGCATGGAGCGATCAAAATAAGTCAGTATATATGTCCATTAACCATATAATAGCATGGGATTATTAGCGAGATTTTTAGGGATTGGAAAAACAAACTTACAAACTGTTATCGACCAAGGGTGTCTGATTATAGACGTGCGCACTCCCGAGGAGTTCAGGCATGCGCACCTTGCATCGAGCGTCAATATTCCATTAGATACGCTCCCATCTAAAATTGACGGACTTAAAAGCAATGAGCAGCCGGTAATTACATGCTGTCGGAGCGGGGCAAGAAGCGCAAGAGCGACCAAAATGTTAAAGCAGGCTGGGATAACGTCTTATAATGGCGGTTCTTGGGAAAGTTTGCGGGGCTTAACAACGTAGCCAATTTAAAGTGATTTTGCAGCCGCTAGCGATTTAAAATTTACTGTTGTGGATATTTAATCCGGACTAACCAATGAAAAATGCGCAACCTGGTAGATGGCAAATGAGTATTCTGATTGCATTGTGTTCAGTTGCGACGGTTGTCTTTGTTGCAAAACAGTCAGGCCTTTGGGATCAAGCACGGGGCGATGCAGCCTGGCCTGAAAAAATACAACATTTAAAAACAGTAAAAGCTGCCACTATATCTAATAACCAAAGACTAGAATCTGAAAAGGAGCTTGTTGCATACGGCAAAGACCTGATTGCCAATACATCGAGATATTTGGGGCCCAAAGGAAGCGTGATGCAAATTTCAAATGGGATGAATTGTCAGAATTGTCATTTGGAAGCAGGTACAAAGATAATGGGCAATAATTTTCTGGCGGTCTCTTCGACCTACCCGAAGTTTAGGGCAAGGTCTGCCAGCACTGAAACGATCATCAAAAGAATATCCGATTGTTTTGAAAGAAGTTTAAACGGCAGAAAACCCGATAGCGCAAGTAAAGAAATGAAGGCAATGGTCTCCTACATGAAGTGGGTTGGAAAAGGCGTAGTAAAAGGAAAGACGCCCAAAGGTACAGGGCTAAACAAGCTAGCGTATCTTGACAGGGCTGCTGATCCACAGACTGGCAGGGTTCTCTACAAAGAAAAGTGCGCGGTTTGCCATGGGGCAAAAGGCGAAGGGATTATGCAGCCGGATTTCAAATCGTTTATCTATCCGCCCCTTTGGGGAAATAGCAGCTATAACGACGGCGCAGGGCTTTACAGGATTTCGTCCTTTGCAGGTTATATTAAAGATAATATGCCATTTGGAGCCAATTATCAAAATCCAATCCTGACCGATGAGCAGGCCTGGGATTTGGCCGCATTTGTTAATTCGCAACCACGTCCCCATAAAGACCAGGCCGTGGATTGGAAGAATATTTCTCAAAAGCCAATAGACTTTCCATTCGGGCCTTATTCAGATACGTTTACAGAAAACCAGCATAAATTTGGTCCCTTCAAGCCTATTGCAGCGACCAGGATAAGTAAATAATAACCGTTTCAATTAAAATTATCGAGAAATGAAAAAGATCACATCCCTTTTATTTGCTACTGCTATGCTGCTTTCAATCGGAGCATGGGCGCAGGAAAAAGCAGTTAATCCAAGTGAATTTCATGGCGCAGTTGCCGATAAAAAGTCTTACAAAGTCGTTTATCAGCTTAATAGTGACGATGATAAAATTATTAAGGCTACCATGAAAAACATAATGAATGCCTTGGAGGATCCCCGTCTGAAAGGAAAGCTTCAAGCAGAGCTCGTGGTACACGGCGGTGGAGTTGCTGTCTTCAAAAAAACGAATTCTTATGAGAGCCAATTGAAGGCCTTACAGGCAAAAGGGGTTATCCTGGCCGAATGCGCAAACACACTTCGGGAGCGTAATATCAGTAAGGATGAGCTTTTTGATTTTATATCATTTGTCCCTAGCGGTAACGGCGAGATAATAATCCGTCAGCAGCAGGGATGGGCCATAGTACACCCATAAAGTTTCACCGCTATGAATAAACTCTTTTTTAACAATTATGCTTGTTAACCTCTTTGCTTTTGGCAGGGTGAAAGGCCAGGATCATTGATTTTGATCCACCCTGGAATACCCCGCCAACTGACGGCTTGCAATTCACGTTACCAGGCATAGACAATGTACCTGATCTGTACGGAGATATTACTGATCCCCAATTGATGGTATTTTTGGAGGTAACCAGTTTATAGTGATTGATGATTAATTATCAGCATTTAAGAAACATTATCCGCAGTATCAATGGGTATTTGCAGAGACGTTACCGCCGGGGATTTTGGGCAACCGATCTAACCCAGATACATCACCGGCAAACACCAATGCCAATTTTGTACGGGCAGTCACATGCAGGTCCTGTATGGTATTCTGAGGCTTATTATCAAAAAAATGATCGGGAATCTGATTGAGCTTGTAGAAATTCCTGGGAAAGATAATATTGAATCAACCTATGTAGCTAGATTGCTAAAAAAAGCACCCCATCCCAAAGCCGCCAAGGATTTTATGGATGTTCTGACCAGTAATACAGCAAAAGATATTTATTTCAAATATAGCTTTAATGAGAATTAAACGCATGTCTTCCAAACACTTTAAGAATATGAAAAAGATCAAACAAATGATTACAGTCTTATCTCTGTTAATCTCATTTACATATGTGCAGGCGCAAATCACGCAGGAGCCCTGGTCTGCTTCCCAGCTTATGCCGCCAAAGAAATTGGCAGACCGGATTCAGCAGGCACAAGCACCTATGCCTCTGATCGTTAATATCGGCCCGCAGGCAGTTATCAAGGGTTCTGTGGATGTTGGCCCAGCAGGTGAAAAGCCCAATATTAAAAAGCTTGAAACATTTCTTTCGAAAGAGGATAAAAACCGTGAAGTGGTCCTGTACTGTGGGTGCTGTCCATTTGATCGTTGCCCTAATATCAGGCCTGCCTTTACCCAGATCAAAAAAATGGGATTTAAAAAGGCTAAGCTTTTAGATATACCCAAGAATATCAAAACAGATTGGATCGATAAGGACTACCCAGTTCAATAATGATTTGTAAAATGAAACAACTAGTGCTCACAATTTGCTTAACAGGCCTATTGTATAATATTGGCGGAAGTGTATCCGCACAACAACCACTTAAAATTGGAAGCCAGGCTCCCGAAATCACGCTGCCTTCGATAACTGGTAAGCAAAAGTCGCTTTCATCCATGAAAGGCAATTTCGTGTTGATCGACTTTTGGGCATCCTGGTGCGCGCCCTGCATTCAGGAGCAGCCAGAGCTTAAAAGGTTGTATGCGAAGTATCATCGTCCTGGTTTACAAAGCAAAAATTTTGAAATTTTTGCAGTTTCTCTTGATAGTAAAAAAGATGCGTGGCACCGGACGGTTAAGAAACTAGGTCTCCCCTGGACCCAGGTCAGTGATTTGAAATTTTGGACATCCCCAGTTGCAAAGACTTATCAATTGGAGGGGATTCCTTTCAATGCGATCATCGATGAAAAAGGCTCAATTATTGCACTAAACCTGCATGGAAAGGAATTAGAAGAGTTTTTAAAAGATAAGGTAGGTAAGTAATCCAGCTTTAAACGAACTGATAATCTACACCAGTTACCTGGCTAAGCAAGTTTTGTGGTCCGTCCAGAATCCTGGCATCTGCTCTGAGGGCAGGGGTTACCGGAGAAAATTCTTTCAAATATTCTTTCATCATGCTATGTAGTGTGTAGTTGGTATTTTGGGCGTTTTTGACACCTTTTAGCCGGCAAAGCATATCTTGTGGATCACCCTCCCTTTCGCATGCACACAAAGAGTATTCTCTTTGTGGGTCTAATGGCTGTCCGTTGACGGTTACTTTTTGAATCCTTTTTCCCAATTGTTCGAACGCTTTGAAATCCATTTGCATGCCTTTAAAGCGGATCAGCCAGCCTCCAAACCGTTTTGAAGCATCCTGGGCGAAGACATTTTGCAACTCTTTTTCAAGCCATTCCAGAAGTTGTGAGCCAGTTGCAGTGCCAGTTCTGATAACTGCATCCACAGGGAGCATATCAAAAAGATATCCTTCGGTAATTACTGCCTTACCATCCTTATTTAGTGCAAGTGGCGGACAAAACCGAAACCCATTGGAAAGGACAATGTCAGAATGAATTTTAGTTTTTAATGCGTCAACGATCAGGTTGTCGATTGTGTTTTCGACGACAAAGTACCTGTATAAAGGCAAGGTACTGTCTCCTATGATCTGGTCAATATCCTTTTTAAAAGGTTTTTCAATCTCTGAGATCAGTTTAACAACTTCTTTTTTTGCAGGGTACTTCTCAGGATTTACCTCAATAAGCTCGTAGGTGTCTTCTACAATTTGCCCATTTTTTACTGTTAAGTCAAGTTTACCAATGAATGAGCCGAAAGTACCAGGTTCCACGATTTTAGTGTATTTCGCTTGAATTGGTTTGCGTATCCTTTCATGTGTATCAGCACCAAAAATGTAGTTTACTCCTTTACAATCCGGATGATTGCCTAAGGCGATTTGTTGAGACAAACCCAGGTGTGATAAAATAATGACAAAGTCGCATTGTTCCTGCTCTTTCAGGAGATTGACATACGTTTTAAGATTTTCTTCGGGCTTTGTGTAAACAATTCCTTTGCTATAGACTGGTGATTGCCGCAGCGGTACCAATGGATCCGTATAGCCAAGAAAACCTACTTTAATACCCAAGCGGTGCATAATTTGATACGGCTGAAATATCAGCTCACCTTTTTTACCGTCACCTAGATCGTGGTACATATTTGCACAAATCTTGGGAGCCAGAAGGGCTCCCATTAATTTTTGCATATTCTTTTTATAGTATACAACCTCCCAATTTCCTGGTAGAAACAGGTCATAGTTCAAAGCATTCAAAAGTGGGACAAATGCATGTCCATTGGTCTTTACAGAAAGCAGACTGCCCTGGAACATATCACCAGTGTCCATGGCAATGGTGTTTTCTGGATTTTCTATTCTTAGCATATCCAAGGCTGTGGCCAGGTGGGCATAACCACCAGCTTTACGAAATACCGCTTTGTCGTTTTCCCAGAATAATTCGTCATGGTTATGGAGCTGGCAATGGACATCGGTGGTTTGAAGGAAAGTGATCTTCCCATTTAACAAACTTTCGGGCTTGTTACTATCGGTTTGTTTGATTTGTTCAGACAATTTCAAAGTTGAACTTCCACCAGCTGCGGTAGCAAAAAAGCTAGACTGTAAGAATTTTCTTCTTGATTGCATGTTAATCAAAATTTTAGGACAGCCTAAAGCATGCCGCTTTAAAAATACAGACTAAAACAAGCAGCTTCTGTGATATTTGTTACATTGTTATGAAATAGGGATATTCCGGCATGAAGAGAGGCAGTATTCCGGCAACTTGAGCCGACGATTCATTTATAATCTTCTCATTCTTTTACGATTGTAGTGAGCTAATGTATAAGCAGTTTGCTGTTATTTTGATTCTGGAGGTGCGCGAAAACGGTGGTTAAATCAAATTTACGACACCTTAGCTATGATATTAAAGGCTTCAAAAAACAGTTATCATAGGTGTTTTTCAAGGACGTTAATTCAAGCGCGAATACATCACCAGCAGCAAATACAAAACGTTTACCGCTGAAAGCCCAGAGACAAATGGGATATGATAATGGTTATGCCCAACGTTCCAGGCCCGGGTCGTCAGGTCTGCAAAAGATAGCGTCGTCGAAAGCGGGTATGAGCGCATTATAGCCGATGCTGCCGATCAGAAACACTTCCAGGCCAAATACGGCTCCGGCAAGAGGGGTGCCGAAAACGGAGCCAAATCCCGCTGCGATGCCTGCAACAAGTACTAGTTTTCCGTCCCTGGGCTTTAATCTTAAAATGCGGGTAAACTGGTCAGAGATTGAGCCGCCCATTTGAAAGGCAGTTCCTTCGCGGCCGGCAGACCTGCCAACTAGATGGGTGGCAATGGTACCGGTGAGCACAAACGGGGCCATTTTTAACGGAATAATTTTAGAGGGCTGGTTGATGTTTTCCAGCAGCAGGTTATTGCCTGCCTCTATCTCCTTTCCAAAATAATGGTATAGACACCCGATCATGAATCCGGCTATCGGAAGTAGTGCAATTAGGAAGACGTGTTGCTGACGGTAACGGGTTGCCCAATCAAGGCAGATCAGAAAGAATTCAGACGCAGAACCCATCAGTAAACCAACCAATCCCGACATGACAAGCCACTTGACTGTGAAAAATAGGATTGGATATTTCCAGAAAAGGAAGACTAGTTTTTAGAGAGACGAAACCTTGATGCGGACATTTTAAATATACCTATTAGATGAACAAATACGATTTGATCCTAATAAGCGCCATCAGCCCTGACGGGCGGTTCCAGCAGGAAGACACCATTTTCTGTATTGCAAAGGCAAAAATACGCTAAATTTTAGAAGCGAATCGCTATTAATAATAGTTGGTTCAGCAATAGTGAATTTATCAAAAAGCGGATTATCAATGAATGGGCCTTTCTAATGCGTCAAAAAGGTTAACTGATAGTAAAAACCCAGGGAATATTTCCCCTGGATTTAAGTATTACCAAACAAGTTTACTCTAAACTCAGATTGATTAAGAGTGCTTTTTAGCCAGGGAGTTGATCCAGGCCGCTATTTTTAAGGCATCCTTTTCAGGAACATGTTTCATGGGTGCCATGGGTGGATAGCTCGGCCAGTTGGACGGCTTGGGCGTATAGATCAGCTCTACGATCTGCTTTTCGGTGTATTTCTTTTTGGACACATCGATGTAACCCGGCCCGATCAGTTTGGCATCTGCCTTGTGGCAGGCCAGGCAGGCATACTGTTGCAAAAGCTTTTGAATGTCGTCTGGGATTTTCACGCTGTGCTGCTGCTGTGCCCAGGCCTGTGAAATAGTGAATACCAGACCAATTATAAGTACGCTTAATGTTTTCATTGCTAACTGGATGATTGTGTTTAATATTTTAATTACTCATTTTCCCGGATCAGGTTTCTCATATCCCGGATCAGCTGGGCTGTGCTCAGCTCGGATGTGCCATCATACATCCCGCGCACGTGCTTGTCTTTATCGACCAAAATGAAAGAACCGCTGTGTATAAAACCGCCCGGCTCATCGGGGTCAGTGCCGGCACTGACCATATAGTGCTTTTGGCCGATCTCGTAGATCTTTTCGCGCTCACCAGTTACAAATTGCCACATACCCGTCTCTACACCAAGGTCACTGGCATATTGACCCAGCACTGCGGGCGTATCGTGACCGGGATCAATGGTATGCGAGAGAATGCGCACATCATCATTGTCCTTGAAGCGTTCATAGACTTTAAGCATATTGGACTTCATCAGGGGGCAGATTGTCGGACACGTGGTAAAGAAGAAGTCGGCCACATAGATTTTGCCGTCCATGTCCTTATGGGTAACCTTTTGATTCTGATGGTTGACAAAGGAGAAAGCTGGGATTTTTGGATATTCAGTAACCTGGGTCTGCTTACCGTCCACCATTTTTAACACGGTTGTAGGCTCGCCCAGGATCGGCAGCTTTTCCGGGCTGCAGCCAAAAGCGGCGAATGCCAGTAAAATGAATCCAGCTTTTTTCATCATTTCTTATCATTTACAAACTTTTCCGAATCCGCTATTGTGCTTGCAATCTGGGATCTTAGTGCTTGCATTTTTGCTGTTTGCTCGGCAACGTATGCATCCTGCTTACCCTCGGAAAGCCTTTCGAGCGTATCAGCCTTGTACTGGTGCATCCAGCCCATCATGGCTTCGTCGGCCTGATCGAGCTGACTGATTAATGCCAGCGCCTGGGACTTTTGCTTTTTGAGTACTGCATCAGGTTTGATTTTATCAAGGCTGTCCAAAGCATTTGCCTTACCGGTGAGCTGGGTTTTAAGGCGCATGATTTCATCCATTTTAAGCATGATGCTGTCATGGGTTGCCATCAATGCGGCTGTTTTAGGATTGCCATGACCTGCATGCGATGCATCGTGATGCGCTATGTGCTCGTGCTTAGCCTGCTCGTCTTGGTCTTTTGTGCTGCATGCCGTAAAAGCAATACCGGCAAAAAGGATTAATAAGTATCTTTTCATACATATTTCAGTTAACAGACTTTCAGCAGCATCCCTAGAAGACAACTGGTTATCACTGCATGAAAACCAATAAGTGCCAGTGCCGTAACATTTGGCTTACTGCGCCTAGGCGCTAGTCCGACACCGCTGTCTTGCAAGAGATGCTGCAGATCCTCAGAGGATAATAGCCTGTTCATGTTTTTTAAAAATTTTGGGGTTTCTGGTGCTCTGGGTTTTGGGTAAAATCTGGATCCGAGAGCGTATGCAGAAACGAAATAATCTGTTTATTTTCCTGCGCTGAAAGGCTAAGGCCACTGGCCGGCAGCCGGGCATCAAGTGTAGCCGACGGCTTCACCCCTGCCGAGTAATGTTCCAGGACATCTTCCAGGCTGGAAAACCGGCCATCATGCATGTAGGGCGCAGTGAGGGCCACATTTCTCAACGAGGGCGTTTTGAATTTGCCCAGATCTGCCAGATCATAACTGATCCGGTAGCGGCCCATGTAAAGGCCTTCATGCTCCATATTTGAAAAGTCGGCATCAATACCATTGTTATGATAGCTCTGATCGGTGAAGAGCTCCCCCGTGTGGCAGCCCTGGCATTTCTGCCTGACCAGCGTCAGCCCGGCCAGTTCATCGCTGGTCAGCGAGCCACCTGTTTGATTTAGGCGGTAACGGTCATAGCGGGAACCCGCCGAAACCAGTGAGCGCTGGAACTGTGCAAGTGCCTTTGCTACATTTTGTGAGCTGACGGGCTCTTGGAAAGCATTCTCGAACCCTGATACGTATGTGGGAACTGCGTTTAATTCATCAACCAGCTCATACAGGTTTTGGGCCATTTCATCATGCGCCGTCAGCGGGCCGAATACCTGCGATTCCAGGTTTGTTGACCCTCCATCCCAGAAAAGCCCGTTATTGGTCCAGGCCAGGTTAAACAAAGCAGGGGAGTGCCGGTGTAATGCAGTGCCCGACACACCCGCCTTGCTAAATCGCTCGCCATCGGTAAAAGCCAGCTTCGGATCGTGACAGCTCGCGCAGGAAACTTTGTTATTGGCCGAAAGCCTGACATCATAAAATAGCTTCCTGCCCAGCTCGATCCCTTCCCGGCTCATCGGGTTATGGGTATTAAAGACAGGCTGCGGGAAATGTGCCGGAACCTGAAAGCTGTAAGCCTGGGGTTCGGGCTCCATATCCTGCCTGCTGCTGCATGAAGAAAGGCTCCATACAGCAGCTGCTAAAAATGCTATCGTTTTGATGCCACTCATTTCGTTATTTACTTGGCTTCTGATCCAAACACAATTGCCTTGGTGGCGTAGTTTGTTGAAATTGTAGACATCAACGGAGCAGTCATGGCGTTGATCGCAGGATTTGCCATCACATCGATACCATCAAGGACCTTTGTAACGTCCAGATTGAGCACTACACCCTTCGAGGTGGATGAATTCACCGGGGCAGGCAGGTCAATGCTCAGCGACTTGTAATTTGCATTTAGCCCGGTCTCAGCAGTAAACGCTTTCGAATCCGCGCCTTTTTTGACTGTGCCGCCAACGGAGGTAAACAGGTAGCTGGAATGCCACATCCAGGCAATATTGCTCATGCCGTTTGCAATGGTCAGCTCACCAGCTTTAAGGCTCAGATTGTCATTGTATTTCGAGTCAACACCGATCGAAAACTTGATTGTTTTATACTCGCCAGCGGGGATGTCTTTTAAGGTGATCGTTTCCCGTTTGTTGGCTGGATAAGTCATTTTGTCATTGATTGTGCCTGAAAGGTCCAGATCACCGACTTCTTCCATTAAATAGTATGACTGGGGCACAACGTATTCACTGCCCTTTGTATCAACCAGCACAACGTTACTTACCCAGTAGCGAAACTTGTTGAAGTTGAGTGTCTGGCCACCAATGGCAAAATCCTTATTTAATGCAAAATCTTCACTCCCTACCCGTGTGTCGAGCGTAATAGCCAGATCACCCGGTGTCACCGGTGTTACAATTTGGTTGTCATCGTTGTCTGAGCATGAGGTCAATAGGGCTGCTGCAAGTGCGAATGTTAGAAAACGTTTCATTTTGGTTGTTGTCTTGGTTTAAAATTGAATTAAAGAATGGTTTGAACTGCGGCGTAATTGCACGCAGCTGCGGGTGTTTTTTTGAAATGACTTATGAGTATCATATACAGCCAATCCATAACATGCTACTCAGCGTTAGCTGGTTGGCAGATACACACAGCAGGGTTGCCACGAGGGGCTCGCAGAACCAATGATTATCTCATAAAACAGTTATCCCAGTTGGGGCGGATCAAGAAGGCGGGTAATGGGGGAATTATAAACAGGAAGGCGGTAGAAGAAACACGTCACGCAGTGCGGCAATTGCGGCGTGTGGGGAAAGGTAAAGGCGTGGAATGGGGCAATAAAAAGCTGGGCGATAGGCATATTCTCAACCCGCTGGGCAGTTTCCTTGTCTTTTTTGTCCTGCTGCTGCTTTAATTTTTTGGCCAGGTAGCATTTGCCGTTGCAATTCAGTTTTGGCCTGTCGCGGTTTTCACAAAGGACTTTGGCTATGTAGCTCCTGTTTAACTGGAAATAGGCGATCGTTCCCCACGGGCTAAGCGTGGGTAGCATGATTGCAAAAAGCAAAACGTATGCTATGAATGATCGCATGAATTCAGGTCAGTACAAGTTAAATCAGAATAAAAATCCAAGCTGGACCAAAACACGTTCCTTGGCAATCACGTGACCGGAGGCACTTCTCTGTGCCACAGGTTTCTGCGCATTGATGCCCAGGGTCCATTTGTTGGTAAAAAATGTTACCCCGGCAGTCGCGTTGAGCATCCTGCCCCCCGTTATATCAAGCACCTGGCCATGCTGCTTTCCATGATCGGCATGTTCACCATAGAGGCCCAGGCTAGGTGTGAGCGAAACGGTTCCAATATTAAATGAGCGGTAAAGCTCGATGGTACCAAAAACCTGGTCACCAAAACGGTAACCCTGCGAGTTGACCGTATTGAACTTACGGGAAATGTTGGTAGCAAGGCCCCACTGGTCTTTATTGATTGTATAAAAGGCATTAACAATAAAGTCCGTGCTTCCTGTGCCTAACTGGAAATTCGCATTTGCAACTTCGAGTGTATTGTTTTCATCAAACTT
>NZ_JBHYGF010000059.1:0-748 GCF_051859145.1 Dyadobacter sp.
AAATATCGTTCTGGCGTATTGGCTCGGTAGGGTAGGACGCTTGTCGCCCTGGCGGCCCGCGCACGATGTCGCTCTTTTTCCTGGGCTTTTCCGACCTGGCGTGCTTTATGACCTATGCCGCGCCGAAAATGTTGGCGCAGTAAATCAATCAAACAAAAAAAGCTGGCATTTGCCAGATGAAAAAAATCTAATCATGGCCGGTACCAGCCTCGTGAGCAGATGCAGCGGGAACCAACTATTATCAAACTTAATTTCCTTTCAAACCACTCATATATTCTACTAGATTGACCAATTCTTCCGTGCTCATCGCATCCTGAAGGCCGGCCGGCATCATCGAATCTTTCATCTGGTTGATGGATTTCACCTGCGACATTTTGTATTCCTGATGTGACCCACCCGGAAATTTCAGCGTAATGTCCGTTTCTGTTTTACTTAAAATTAGCCCCCCAGCCGTAGAACCGTCCTTGAAGGTGATCTCTACGCCTTCATAACCGAAGCTGATTCCTGAGCTGGGTTCGAAAATGGCAGCATATTGCGCCTCCCTGGGAAGCTTGCTCCCGATTTCCGAGAGTTTAGGGCCGAAATCAGCACCCTCCTTATTTACCTGGTGGCAAATGGCGCAGTACTGCATGAATACCTCCTTACCTTTTGCGGCCTCGCCACGCATCTTTGCCAGCTCTGCAAGTGCCGGATGATTCTTTTGGGCAGGCTGGGAGTTTTGTCCAAGAAACTCATTGGCCTCTTGTTT
>NZ_JBHYGF010000059.1:758-12743 GCF_051859145.1 Dyadobacter sp.
CGCCAGGCGTTACTCAATTTCTGCAATACGGCACTTTTCAGTTCTCCTGGAAGCTTATCTTGTCTTAACAAAACCAACATTCGGTCTTCTCCGTTTGATGTACTTGTCGTCGCAAGGGCCGCATCAATACGAATATTAACTGCATATCCCGGGTCCAGCGCAACACTTTCTAAAATTCCAATTGACTCCTTGCTTCCCACACTCCGAATGGCGGCCAGTACATTTTTTGTATCATGTGCGTTTTTTCCGTTGATCGTCTTCCATATTAAACCTGATCCGCCCTGCCTGAGCAGCTGCTGCCCGGCCTGACGTCCCATAGGCGTGGCTGACTGCGATAGCGCCAGATTCAGCAAGCGTTCGTTTTCGGAAGGAAGCTCGTAGCGGGCCACCAGATCCATATAGCCGGCTGTGCCATACGTGTCGTTGAGCAGTTTTTTAAGAGCCGTGAGCGCCTGCGGGGACTGGCGGACGAAGCTAGGATCAAGATGGTGCAATGCCAGGTTGGTAACCTCGTTCTGATCAGGCGTGTTTATTTGCGTCAGTTTCAGCAAAGCAGCAGACTTCTCTTTACTGCCCGGATTGAAGTCAAAAGCTCTGAAATAACGCAGGCGACTACTTAATGGAACTTTCGGATCACTGGCAAGTGATGTCAGGAGTGGGACCGACTGTCGTGTCCGCGCGCGCCATACGATGTCTCTACCTGCCTGGTTTTTGATTGGGTTCTGACCGGCAATTGCCAGCCATGCTTTAAAAAACGAATCCCACTGCCCATCGGCACCAATCCCCAGTGCTTCCAGATACCAGCGGTCGCTGCCATCGTGTTGCAGGGCAAGCCTAGCCCAGAGCGCAGCGACACCTGGCAACTTCAGGCCGTGAAGAGACAAGGCACATTCACGCCGTACTTGCGCGTCTGCATCATTGGCGAGTAAGGCAATATATTTTATCAGCTCGTTATTTCTATTCTGACGGACAACTCTCAGTGCTGCTATCCGTAGGTCGGGGTTCATGTCAGCAACAGCTTTGTCCAGAAAATCCGTATTTGTTTTGTCAATACAGGAAAGAGCCCAAAGCGCGAGCCCGCATTCGGGGATTTTCATGGCTACTAAATAGCTTTCTAACTTCTGGAAGCGCTTTATCGGCCATTTTTAGCAAGGCATTCCATGCGTGGTACCGCACAGAAATGTTCGGGCTTTGCAATCCATTCACAGCGCCGCTTGCTGTTGTTAGATCTGTTTCAGGTGTACGATATGAAACGCCAGCCGGTGCAATCCGGAATAATCTGCCCCGGCTCTGATCTGCTGCCTGGTGTCCCCCTACGCCCGGATCATACCAGTCGGAAACGATCAGGGAACCGTCTGGTGCCACACACACATCGGAGGGACGAAACCATTGGTCGCGTTTGCCATCTACTATATTACTGATTGTTGCCGTATATCCTGCACCCGACTTTTTTGTCGGATATGAACGGACCACATTATGGCCAGCTTCGCAATGGATCATCTGGTCCCTGAATTGCGGCAGCAACGTTCCTTCGTAAACGATCATTCCGGTTGGCGATCCCGATCCGGTTTGGAGAAGGTTCGGTACCACACCGGGATCATTCAAATGCCAGTGCCTGAACGGGATCGAATCTTCCATGTTTGTGCGGTTTGCGCGCCAGCCCGCTCCCGTTAACTCGTCGGTATAGCCATAGTTGCCATATTGCATCACGTAATTGATACGGACGCCGCGGTTCCCGTCGTCGTCATTGTCTGACTGCCACATCGTCCCATAACTATCAACGGCAACCTCATAATTATTCCTGAAATTATTTCCCAAGACCTCAATATTCTTGAAGTCCTGATCGCAACGGAAGACCATACCCTGCTTGTATCTGCCAAAGTCGATGGGCTGGTTGTCCTGACCTGTTACCGGCTTTCCATTCCCGTCCAGCAACTGGCCGCCTGCATTACCGAAATTGAAATAGAACTTACCATCGGGTCCGAAAGTGAATGCATGCATACCGTGGTCGTGCTGCTCACCTCCGATACCTTCAAAAATGATCTCCTTTTTGTCGGCCTTTCCATCATGGTCAACGTCAGTAAAAAGCCAGACGAAAGGACTCTGGGACACAACCACCCGGTTGCCCATCACCCAAATACCGAGCGGAGAATTAATCTCTTTTCCCTGATAGAATAACATGGATTTGTCGGCCTTCCCGTCTGCGTTGCTGTCTTCCAGGATCAGGATGCGGTCGCCTTCGTTCTTGGTGGGGTTTCCGTTGATAGCCGGCCGGTAGTTGTAAGCCTCGCAAACCCATACTCTGCCCAGGTGATCTACATCGATATTCGTCGGATTTGTTACCATAGGTTCCGCTGCAAATAGCGTGGCTTTCAGCCCGTCGGTTACCTCCAGCGCCGCCGCCGCGTACTTTGGTGATCTTTTTTGCGCCTCGGTCAAATCTTCGTACAAAGTGTCTGAGACGACATGCTTTTGCTCAGTCGGCATATTATTCAGGAAGATTTCACTGGTAAGCCCTGTTAATAGAATAGCCAGGCCCGCCGGGGCCAAAATCTTGTGTATGTTCATTCTTGTAGGATTTAAAACGCGGGAAGCAGGTAGGGGTTTTTTGAAAAAATTCGTGTGCATTTATTAATGCTTTTTTGCAGTGGCTTCGAGTTGATCAGTTTTTTTAATGGATTGCGCTAACCCGGAAACATTTACTCCGTTGACAATCGAGAGCTTCGGATATTGCCTGGTTAGCTGTGCTACCGCAGAATCTGTCACAGCCGACTGCCAGACATAAATAGATTTGAGGCTTTTCATTGATGCAATGGTTTTAAGTCCTGTGTCCGTGATTTTTGTATGGGTTAGATTCAAATATTCCAGATGAGTCAAATTTTTGAGCTGTGCCAAACCCCGATCGGTAATGGCAGTATGTTCAAGATGAAGTTTGCTCAGGTTTTTAAGCGCTGCTATGTGGTTTAATGCGGTATCTGTGATATTTGTGCCGGCTAGTTTAAGCCAGGTGACCTGTTCAGATAACGGGGTGAGCAAAGTACATTCCCCGTCGTCGAAACCAGGGGAATTGACTGCACTTACTTCCAGAAAATGCTGATCATTTGAGAGATTATTGACAATCAAACCTGCCGCTCTGAGCGCTTCAATGTCTTTCACATTAGCCTTGGGAATTTCCTTTGAAAACAAAGAAGGTTTCATTGCTCGCTCGGGTGCAGCAGAGTTCGCATTTGACACGATCGTTGCCAAGGCCGGCTCGATTTGGCCGGATATTTTCAGGTCGGCCACTCTTTTTTCAGCCGGGGCGCCCTGGTCTATCCACCAGGATAGCAGCAAAATTTCATCCTGGGTCAATTGCGGCTTGCCCTTCGGAGGCATGTGTTTGTCATCATTCTCAGGTAACATACATCTCAGGATCATCTTGCTTTGGGCACTGTTGCCTGTAATTAATGCAGGTCCCGATTCTCCTCCCTTCACAAGCATTGCAATTTGATCCATACGCAGGTCGCCTTTTTGCTTGCTTGCATTATGGCATTGCGTACAACGGCGCTCCAAAATAGGTTTAACAATGTCTGTATATACAACCGCCTGCTGAATGTCTGTTATCCGATGCCCATTGTCCGCCTGTTCGGGGGAAGGTTGCATGCCGGTGATGCTGCGGAATGGTTCAGGCGTATGTTTTGTTAAGTAACCTTCGCCGTGTGTGAGCGATCCTCCTTGGTGCCCTGCGGCTAAGGTGAGAGCCACCGCAATGCCCAGCGTGGCAAAATAGAAGACCCGGCCTGACTGTATTTTTTTTCTGAACTGATCAGAGCCGACAATCCAGGCAATCCAGCTAAATGCGGCGACTGCAATTCCCTGCCATTGGTGATTGCTAAGTAACGTTTCCTGGTAACCGCCGCCGGATGCAAGAAGGTATCCGGCCACGCAGGCAAGCGTTGAAGAGATGGCAGACCAAAGTAAGATATAACGTAGCATATCCTGGCTGACTCGGATTTTGCTGAACCGCTGCGTAATCTCAAGAAGTGCCAGGATTAATAAAAAGCCAATTGGTAAATGAACAATAACAGGATGGAACCGGCCAATGAAAATGGGCCATCCTGTGACTTCAAGAAGAGGGTAATGCATTTTATTGAGGAGATAATTAAGCGATGATCTCTTTTACTAGTTTCCCTTCCACGTCTGTCAGCCTGAAATTCCGGCCCTGGAAAGGGTAGGTAAACTTCTCGTGGTCGAAGCCCAGCAGGTGCAGGATGGTAGCCTGAAGATCATGGACATGAACCCGGTCTTTTACTCCGTAATACCCCAGTTCATCAGTCTCTCCATGCACAACTCCTTTTTTGATCCCGCCGCCAGCCATCCACATCGTAAATGCTTCCACATGGTGATCGCGGCCCATATAAGGCATTACCAAGCCATTCCTGTTTTCCTGCATGGGCGTTCTGCCAAATTCCCCTCCCCAGACAACCAGCGTTTCCTCCAGAAGTCCGCGCATTTTTAAGTCGCGCAAAAGTGCAGCTACCGGCTGGTCTGTTTGTCTGCATTTTTCGTGAAGCCCGCCTTCTATATTATCCCTCGCATTTGATCCGTGTCCGTCCCATCCCCAGTCAAAAAGCTGCACGAAGCGCACATCATTTTCGATCAGTTTACGGGCGAGCAGACAGTTCATTGCAAATGAGCCTTGCCCCGGTTTTACACCATACATATCTAAAATAAATGAAGGCTCCTTTGTGATATCCATCACCTCGGGCACAGACATTTGCATCCGGAACGCCATTTCATACTGGCTGATGCGTGTCAGTATTTCCGGATCCTGTATGTCTTCGTAGCTCTGCCGGTTGATTTCGTTAATTGTTTCAATGGTTTGCTTGCGCAAATCGCGGCTGATTCCTTTTGGGTCCGAAACGTACAATACCGGGTCCGTTCCCGTGCGACATTGAACGCCCTGATAGACAGAAGGCAGGAACCCGCTTCCCCAGATGCTCTTTCCGGCGTCGGGCTGTTTACCTCCTGATGTGAGCACAATGAATCCCGGTAAGTTCTGGTTTTCAGATCCCAGGCCATACACGGCCCAGGATCCAAGGCTCGGCCGGCCGAGCCGCGCGCCCCCCGTGTGCATAAGCAACTGTGCTGGCGCGTGATTGAACTGGTCCGTATGCATGGACTTGATGAAGGTGATATCGTCCGCAACAGTTTGTAAATGGGGCAGATAATCAGAAATCCAGGCGCCAGATTGCCCGTACTGGTTGAATTTTCCCTGCGGGCCGAGCATTTTAGGCACGCCCTGAATGAATGCAAACTTCTTGCCTTCCAGGAACTCGGCAGGACAGTCTTTGCCGTGATATTTCAGGAGTTCAGGTTTGTAATCAAAGAGTTCCAGCTGTGAAGGAGCTCCGGCCATGTGGATATAAATGACTCTTTTGGCTTTCGGGACAAACTGAGGAGTTTTTACAGACATCGCATCCGCTGATAGCCCTGACGGATTCGAAGTTGTTGGGCTGCAGGAATCCAGTAGTGAACCTAACCCTAACGCACCTAAACCAAATCCACAGGACTGAAGAAAATGACGGCGTGTCTGGTGTAGTACTTTTGTTTGTTGTAATTCTGTTATCAGCTTTTCCATTTTCAAAGTTTTTAAGATGAAGTTCAGTGTGCAACGCTATTCTTTGGTGACTGCACCATCCAGATTCAGAAGTACATTCGCAGATACTGCCAGCGCCGCCAGTTCCGGAGACTTCTGTGCTGAATAAACCAGGACGCTATCCACATCTGCAGGCTTACTTTTATACCTGATCAAAGCACTTTCATAGATATTGAGTAGTGCAGCGAGCTTCTTTTCACTGACCGGTTGGAATGTGACCATTCGGTAACCTGCCCGAAGTTGCTGCTGCGGTGTTGGCGCGCTGCCTCTCATCTTCAATGCCAGTTGGACAGCTGCTTCCATATAAACCGGGTCGTTCAATGTGACCAGAGCCTGCAGAGGCGTATTGGTCCGTATGCGTCTGGACTGACAAAATTCTCGGCTGGGTGAGTCAAAAGTCATCATGGAAGGGTAGGGGGCTGTACGTTTCCAATAGGTGTAAATGGCTCTGCGGTGCTTGTCTTCTCCCTGGCTTGGCACCCATGTTTCACCACTGTATGGCGAGAGCCAGATCCCGTCTGGCTGGGGAGGCATCACGCCGGGCCCGTACATTTTAGTTGAAAGTAACCCCGACACCGCCAGCGCCTGGTCCCTGATCTGCTCCGCACTAAGCCTTACGCGTGGCCCGCGCGTCAGCCACATGTTTTCCGGATCTTTTTCTGTCTTTTCCTTGTCTGACCGTGAATCCTGCCTGTAAGTAGCCGACATCACCATTTGCTTCAACAAGAGTTTGACACTCCATCGGTAGTTTGTCATGAATTCTACTGCCAGCCAGTCCAGAAGTTCCGGATGGGAAGGGGCGCTGCCCTGGGAACCGAAGTCTTCAACAGTCTCAACAATCCCCCTGCCGAAAAGCTGCTCCCAGAATCGGTTGACGATCACACGGGAGGTAAGCGCATTATCCCTGTGTACCATCCACCGCGCAAGACCCAGGCGGTTCCTGGCATACTCCTTTGGCATTGGTGTCAGCAGTTTTGGAATGTCCGGTTTCACCTCCGCACCTTTAACAAGCCAGTTTCCCCGAACAAACACATTCGTTTTCCGGACCATATCTCCGGCTGATTCCCAAAGGATAGGAGTTTCGTCAGTCTTGGATGTCAGCAGCTGAGAATAGTCGGCGATGGTTTCCTCATAGTTGGCCTGATCTTTGCCAGGCAATGCTTTTTGAAAAGAAAGCCATTTGATCTGCACCCATTTATCCGGCATTTTTGGACTTTCCAACGTAAAGTACAGGTCGTGTTTTCCCGCAACCTGGTTGATAGGAACAACAAGCACCGTATCCTTGTATCCTGTTGTGGGTACCTTAAACTGTGCGAGCGTTTCCTTGGCCAGGGTATCTGTTTTGATGGTGAGAAGCGCATTTTCTGCCTGCGTTCCAATACTTACCACTAGCTGAGACATACCTGTTAGGCTGACTGCTGGCAGGCGGGCGGAGGTTTTTTGTTTAAGACCTAAGTACTTCCCGTCCAGAAGCGTTGACTTTCCTATGATTTTGAAATCGTGGGAGTTGATCTTGGGTTCTGTGATGTGCACAAACTGTGAAACCTGGCTGGCCTGTTCGGGTTCATGTCTGGTTATCCAGTCCATAACCCTTTGGACCCGCGCCGAGTCCTCTCCTTTGTAAAAACGCATCGTGGGTGAATCGCTGGGTACATCCTCATCACGGGTATTGTTAAAAAACGCCATGTATTTGTAATACTCATCATGCGAGATGGGGTCATAGGGATGGCTGTGGCATTGTATGCAGGCAAACGTGGTACCCTGCCAAACTTCCCAGGTTGTATTGACCCGGTCAATCTGAGCTGCTACCCTGAACTCTTCATCTGAGGTTCCGCCCTCATCGTTATTCATGGTATTCCTGTGAAAGCCTGTCGCAACCAAATGCTCCTGCGCGGGCAACCCCTGTTTTTTGGGAAGTAAGTCTCCGGCAAGCTGCTCAATGGTGAACTGGTCGAAAGGTTTGTCGGAATTAAAGGATTTGACGACATAATCGCGATAGCGCCAGATGCTGCGGCCACCGTCTTTTTCATAGCCTTTGGTATCGGCATACCTGGCCAGGTCCATCCACATGCCAGCCCAGCGTTCACCATACGCCGGGGATCCCAAAAGCCGGTCCACCACTTTTTCATAAGCGTCGGCAGAACCATCCTTTTCAAAGGCAGCTACCTCTTCTTTTGTAGGAGGCAGGCCCGTCAGGTCCAGGCTCAGGCGCCGGATGAGCGTTGGCTTGTTTGCTTCCGAAGATGTGGAAAGCCCCTGATTTTTCGCTTTCTCAATGATAAAATGATCGATTTCGTTTTTCGGCCAGCTACTTTCTTTCCAGTTTAAAAGTCCGAACAGATTCCACAAGCTGCGTGTGGACGGCACATCCGGCTTTTCAATCCGTTTGTATGACCAGTGCGTTTCCCATTTTGCCCCTTCATTGATCCATTGTTTTAATACGTCAACTTCGTTGTCACTGAGCGGCGCCGAATTCTTCGGCATCTTTTCGTCGGGATCGTCCGTGAGGATACGGCGGATCATCTCACTTGCATCTGCATCACCTCTTACCACAGGGATCTTTCCAGACTTGCCGGGTTCAAGCATTTCGTGCTCAAAAAGAAAGCTGACATCGCCTGCTTTTTTTACCCCGCCATGACAGCCCATGCAATGCTTGTTCAGAATAGGCTTTACGTCCGCATTGTAATCAACCTTTGAACCAAACCAGGTAGTGGACAGTGTGAAGGAGTAAAGTAAAATGGATAGGCAGATTACGCCTATTAAAGTCTTGCTCATCATAACGCAATGAATTAGTTCTTAAACTCTAACTGCTGGCTTTTTTCAATACACTTTCAAGTGTTACACTCTTGCCAGACTGGCGCTTGCTCTCATCAGCCGCCTCCATAAACGCGAATATCTCAATCGTTTCCTCCGGCGAAACAGGTATTTCGCCGGTATTGAAGTATTTCACGATATGCGCCAGCAGCGGTTCATAGCCCGCGTATGGACCCAGGATCTGGTTGCCATCGACGGTGAAAACAGTCCCACCGTAGTGATTCTTGCCGGAACGCGTGCCCCTGACGGTACCAATCCGCCCGTCTTGCCACACCCCGACAATGATGTCGGTGTCCGGAGTATGTACCCGAGTTACACTTTTGCATCCTCTTCCCATGACCGTATACAGTGTTTCTACGCCGTGGACACCATACCAGTAAAAGTCAGGATGCGTTTTTTCAAGCGCAGCGGGACTGAATGCATCGGCACCCACTACTTTGCTTTTATCAATGCTGTCAATGCCTTTAATATATCTGAGCGAAGACGCAGAAAAAACAGGGATTTTGTATTTTTCTGATGCTTTATAAATGGCAAGCGTATCCCGAAGCGAGGCGGCAACGGGCTTGTCTATAAACATTTTCTTTCCGGCCTTAAACACTTCCATTGCCTGCTCGAGATGGAGCCTGCCGTCATTAGTTTCCAGTAGAATGACGTCCGTAATTTCAAGCAAGTCTTTGATCGATCCGGTGATCTGTACGCCCATCCGCTTCACATCTTCGATATATCCCGGGATGCGGCTGGCACTTTTTTCAATGTCTTTACTGCCGTAGGGATACGCTGCTACAATCCGGTAGCCATCGTAAGCGGGATTGGGCTGTGCGGCATTTAGGACTTTGGTGAATTCGATGCTATGGGATGTATCCAGGCCAATAATTCCAATTCGCTTTCCTTCGGCTACCAAGGTATGCGGCGTTTTAAAACCCAGCATACCCAGACTTGTACCGGCAAGTGCGGAAGCTTCTATAAACTTTCTCCTGTTCATTGTCATCATGATATTTTGTCAATTGTTGATCTTGCACAAAGGGTACGTACCCGTTTTACTTGCTGATAAATGTTGGATTAGTATCCTTCGTTTTGTTTAATTAGCGCGGGGTTGATATCAATCTGACTTTGAGGAACCGGGAATACCAGGTTTTTTTCAGTAAGCTTAGTGGTGATGCCAATCGCGCTTGCCTTTGCATTCAGAATCGGCAGGGCGCGACCGGTGCGGACTAGATCAAACCACCGGTGACCTTCGAAAGCAAGTTCCACCCGGCGTTCCTGTTCCAGGGCCAAACGCATATCTTCCTTAGAACTGATCTGTTTATTGCTGATGCCGGCGCGGGCACGTACCATGTTAAGGAGTGTTAGCGCATCCGGGACATTACCGGTTTCGTTAAGCGCTTCTGCATACATCAGCAGCACATCAGCATACCGAAGTACCGGGAAATTATCATCTGAATCGTATTTCACAGTGGGCGCATCATCATATTTACGTATGAAATTCTGATCGATCCGTTGACCAATACTATTAATATAAAATGTTCCTAGTGAAACGTCTTTGCGGGTATCGCCCGGTTCATAGGCCTGGACCATGTCAGCGGTTGGTTCATTATTGCCATCACCACCAAATTGAATGACCGAATTTCCCGAATTGGCAGGGGCATAGGTACTGCCCAGCCCGTTTCCTTTCAATGGGCTGAGACCCTTTTTGTATTGAACTTCAAAGACGGATTCCTTGCCATTCTTGTTAGCCGGGCTAAAAACGTCGGCATACTTGGGAAGAAGAGCATAAATACCGGAGTCAACCACTAGTTTCAGCTTCGAAGCTGCTTCTGCGTATCGGTGCTGGGTCAGATATACCTTTCCCAGCAGTGCCTGGGCTGCACCTCTGGTAGCCCGGCCCAGATCGCTGCTGGTGTAAGTGGCAGGCAGGGCCAGTTCAGCCTCCCCCAGATCTTTGATGATCTGGGCGTAAACTTCAGCAGCGGGTGTACGGTTATACAGGTAACCATCCTCCGTATCAACAATTTCCTCTACAATAAGCGGTACGTCCCCAAAGATCCTGACCAGATTGAAATACATCAGAGCGCGAAGGAATTTGGATTCGCCGATGTATTGTTTTTTTAGATCTGCATTCATACTTATCGCATCTATACGGGATAATATGACATTGGTCCTATAAATTCCCTTATACCCGTCTGCCCACCGTGTATTCAGGTAAGGATTGGTCGAGCGAAGGTAAAATTTGTCAAACTCATCCTGATCAATGACAGAACCGGAGAGTACCGGTCGGGAATCATCGGACGGGATCTCTGAAACTGCATAATATTGTCCGTATTGCCCATTCAATTGCAGGGAGGCATAAGCCGACGCCAGTGCATTGTTGAAATCAGATGCTGTTTGATAAAAGTTGGCTGTGCTGGCTTCGGATACCGGAGCGAGATCCAGGAATTTGCCGGAACAACCCAACAAAAACAGATTGAGGAAAGCCGCGAATAAAAATCGTTTTTTCATGATTGCTTATAAACCAATGTTGATACCAATTGTATATGTACGAGGAAGAGGGTAGGAGCCATAGTCAACACCACCGGTTAACGGGCCTTCATATCCGCTTACTTCGGGATTGTATCCCAGGTATTTGGAAAATGTAAACGCATTTTGAACACCTCCGTAGAGCCGTATTGATTCCAGCCTTACTTTATCAGAAACGCTTTTAGGCAGCTTGTAACCAAGTGTGATATTCCGGATCCGTAAGAATGATGCGTCTTCTACCCAGCGGGTTGAGACCAGGTTATTGTTTCCTGTCGGCCGGCTGTTCGCTCTGGGGGACTTTCCATCGCCGGGCTGCTCGGCGGAACGCCAGCGATTAAGGACGGTTGTCATTTGGTTGTGGTTACCCTCCTGAGAATCAAAAAACCTGCGTGATAAATTCAGGATTTGTCCGCCCTGAACACCTTGAATGCCCACGCTCAGATCAATCCCTTTGTATGAGAAATTGTTGGTCATTCCATATATGAAATCCGGCTGGTTATTGCCAATGATCTGGCGGTCGTTTGCATCTATTTTATTGTCGTTATTCAAATCGGCATATTTGACATCTCCGGGACGGGAGTCCACAAAGTGTGGGTGACTGTCCAGGTCTGATTTGTCCTGAAAAATACCAAGCTGTACATAGCCGTAAAGACTCCCTAGCGGCTGGCCAATCTGGGTGATATTGGATTCGCCTACACCGGTTCCGCTGCGAATAGGATCGCCTTTTGGCCCCAGCGCCAGGACCTTGTTCTTGTTTTGGGACAACATCAGATTTGTTGTCCATGTGAATGCGCCGGTCAGGTTTCTGGATGACACGCTGAATTCCCAGCCCTTATTTTCAACCTTACCGATATTTTTAATCGCCGTGCTGAATCCGGTCATGGTAGGGACCTGAACCGAAAGCAGAAGGTCGGTGGTGATGCGCGAATAGTAATCGGCTGTGATGAACAACCTGTTGCTGAGAAGTCCAAGCTCTAAACCAATGTCCATCTGGCGGCTTTTTTCCCAGCCCAGATTGG
>NZ_JBHYGF010000060.1:0-5750 GCF_051859145.1 Dyadobacter sp.
AAAGCGATCCGTCCCGTGTGATTTTATAATCTTCGGGTCAAACCGAGATCGTATTAATGAGATGCAAGTCCAGGAACGCCGATACTTTCACTTATATCATATTATGGAAAATCTTCAAAATGAAACAGTTGGCTCCATCGTGGCCAGAAATTGGAAGACATCGTCTGTTTTTCAGAAACACAATATTGATTTTTGCTGCAATGGGGCAATTTCCTTGTCGGAAGCCTGTGTGAAAAACGGAGTGGATATTGGGATTTTATCACAGGAGATCTTACGTTCTATGCAAACTACCGCAGATCCGCAAAAAGACTTTGATGTCTGGGAGCTTGATCTGCTGGCAGAGTACATCGAGGCAAAGCATTACAAATATACGGCAGAAAAGATGCCGCAAATACTGGCTAACCTTAACAAAATTTGCTTGGTACATGGTACAAACCATCCTGAGCTTTTGGAAATAAGAGACCTTTTCAGGGACATAGCCCACGAACTGACGGTCCATATGAAAAAAGAGGAGTTCATGATTTTCCCCGTTATCAAAAAGATGATCTGGGCAGGTAATCAGCAACAGAACATTCCTTCTCAAACTTACGGTAGCATCCAAAATCCGATCGCTGTCATGATGCAGGACCATGAAAATGAAGGCGAGCGGATGCGAAAAATTGCAGCATTGAGTGGCAATTATAGACCGGCCCATGATGCTTGCACTACATATAAAGCTTCGTTTTTTATGCTTAAAGAATTTGAGAGTGATCTGCACAAGCATATACATTTGGAAAATAATATCCTTTTTCCAAAAGCTGTCCAACTTGAAAAGGAAATGCAGGCGGCTTATTAGGACTAACCTAACATTTGATCAGAGTATGAGGTCTGATAATATGGAAGCTAATGACCAGGATCTTGTAGTAAACGTAAAGCGGATATATGAACGGCCTAGCAAAAAGGACGGCTTTCGCATACTTGTTGACCGTTTATGGCCCAGGGGAGTAAAGAAAAGCGAAGCCCGGGTCGACCTTTGGCTGAGAGAAATTGCCCCGAGTGCAGAACTAAGAAAATGGTTTAACCACGACCCGGAACGGTGGACCGAGTTTGTTTCAGACTACAACTTCCAGCTCAATAAAAAAAGGCAGATTGCCGAGCAGCTTATCGCCTTGATAAAGGAGCACAAAAATGTTTCCCTTTTGTATGCTGCCCAAAACGAACAGTTTAACAATGCAATTGCGTTGAAAGGTTTCCTGGACAAATTCATGAAAGCAGACCCTCAATGATTGAGATACTCCGGTAAGACATGATTATGCACCCCATTTGTTTAGTGTTTATACTTATAATTCTTTGTAGTTCCTGCGGAAGAGATCGGGAAACATTGCGCCAAAGAAAGCCGAAGGTAATCGAAACAATTGCTGATCTGGGCGCATTACCCAGGTATGCAACAGACCCGGATGACAACCCTTCGACCCAGGAAAAAGTAAACCTGGGCCGATTTTTGTTTTTTGATCCTATCCTTTCCGGAAGCAAAGACGTATCCTGCGCCACCTGCCACCAGCCGGAATTCAATTATGCAGAGTTCCTGGAAACCTCCATAGGGGTAAATGGGAGAGGTACTGGCAGCAAGCGACGGTTTCTAGATCCTAATGACATTCCGTTTGTAAAAAGAAACTCGCAAAGCATTTTAAATACGGCCTTTAATGGCATAACCAATCACGAAACCTACAGGCCTGAATTGGCCCCGATGTTTTGGGATTTAAGAGCAAAAGGATTAGAGGCGCAAGCATTGGAGCCGATTAAAACACTGGAAGAAATGCGTGGCAATGTTTATCCGGATCACCAGATCCTGGATGAAATCATCGATCGGATAGATAAGATCCCTGTCTATGATGAGCTGTTTTCGAAAGCATTTCCCACAGATCGCAATCCAGTTACCCAGGTAAATTTAGCTAAGGCGTTAGCATCCTACGAGAGGACGCTGATTGCTACCAATACCCGGTTTGACCAGTATATGCGTGGTGACAGCAATGCATTGTCGACCAGCGAAAAAGATGGGATGAATGCGTTTTTAGTGACAGGCTGCGCAAAGTGTCACTCGGGTCCCATGTTTTCTGATTATAAGCTGCATAATTTGGGCGTGCCGGACACTGATAACCGGGCAGAAAGTGACGAGGGTATCAATCAGGACTATGCTTTTAGGACACCCACACTACGTAATCTGCGCTTTACTGCTCCATACATGCACAGTGGCAAGTTTGCGACTTTGGATCAAGTGCTGATGTTTTACGAAGATGTGGCAGGAGGAAAGATCCTTAACCCGAATGTAAAAGCTGGCAGCATTGATTCGCTCGCCAGACACATGGACGTGAATTTCAAAGATATGTCAAGGATCGTCGAATTTTTGAATACGCTCAACGATGATTCCTTCGATAAAACAATTCCTGCAAATGTACCTAGTGGATTACCTGTGATCGGTCTCTGAGCACAGCAAAAAGTCAATAAAAAGCATCAATACAAAATTAAAGTCAAGTACTTATAAATTTGGAAGAAGAACCAAAAAGCACAATTCTCTTTACGCTGATCTACGGAAATGAAGAATATCAGGTACAGACTGGTGAAAAGCAACATTTCTCTTTGATGACCTTGATTTCGTATTATCTAAGCATCTCCGGATTTGGGCTCTGTTGTGGCATGGGAAGCTGCGGAACCTGTATGGTACTAATAGATGGACGCTTCACCTTGGCCTGTCAGGTTCCAATTAACGATTGGCTTGCTAATGCCGAAATAAAAATTGAGCCTTCCACTTTTTAAACATTTTGATCCTGTTTACCTCATACAACTAAGTCTTAGATGGAAGCTTTGAATACATTAACGGTCAAACAATTAAAGGTGCAGTCACACTCCGCGCGGGCGATCATCCAATTACGTGTTCTATCATATTTCAGAAGGGGTATCTGCTGAATTAAGTTTGGTTTGCACGCAAACAGTAGCAACGTCAACACATTTCAACGACACACTTTGTTTATTAGTAATACCCAGAATTTAATAGTGTCAAAAAGAGTAGGTAACTTGTATCATTCCTTTTGTCGCTGGTGTATATGCCATGGTTTGAATACTACACAGTTTACAGCCATATACACCGTTTTTTCACCATGTGAAATTTTGGTGGCATTTGGATGTCAGGGATAAGTAAAGGGCTATCTGATAAGGAGATATCAAGTATTATGGGAAAATCGAATACAACCGGTATTATTCCCATGAGGATCCGAAAGTAAAACAAGGCATTCGTCAATGTGGAGAAGCGAAGGCAGGCAATCAAATGATGCACAGCTGAGCGAAACGTTCCAATACCGCAAGGTGATGCTAAACGGGCAGCCATGCAACGCGCTGATCTGATTGTGGCCGAGCGGAGCCATCAGGCCAAGCCAAAGAGCAGAGCGAGGTTGTCGAGCAGAACAAAAGTGAAAAGAAGGAGCTGTCGCAGCAGCCTGAAATCAAGCCCCGGCAGGAGCATCAGAAAAAGAGAGGTTTTGGGTTTGGAATGTGAAAATAGTTATATCATATTCGCTTCATTTTTGCTCGTAGCACAAATAGTTAGAGCAAAAAATCTATCATTATTATTCTTATGAGAATCATAAGGACGGTTTTAGTCAAATAATTCTCATTGGAGATCCAAAGGAAGTATAGTAATACAATCCTTATGGCCACAGTTAATTGATATATATATATGAACCTTATGAAAAAAATGCCGCTTCAATTCCTATTATTTTTAGTCCTTTCTGGATTTACTTTATCCTGTAATAACAAAAGCAAAGAAGAAAATCTCCAAGAAGATTCTACAGAGACGGGTTTACCCGACTCTGATTCTAAAAATAATAGCACCAAGAATGATACCCAACCATTTGATATAAACTCTATTCCGGTATCAGATGCAGCATTAAGTGATATTCCATTCTTTAGTCTGCCGAACAATATTATATACCAAAACAAACCACTTAATCGGGATTACGACGAAATTTATTTTCCGCTTACAAAAGGATCAACGCTCGAAAAAATCAGCGGCAAATCGTTTAAATCGTACCTCGTAGAAGACGACAAAGGAAGTAGCGACTGGTCGTTGCCGTATTTATTAAAAAGCTATGACGATGCTATAAAGTCGGTTGGCGGCGTGCTGGTTTTTGAAGGAGAAATTTCAAAGGAGCAATCAGATTACCTCAAAGCAAATGCTACTTATCTTGGTGAGGAAGGCTCCATTGATTATTGGAATGAGCCCGTAAAGGTGTATGTCATTCGAAAAGCGGCCGGCGACAATATCTACATCCAACTTTATGGCAATTCAGCAAGTGGCGCCATTCAAGTAGTTCAAAAAGAGCCCTTCAAGCAAACCATCACCCTTTTAAAAGCTGACCAGATTCAAAACGATTTAAATGAAAAAGGAAAAGCGGTGCTCCACATTAATTTTGATACAGATAAAGCATCATTAAAACCGGACGGCCAGGACGCGGTGGCAGAAATCGCGAAGGTGTTGCAAGCTAACAAAGATCTTAAAATTGAAATCAATGGGTATACCGATAACGCAGGAACAGCTGACCGAAACCAAAAACTTTCAGAAGCGAGGGCCGAAGCAGTAAAAAACGAAATAATCAAAACTGGAATTGAAACAGGCCGCCTTACAGCAAAGGGGTTTGGGCAGGAAGCTCCAATTGCAGATAATTCGACCGAGGATGGAAAAGCTCAAAACAGAAGAGTAGAACTAGTAAAACGATAAGATACACCAAATAGTAAGGTATTGGCGAAAACCGCCGTAATCTCTGCATATGGTTTTTTTTACGTAAAGTCCAGTGAGAATCCTAGACTGGCGACTCACAAATGTTCTGCCGCTGGACGATAAAGGGAACCAGAGCTGGCCAAATGCTGGTGACCAGGCAGATGTAGTGTTGATAGATGGGAGAGCATCAAAAAGTGTGGGAGATTCATGCCGCTTCCCGGATGACGTCAGGATCTTTCACTGCTTTGATCGGCCTGAAATCCGGATACATCTTTCGAAAAGTACCTTCCCATTCGTTGTTCAATACTTTTGTTCGGACTTGAAGCAGCAAGTGTGCACCTTTTTTAGTCCACTGCATCGACTGTTTTTTAGAAAACCGTTTGGCAATTACATAATTGACTGTGGATTCCACAAAGCTGGTTGAAATAACTTCGCCGTAATTGTACCGCTCGGAGTAATTGACGATAAAATTTATATTGTTTGAAATGTATTTGTCGAAGTCGGTAACATATGTTTGGAACGGTTTAATCTTGTCATATTTTTTCTTTTGCGTCTTGTCTCCCAGGTGATCGATAAGGTGGAAGTCAAGGTCATCACAATGCTCAATTGCCCTTACAGCATTACCGTGCCATAAATTCCATTTTATACGGGTCAATAAATGTTGAAAAGATTTTCCTCTTTTTTCATCAACCTTTATCAACCCAAGTGCGCACTGGTGCAGAACTGTCAGTTTCATCGTAATATGAAACCAATCCAGAATGTGTGTGGATTCTGCATTAAGGTAGGTTTGTAGATTTCGTAAGTTATCAGCGCCATCTGAAAAGAATTCAAGCTGCTGGTGGGGCTGCATTCCTTGTGATACAAGATGGTTATAAAACCGGCGTTTGGATTTTAAATCATATGATCCCACGAATGCAAAGCATTTGGCTGGTTTTTCAGCCGGAATCGACTTGCCAGCGATAACTTCGAATATGCTTTTTTTATCTTTCCAGTCCCGGAC
>NZ_JBHYGF010000060.1:5760-12687 GCF_051859145.1 Dyadobacter sp.
CCCGCCATCAATCCCAACAACCATTGTTCTTTCCGGCCTTGGCAACGCCTGCCGCTGGTTAATACTACCACAATCGCACATCCACTGCTCTTCTCCAATTTCTTGCTCCTGGGCTAAGGCCAAGTCATATAGATGGTTCTGGATCGTTGTTGCGTTAATCGTTTCTGCAACCGGCAGGACTTCTTTCAATAAATTCGCCGTTTTTTCAAAAGGGATTAAGCAGGCCCATTTTGTTTCAAGAAACAAAAGCTCAGGGGTAGTATGGTTTGGAAGTAGTTCATTTAGAGGGCTGAACGTTTTTTTATCTTCGCCATAATACCTGGGGCTTTCAAAAGTGATATCACCAAAAAGTGTTTTGAGTTTAACGGTATAGTTTCCTTTTTTACGAAGCTTTTGCAGCCCCTTGTTTTTGATAAAAGCTCCCAGTTGCTTTTCCACGATAGATTGCTGCAGATTTTTCAATAGCTGCTTTGATTCACAAAGGTTCATTCCAATGTTTTCAAAAGTGTCAAATGGCTTATCAAAGGTGAAAATCTCGTCAGTGCAAGCAGTTTCATTTTTCCCGGGTTCACATACTAATTGGAGTTTGAATTTCATGATTATTAAGGTTATCAGGAAATGTAATCTTTGACTTTTCTTACCGTATTGATAGAGGTATCACAAATTTTAGCGGTTTTACGCGCACTGATACCTAAACGTAGATTCCGAACCACCGAGGGATACTTTTTTAAAAAGACTACCTTATCCTCGCTGGATCCGTCAGGCCTGCCTAAGTGTTTACCTTTCCGACGTGCTTCGTCCATTCCTGACAGGATGCGTTCCCGCAATGTTTCCCTTTCCATCCGCGCAAATTCTGCCAGCAGCGTAAACATAAATTGGGCAATGGGGTTTCTCTTGCCATTTTTTAATGTTTCAATTCCAAAGTTTTGAACATACACAGTGATTTGAAGTTTAGTCAGCTCCTCCAATACATTTAAAACTTCAACCGTCGAGCGTCCCAAACGGGAAACTTCCTGAACCAGGACCGTATTGATCTCACGATTACGAGCCATGGTGAGCAGCTCCTGCAGCCCATCACGCTCCTGGTTATACTTTGCCCCGCTTACCTTTTCAGCTATTTCTGCAACAATCTGTAGGCTTTGATTTTGAGCCACCGCCCGTAAGTCTTCTATCTGCCGTTGGTAGTCCTGTTCTCTTTTTGATACCCGGACGAAAATCACTCCCTTTTCCATCACACCAAGTTACAAACTATAATCAAATTAACCACTAGGTTTTATTGATACAGAAAGTGCTACTCATCATCATCAAAATAAGCATCGTAACCGCCCAAGGTTCTCCAGAATTTACCGTCACCCTTATTTTGATACAGTTTGGCTAAGGCCTGATTCATTTTTTTCTTGTCGAAGACTTCACTGCGGTGTTTGAGATACCACCAAGGCGCATTATCCAGGTCAAGGTCCGGAAGTTCTCCGTTCTCAACACTTTCCAGTACGTTTGATAAGGTTTCCTGGATCCAACTGAACTGGCCTATCAAAGCATGCTGATAAGCATAAGGCCCGCCGACATCTTCCGGTGGGCAAGCCCTTCGTCCAGCTGTACAAATTGGGTGTCGGTATCCGGGTGTGATATTCTCAACCTTCTCGACACGGATTTCGTGTTTCCAGTAATCGCCAAAATCATAAACATATGAAAACTTATCACCAGCCCTCAAACCTAAATTTCCAATGTAAATCTCACTGGGATCATCCCGATAATACCCCCCGCCGTCATAAGCAATTCCATAATCCACTCCCCAGATATGAAAAACATGTAAATGCTGGTTTTCCCAACCCATCATCATCTGTATCAAATGATGGAGCTCAGCAATGTGTGTATTGCCGTCAATGATAAAGCGCCGGTAGATCATCGGCGAAATATTCAGGATGTGTACCTTCAAATGATACACGGCAGTTCGAGGATCAACAACAACTGGCTGGACGACATTTTTTGATTTCATGAGAAGATGGGGCCGCCTAGGTTTTCAAATCTTTCTCAAGTTATCAAACAATTAAATGCCCCACACTTTTTGATGCTCTCTTCCGTGCGGGGTAAACTAAAGAAAGGGAGAAAAACCGTCACGACTTTTGTGTAGAATTTTTATTTGCCATAAGTCCGGAATATTGAATTCTAAGGCGCTAGGTTCAGATCCATGATCGAGTCCAAATCAAAGATTTTATATTCTTTACCATCGGAGAAGTCGTATTCTCCCACCAGGTTAATATGTGCCCAGCTGTGGGTAGAAGTTGCAAGGATTTTTTTCAACAGGATCTGCCTGTCTTGTTCGGACTCAACTGCTATCAGTTTTTCGGATAATAACAACAGATTATAAGTGTTTACTGCATTCGCTATCAATCTTTTACAACCTTCTGCTATCAATTGTTCTTTCCGGGTAGCCCAAATCAATTCTTGGTTATTGCCTACGGTGATGGCTTTTGAAAAGTTGTTGCTGCTTTCGATTTTCGAAAGGGATCCCGACACTGATTTACGGATTATTTCATCATCCATATATTGGTAGACGTATGCGGTTTTGTAGAGCCTTCCCAAATCTTTAAGGGCTTTGTAAAGCGGGTGTTGCTTTGAATACGAGTTTAAACGCCTGAACAACGTTGATGCCTTGGCGTAACCAAGTTTGATTGTACAGACAAGTCTTAAAATTTCATCCCAATGATTTTCGAGATGCGCCAGATTAATTTTAAGACCAGGAACAATCTTATAATTCAGCTCGCGGTAAGTCCGGGCTTCGTCAATTGAATATAGTTGTTGATGATGAAACCTGGCGAATCTAGGACGAAAATCAATCCCAAGCAGGCCAGTTACGGCAAATACCGGTTCACTAAACCCATGGGTGTCTGTTGAATGGGCATTGGGAATAATTACTTCATTATGCGTCAAACCATCCAGGACATAATGTGATTCAGGTTCGGCCGCGCTGAATACAGTTGAATAAAATAACTGTCCGGCTTCGTCCAGAAAAGAATACATGGTTACACCCCTTCCATTCCCAAAGTATTTAAAGGAAGGAGAAGCTACCAACGATGCAACCGATACATCGAATTTTTGACCGTCACTGGAAGTATGAATAAAGTCAGCATCTTTTCTAAAATGCTCGGTAAGTGGTAAGGCATTGCTAAATGCAAGTACTTTATCATTTGCCTGTATTACAGTCTCCGGTGAAAAATATTGGAGTGCCGTTGTCTCCAGTGAACTGGTCCTGATACCTTTGGACATGAAAGAGAACTTGCGGATACCAATATTGCACCCGAACCCAAGAATTGCTGCAAAGAACAACTGCTCGTCCGGGCGTTTAGGAATGCGATCTATACCACCGTGAACGAGAGAGGAAATAAAACCAGTGGCACTTTGAACAGTTGAAAGAACTTCTACCAATGGAATGACATATTCCTGCGGATAGAGCGATTCTAAATCTGTGATTTCTTCTGATCGTTTATCTTTCATCAGGTGCCAGTCACCAGAAGGATCGAAGTATACCTGTTTGTTACTGCCTTTTGCTATATGTTCATTTGTTAATTTAATTTGGGCATTGAGTTTTTCGTTTAATCTGAGCAGGGTTTTTCTCGAATCTGCAAAAGCTGTTAAGCCGGCTTGCTCAATTAGTTTTTCCTTTTCTTTATTCCATGCCGATGACGGTATTTGATACTCGTCAAAACTCCGGTAATCGTATGATGAATCGATTGGAAGTGCTCCCGACTTAATATTATCCCTGATTTCCTGGAACAGGAATACTTTATATAAACCTGTCCGCAATTTTCCTTCCGGTGTTAGTACGCGTTGTTGCTGTTCCATCCCTAAAAAATCAGTTGGTACTGCTGCCCGGGAAATTATAGCACCGTTCTTTTCCTGGTAGTACCGGACTGCTGCAAGAATATCCTTTCCTGATGAAGTTGCACTCGGGATCAAGGCTTTGACAATATCACTGACTTTACCATTTAGTTTAGACGCATTTTTTTCAAGCGTCTGATAAAAATCTTCCCGGTCGTTTATTTTTTGGTTGGCTTCTTTCAATGCTTTAAGGCGCTGCTGGTCTTCCTGTAACAGTTTTTGAGATAGCCGTTTGTTTTTAAAAAGCTGTTCAATCAATGTTACTTTGGCCAAGGGCTTCATGGCAGTGTCAGCAATAATTTGTTCAATGGCACCCAAAACATCAATGTGGGTGCTACTCCGGTGGGCAACACTGCTGACCAGCTGCGCGGTCTGCATCCTGTTTTGATAAAGCTCTTGTTTTACTGAGTTTTCACAACCATTGACATAGTTGGTGACCGCACTATTCAAAGTGAGGATAAGTGCATCTCCCAACATATAATACTGATGGATAATAAAAGAAATCAAAAGTAGATAACGGTTCGTGCTGCGTGTAGTTATTTGTGTTACCTGGTTATTGATGACATATTCAGCGTAGAATTGAATGGTCGCATCAGATAGTTTTAAGCGCTTGGATACCGGTAGTAACTGCAAATACATGATCTTCAAGCTTTGAAAGTTTGCCACACGCTCACGGATCTGTTTTGTCTCCATGGATTGAGAGACCCGTTTGAAAAATGTAATCTCATAACGTTTTACTTTTAAATGCTTCCTGCTGTCCTGCTGATAAGAAGTGTGTTCGACCAGAAGCTGCTCTAAAAGTAAAATATCAGCAGCAGTCAGGTACTTATTTAAAATAGACTCTAAATTTTGTTCGAAACTGGCAAGCGCTTTGTCCAAAATCGTTTTCAGGCTTTGGTAGGTTGGAATTTCGATATGATGTGACTGGAGAAAGTCTACCATACCTTCAAATATCAGGTATGGCCTGGTCTGTACATGGGCCAGTCTCTGTGTTTCTTGGGTCAATGTTTCAATTGAAGATTTTTCGAAAGGTGCAAACCCGAAGTATCCAAGAATATCTTCCCGGTGCCTGAGTGATGTCCGTCCTTCATAATCGCCCATTTGTACAGCATTGCCATCAACAGAAATTCTTGCCGCTAAAAAGTCCACATCACTTTGGTGAAAACGGTTAGATCCAAAAAACCGGCTGACTACCCGGAAGTATCCAACCTGTAAAAGAAAGCCAACTTTATTGGATGGCGTTTGCAAAGTCTTGACATATTCAGTAGCCCACTCAGGTGCCTCTAAGAAAATCATTTTCTGATCAACACTCAAAACAGGTGGATTGTCAAATCGTTGCCGGGCTTCGGAAGTCAGGTATTCTTTTCTTGGCATGAGACGATTTGTTTGTATAAAAAAACGTTGCTCAGAATGTACAAAACCGCCAGTCCTAGTAAAGCAGGCAAAGTGCTCAGAAACCAGGTATATATTATCATTCTAGTAAAATAAACTTGTATACCAATCTAAGTACATTAAATTTGATCTGTTAGATGCATTAAAGTATACAGAAGTGAAAATAGGATACGCAAGGGTCTCGACCCAGGACCAGAATTTAGAAATGCAGCTGGACGCTCTTCAAAAAGCAGGGTGTGAAAAGGTATTTCAGGAAAAGGCTTCCGGAATAAAATCGGATCGGCCACAGCTTGCTGCTATGCATCAAATACTTCGCGAAGGTGATGTGATATACATTTACAAGCTTGACCGGTTAGGACGTTCTTTGAAACATTTACTTGAAATGACCTCCGATTTAGAAAAGCGAGGAATCGGTTTGGTGTCGATTAATGATCATATCGATACAACTACCGCTCAGGGCAGGCTCATCTTTAATATTTTCGCATCGCTTGCTGAGTTTGAGAGAGACCTAATCCGTGAAAGGACGCAGTCTGGCCTGGAGGCTGCACGCGCCAGGGGAAGAAAAGGTGGCCGAACAAGAGGTTTAACGAAAGAAGCGGAAAGAACGGCTATTTTAGCCCAAACATTATACAATGAACGGGTATTAGGAGTTGATGCTATCGCTACTGACCTAAGAATATCAAAAATGACACTTTATAAATATCTTCGGCACAGGGGAGTAGAAATAAACAGTAAAAAATAGGAAACTCTGATGTTTCAAAAACCAATTTTGACGCATCAGATTAAAACAAACAATTGTACTTCCCTTATACGCCTACCAAATATGCGCCCCAATTTTAGCCTACAATCCGACTTGCTGATAACTGGTTTGCTGGTATTAGTGCCGGTCATAATATTTTCGGTAGTCTGGATACAATATGCCGTCAATATTCCTCATTGGGACGACTACGTACTACAATGGTTTCCCTTGGCATTAGAGCGTGAAACGCAGATTAAAGGCAGCATTTACCAATTCTTTAAGCAACATAACGAGCACCGAATTGTTTTCGATAGAGTCATAACCTATCTGGACTATAAAATGTTTGGTAAGATCGACTACCTGCGGTTAATGGCAATCGGCAATTTGAGCTTGTTAGGCTTGCTGGCTATATTCGGAGCTGAACTGCGCCGGGCAGGTACTCGACTAATATACCTTGTACCACTGGCTTTCGTATTGTTCAATCTTTCGCAGTGGGAAAATATGTTTTGGGGTATGGCTGCACTTCAAAATTTCGCTGTCGTTCTGTGGGTTGTATGGGCGATATATGGTTTGACTCATTGGATGGGTTCCCGAAGCCTGATATTTACATTTGGCTTAGGTGTACTGGCAACACTGACGAGTGGCAATGGTCTGCTAATTTGGCCAATTGGCACAATCCTGCTCGTGCTCCAACGACGCTGGACTAGCCTCATTCCCTGGCTTGGAGGCGCAATAATCATAGTTTGTCTGTACTTTGTAGGTTATGTCAAGCCACCAGCAAATCCGTCAGCAGGGGGGGATCTCATCGATTTTTTTACCGGCTGGATGGTGTTCATCGGATCAGTAGGCGAAGTAAGCCCATTAGGGATACCGTTATACACCTGCATGGCTCTGGGTGGACTTTTAACTGTGGGTAT
>NZ_JBHYGF010000061.1:0-12670 GCF_051859145.1 Dyadobacter sp.
CGTCGGGAAATGTGGTCAGGAAATCGGGAATTTCGGAAAGGGGGATATTGGTGCCGCCAAAATTATCAGCCTCAAATTCATAATCCTCGCGAACATCAATGAGCTGCACCTGCTCAGGATCGGTGTTCTGAATACGTTCAAACTCTTCCACTGACATTTCACGCGCTTCAACAGGCTTTGGTGAGGGCGCTGGGTTTGTGTTGGGGCTGTGGTGAACAGGAATATTCCGGCTGAATCCGAACGTACTCGTTGCATTCGTAAGTGCATTGATCAGCAGTAACTTCCCGGAAAGCACTTCGCCGATTTCACAGATAACCTTGATCGCTTCGTTGGCCATATAAGTCCCGATAATACCTGGCAAAATCCCGATCACACCTGCTTCCGCACAATTATCGCCTTCTTCCGCGTCGGGGAAAAGGCAGCGGTAAGTTGGTCCGTTGTGATAATTGAAAACGGAGACCTGACCTTCAAACCTCAGAATGGAGCCGAAAACCCAGGTTTTGTTGAGTTTCACGCAGGTGTCGTTGACCAGGTAGCGCGTGTCAAAATTGTCGGAGCCGTCGATTACCAGATCGTATTTAGAGACAATCTCAGCGGCATTACTTTCTGTGAGCTGGACAGGATAGGGGGTGAATTTTACAAATCCATTGAGGATACTTAGTTTTTCAGCGGCAGTAACTGCCTTCTTTTTACCCAGGTCAGCTTCCGAATACAGGATCTGGCGATGCAGGTTGGTTACTTCCACATGATCGTGATCGATAATCCCGATTTCGCCCGCGCCGGCGGCAGTTAAATATTGCAAAACCGGACAGCCCAAGCCGCCTGCGCCGACCACCAGTATTTTCGCTGATTTTAATTTTTCCTGGCCTGTTAGACCCACTTCCGGGAGAAGGATCTGCCGGCTGTATCGCTTGCGTTCCTGAATTTCAAGTTTCAACATACTCCTGATACTGTTCACAAAGGTGACAACGCACCTCTTTTTAGTCGAAAACAGGTAAAGTAGGCAATTCGATCATTGAGGTGCGTTTAAATTTTTAAATAATCCTTATTTTAACGCACTCAATCAACCTGACAACGACCTGAATTACTTGATGGATCTTATTATCAGAAGCGCTGCGCCCAGGGATTTACCTGCTCTGCTGGAAATTATCAACCACGCTATCCTTAACACCACCGCCATTTACGACTATGAACCCAGAACGCTCGAAGAGCAAACTGCCTGGTTTGAGAAAATGATTCATGACGGAATGCCCGTGATCGTGGCCGAGCTCGAAGGTAAGGTGATCGGATATGGTTCTTACAATACTTTCCGTCCAAAAATCGGGTATAAGTTCAGTGTGGAGCATTCCATTTATCTCGATGAAAAATCGCGCGGAATGGGCGTAGGAGGGAAGTTACTTGGCAGCCTGATCCAGCGCGCAAAAGAATCGGGTATCCACACGATGGTCGGTGTGATAGACGCGGCGAACAGGGGCAGCATTGAGTTTCACAAAAAATATGGTTTTATCGAAAAAGGCTACCTCAAAGAGATAGCCTTTAAATTCGACCAGTGGCTGGATGTAGTCTTTATGCAGCTGCTGATTGAGGAAGATTAATGCGCCCTTCCTGTTTCAATGTAAGTTTCTTCATCACCGGTGGGCTTGCCTTGCCACCAGGAAGCCAGGATAGAGCCGGTGATGTTCATCAATGGTCCGAAAATGGCAGGAGCCAGTCCCACTGTCGCCATTTTGCCCATTTCCTTGGCAATACCGGAAGCCAGGCCGCCATTTTGCATCCCTACTTCAATTGCGATGGTACGGCAGTCGCGCTCGCTCATTTTGAACAACCGGCCTGACCAGTATCCCAGCGTATAACCCGACAAATTGTGGATCAGTACCAAAAGCAATAAAGCTGGTCCGATGGAAAGCAGGCTATCGCGACCGGCAGCGGTAATAATGACAATTATGAATGCGATTCCGGCCATTGAAACGAGCGGCATTGCTGCATCGAGCCACTTCACTTTTCCACTGAATAGTTTGTTAAAAAGCAGCCCTGCCCCGATCGGGATAATCACCATTTTAATAATATCCCACATCATGTGCAGCGTGTCGATCTGAACGAATGCACCTGCCAGCAGGCTCATTAGAAGCGGGGTAACCAGCGGCGCGAGCATCGTGGAAATCGCCGTGATCGTGATTGATAATGCCAGGTTCGCTTTGGCGAGGTAGGAGATTACATTGGACGCCATTCCATTCGGAGAGCAACCGATGAGAATGATACCCGCCGCAATTTCAGGAGGAAAACCGCTTAAACTCGCCAGTGTATAGCCTATACCCGGCATAATAATAAAGTGGCTCACCACACCGATCAAAACACCTTTCGGCATTTTAACAACACCAACAAAATCACCGAAGCTCATCGAAGTACCCATTCCAAACATGATGATCTGGATCAATGGTGTGATCAGTACAGCCAGTTTGAAATCTCCGAATGATTGAAAATGCTGCGGGTAGTACAATGCAGTAGTCACTGCCGCAAAAATCACGGTGGTGTAAGTAAAGCCTTTCAGCTTCTCATAACCACGAAAACTGATCGCCAGTGCGAGGAAAAATCCAATGAAGAACGGGCCGGCTGCGGGCAGGTTACCGCTCAATGCAAGGTATAGTGCGGCCAGCAGGCACACTGCCGCCGCGCCTGAGAGTAGCTTATAAATGTTCATGCGTACTACCAGGTTCTCTTTTTCATGTATTCATCCAGCTCCGAACGTTTCATCGGGATCTCTTTCGGATTCTTGTCAAGCCATTTCAGAAAGTCGCTTTTTAAGGTATCCGACCACTGGCTGTCAATCTGGCCTGGTGTATACTTCCCTTCTTTTAGCATTTGAATACCGAACTTGTCACGCAAAGCGATGAACTCGGCAGTTTGTATCACTTTCTCAACGAGGTGCGCAGGAACGAAAATAACGCCTTCTTTTTTAGCGAGAACAAGGTCGCCGGGCAGCACCACGGCGCGGCCAATGCGGATTGGTGTATTTAATCCGGCCAGGTATTCGTCTTTCAGATAGGAAGGATCAAAATCGCGTACGAATGCATTGAAGCCTTCAATTTTTGATAAACCTTCGAGGTCGCGCACCGATGCATCGAATACCACACCATTGCCCGATTTGGCATAAATGGAATTAGCGAGGTTATCACCGATCAATGTACCTTCGGCTATTTTGCCAAAACCGTCGGCCACGTACACGTCACCTTTGGAAAGCTGGTCAATGGGCCAGGAATTTGTATTTCCGATCCGGCCCTGTTTGTTGCCACGTTCCTTGATGTTCTTTTCAATGTCTGGGCGGGAGGGAAGGAATTGTGCGGTCAATGCGCGCCCGGCGATCACTACATCGGGGTGCACCATTTTCCAGTTGCCTTCAAACTGGCAGTTATAGCCTTCGTTTTTCATGACCACCCAGGCTTCTTCAATGTTGATCTCTTTGGCGCGGCGTACCAGGTCATCGGGTATTTTCGGGCGACCGTCAGGAAACCTTTCTCCTTTCCATTCTGATGTTAAAAATGTGAGTTCTTCTTTGGAGATCGTTTGCGCTTCAACGATATGGGTAAATGAGAGGCTAGAAAGGGCAATCGCGGCTAAGCTCAGGAATTTGAATTTCATAAATTGAAAATTGTTGATCAGGTTTTAGGTGGATAAAAATAGGTATTTCGGAAAGGAAATCAGACTTCCCGGGCCTCGGAAAGTCTGATTTTTAAATTCAATATAACAGCATTGAGAAGCTTACTTATCCCACCAAACTACACTTGAAAGCGTGTTGGTACCGCCCTGGCGGGTACGCGCTTCGTAGAAGTTATCGCGGTTATAAAGCTCTTCCGAATCGGGAATTACAAATCGTGTCGGGATTTTTCCGCCGGTCAGGTTACCCGGGTAGTTGGTCGGTGTAAGTGCAGGATAGCCTGTGCGGCGCCAGTTAGACCAGATCTCGTATTCGTCTTCCAGGAACAATGCAACCCACTTTTGCGTGGAGATCTGCTCGATCTGCTGTGCCACAGTCCCGCCAGTTTTATAAGGGTTCGCAGCCAGATAAGCCGCGATCTTCGCGTCGGAAATAACACCCGCCGTTCCGAACAAAGCCCATTGCTTGATCCCGGAAGTAACCGCAGCTTGGTAAGAAGCAGCCGCAGTCGCGCCGGAATACCAGCCACGCACAGCAGCCTCTGCCAGCAGCAGGTGCATTTCCGCAGGAGTCAAAACCAGCAAAGGCGCATTGTATCGCAGTATCGTAGCAGGATTTGGCTCAGAATAGGAATCAAAGTCAGCCGGAAGCGAATTAAATGCGGCATTCGGCATTCCTTTTTGCAGTGCAGTAGCAGTATCAGCTACGTAAGGTGCAGTCGGCGAAGCTTTTGTCCACACCACCGAGATAACATTCAATCGCGGGTCTTTGGTTGTTTTCAGATGGTCGATCAAAGTTTTGGCCAATTTGCCACCCTCTACATTGTCGCCGCCGGGAGACACATAGTCGGTGCTCATCAAACCAGCCGAAATGAAGTTGCGGCTTGCGGTAATAGATCCGTCGACGTAGTCGATTTTGGCTAGGTCCGAGTCAGCAGTAATTACACCGCCGGCAATCGCCTTTTTTACCCAGAGCTGTGCATTGGCAGGATCCACCTCTGTCAGGCGCATTCCGAGCCGCAACATCAGCGAGTAGCCAAACTTTTTCCATTTGGTAAGATCACCGCTGTACACGAGATCTGCATTTCCGAAACTCGGTTGAGCCGGATCAAATGCGTTGATCGACTCTTCCAGCTCTTTCAACAGATCCGCATAGATGACCGATTGCGCATCGTATTTAGGTGTAAAGTCCTGGGCAGAGTATGCTTTTCCTGCCTCGAAATAAGGAACATCTCCATACAGATCAGTAATCCGGTGAAACAGGTAAGCTTTCCAGATGCGGGCAATGGACAGCCTGTTGATATCAGTCGGGTTTTTTGAAACCGCGTCGATCACCTGCGAAATGTCGATCACCGCGCCTTGTGTCACAGGATCTCCGCCATACAGGTTCCAGCTCGCCTGGCTGTATCCGAAATTGAAATACTTGTCACCTGCACCCGGTACTTCTTTATAGGTAGCAAAATGCTGCATTGATCCGCCGATCGTCAGGTAGGCCGCGCCTGTATAGTTGTTGCTTACGGTAACCAGCTGCGCCCTAGTGAAAAGGTATCCCGGTACTACCTCGGTGGAAGCGTTTGGGTTTACATTCATTTCTTCAAAACCATTGTCGCAGGAGGCAATGAACAGGGCCGGGGCCAGGTATAGTACTTTAAATAGGTTTTTCATATTCACTAAAAGATTTTTAATGATTAAAACTTCACAGTCAGGTTCACGCCCAGACTTCTGGTTCTTGGCACACCAAATGCTTCCAGACCCTGCGCATTCCCATTGGTGTAGCTCGACTCAGGATCGAAATAGTTGTTTCGCTTGTCCTTGTAAAGCAGGAGAAGGTTACGGCCCACAAGCGATACAGAAGCTGCCTGTAATTTCAGGAACGACATCTTGCTTACATTCAGGTTGTAGCTCAGGATCACCTGGCGCAGCTTGACGAAGTCGTTGTTGAAGACGAACATGCCCGTATAGTTTTTATCATTGTCATAGTAGGTATCCACATCTTTTTTCTCCCAGAACTTGGTAAAAGGAGCTCCTTCCGGCGTTACACCAGTTACAGTTACACCAGTTTCGCGACCAGGCAATGTTTCTTTTGGCAAACCAAAACGGTACGCGTACTGGTACATGTTCGAGTAAACCACACTTCCGAACTTACCGTCGATCAGGATATTCAGCGAGAAGTTTTTGTATTTGAAATTGTTGGTGATACCCATTGTCAAAGGAGGGATACCGTTACCCAGCTTTTGCAGATCGCCTCTTACCGCGTAGCCGCTGGCTGTGTTGAATACCACATTTCCATTGTTGTCCGTTTTCTTGTTGTAGCCCCAAACTTCGCCGTAAGTACCGCCAACCACGTTGTTGATCAAACCGCCGCCTACGCCAGTTCCGATACTCAGGTTAGGCAGGTTGTCAGCCAGTTTAATGATACGGCTCTGGTTATACGCCATGTTGTAGCTTACATCCCAGGTAAAGTTGTTGGCGCGGACTGGTGTTCCATTGATCAAAAGCTCGATACCCTTGTTGCTCAGCTCGCCTACGTTCAGCAATGCGCTGGTATAGCCCGAAGATGTCGCAATGTTGCTTGTTACGATGTCGTTGGTCGTTTTACGATTGTAAAAAGTAAGGTCCAGGCCAAGACGGTTGTTGAGGAAACGCGCTTCCAAACCTGCCTCGTAAGTAGTGGAAGTAAGCGGTCTCAGGTCCGGGTTAGGTACCAATGCAGAGTTGAGCTGCTGCACCGGGCGACCATTGTGGCCACCTTGCGCCATCTGATAGCTTTGATAAATCTGGTAAGGGTCCACATTCACTGCACCTACCTGCGCCCACGATGCCCGTAGCTTGGCAAAGTTGATGACAGCAGGCATTTGAATAGCCTCTGAAAGGATCACAGTACCGCCAATTGCCGGATAAAAAATGCTGTTATTTTCTTTGTTCAAAACAGAAAACCAATCCTGTCTGCCCGACATGGTCAGGTATGCCAATCCTTTGTAACCCAGATCCACAGACGCGAAAATGGAGTTGATGCCACTTTTTTGGTAAAATGGCGTGGTAGTTGAAGTGGCCAGGTTAGTAAAGCTGTAAAAGTTGGGAACTGTGAACTCAGTACCTCTGTAAGTCATTTCATCGTAAATCCTGCGCTGCGTATTACCACCGAGCAAAGCCGAGAAACTTACGTTTTCAAACTCCTTGTTGTAGTTCAGAGTCAGCATTCCGTTGGTTTCGGAAGAGTTGGTATTCCTGGATTCCCAGCGACCCAGCGGCTCGTACGCATTGCTGGTTGGCACTACGAATTCGTATTTGAAGTTGTAGTAATCCTGGCTCACGCTACCTTTTACGAACAGGTTTTCAAGAATGTCGTAACGAATGTTCGCCTGACCTAGAAAGCGGTTTTTGCTATCGTCGTTTTTGAACTTATTAATTACAAAATAGGGGTTTGGAGCAGCTGGTACCGGGTTCCATTCCACCTCCTTGCCAGTCACAGCATCATAGCCGGGAGAAAGACTTCTGATATCAACCGTGTTTGCCACCAAATGCGTAGCCCAGTGCGGGTTGTAGTCAGCGTAACCTACTTTCGGGCGGTTGTGGCCATTTTCCAGGTTGTACTGAACAACCGTTTCAATACTCAGTTTTTTACCCAAAAATGCATTCACATTCAAATTCGCAATGCGTCTTACAAAGTCGGAATTCGGTACAATGCTGTTTGATTTGGTGTTATTCAAACCAAAACGAAAGTTGACCGTTTCATTTCCGCCGGTGAATGCAATGGAGTTAATGTAGTTGGTGCCGGTTCTGTAAAAGTTTTTAAGATTGTCTTTTTGAGGAGAATAGGGGCGCATTTGTCCGTCAAACTGGATCACATCCGAACCATCCATTCTGGCGCCGTAAGACAACCGGCCTGAGCTTTTAGCCTGGGTTTGTGTCATCGGTTTTACACCATCCACACCTTGTCCATACTCGTATTGCCAGTCGGGAATGATCGCCAGGTTTTCAGTCGTAAAATTGCTGTTGAACTCCACGCCGATTCCTTTTTGTGCGCGGCCTTTTTTGGTAGTAATCAAAATAACGCCATTACCTGCACGTGCGCCGTACAAAGCCGCGGCTGGTCCGCCTTTCAAAACGCTGATCGACTCAATATCGTCAGGGTTGATACCACCGATACCGTCACCGCGGTCGGTGTTGTTACCCTCTCCATTGGATGCATTGCCGCCGCCTGGAACACTGTTGTCCATCGGCATTCCATTAATTACATATAATGGCTGGTTGTTTCCGCTCAAAGAACCGTTACCGCGAATAATAATGCGGCTCGATCCGCCAGGTCCGGTTGACATACCGGTTGCGTTCACACCTGCGATTTTACCGGTCAATGCATTCGCCACGTTATTTTCACGCGCCTGGGTAAACTCGCTTCCTTTTACCTCAGTCACCGCGTATGCCAGTGCCTTTTTCTCTTTGGCGATACCCAATGCAGTCACAACCACCTCGTTCAAAGCCTTGGCCTCAGGTTGCAGCTGAACAGTAACTTCGCTCTGGCTACCCACGGCTACTTCCTGTGAAGTGTATCCTACAAAGCTGAAAATCAGCACTGCGGAAGCTGCTTCCTGATCCGGAATATCAATAGTAAACCGGCCTTCTGCGTCAGAAGAAGTACCTCGCTGGGTACCTTTGATCAGCACGCTCACACCTGGGAGACCGGAGCCTGTTTCGTCAGAAACCTTACCGGATACGTTGCGCTTCGGAGCGACTTTGCCCGCCGCCGGCGATTCCGCAGCAGCTTGCTCGCGTTTCAGTATGATCCTGTCCTGAACTACCTCGTAAGTCACGTGCTGTGGCGCAAGTATTTTTTCAAGTACGATGGACAGCGCTTCTTCCTGAAACTTTACATTGTATTTCTGGCCGTTGAAAATCTGCGGGTTATACATGAACTTGACCTTCGCGACATTCTCAATTTTTTCCAGGGTCTTGTCAATCTCGGAATTGGATAGACGTAAGGTTATTTTTTGTTCCAAAATGCGTTGTCCACGCACATCATGAGCCTGTACGAAGGTTCCGATGGCAATGGAAAGCAGAGCTTGATACAGCGTAATGCGCATGATTTTCTGTAAAGCATGGTGAAATTGTACGGGTTTTGACATAATTTTGATTGTTGTCGGGTGTAACGATTCGGCATCAGTAATTCCCACAGCCACCGCCTCGCGGCAGCTGTAATGTGTAAGCAACTGGGGGATTAAGCAGTCGGTGATGTTGCAGCATCATCGACTTTTTTTGTCGGAAAAAATTCGTAGCATTTATATCATAGGCATTGGGGAATGGTTAAAGGCAACCTTTACTATTTATAATAATGCTTGCATCCAGCTGCTCGTATTCGGCACCTATCGTTTTGCATATCAGGGTCATTTTTTCAAAAAGCGGCTCGTCCGACAGCGACGCGGTCAGGTAGCAGTCTTTCATTAAAGCCTCATCGAATACGATTTTGACGCCGTACGATTTTTCGAGCGCTGCAAATACGTCTGCAATGGGTGTACCCTTGAATTCAAATGATTGTCTCTGAATGGGCAGTTCCAGCAGCTTCGGGTTAGGTACCAGGCTTCTTGTCAGTCTCAGTTCTTTCGGGGCAAAAACGATCTGCTGGTTTGGGGTCAGTACCATCCCGCCAAGTTTGTCGTCTGCGTGCTGGTTGGCAATTGCTTGTTTGGTCATCGGGAACACCGACACTTTCCCGGTTTTCACGACCACCTTCACCTCCTTATCGCCATCAAATGCGCTTACTTTGAAGCTTGTGCCCAACACTTTGGTTGCCAACGTATGTGCGTATACATAGAAGGGTTTGTCGGGATCTTTGGCTACTTCGAAAAATGCTTCTCCATTCAGAAACACCTCCCGTTTGTTGTCATCGAACCGGGAAGGATAGGTAATGCGGCTGTTGGGTTGTAAAAGAATGGTGCTGCCATCTTTGAGCACTACAAGTTTGGCTTTGTTGGTCTCATTCTTCTCCTCTACCAGCGGTACCTCTATTTTGCTGAGTATCACTTTATATTGATCCGATTGCTTGTCTGAAACCTGTTCGTTCAGCCACCAGCCTGCAAACAGCAGGAGGAGTACCGAGGCGGCCATATGGTACCAGTTAGGCCGGAATTTCAGCCTGATGAAAGATCGCCGCGCAGTTTTTGCGCCTATCGCGTGCGAGAGTCTGTAAATTTCATTTGCAACTTCCTCATCGGAGACCTGGTCAAAAGCACCCTCGGTCGCAAGCAAAAAATCCTTAGCCTGGTTAACCAGCTCCCTTTTATCGGGATTTTGTTCCAGCCATTCAGCCCAAACGACCGCATCAGCAGGGTTTTTGAAGATCACCCAGCTTCTGAACGACGGATCGGCAGCGAGCTCCTCCGGAAGATAATTGCGGTAATTGTGCATAAAAGGCAAATGAAAATGCGGCTAATTTCAATAAGGATGCATAATGATTGGCGCAATACTCTTTTTTGAAGAATTATTTTTTGAAAGTTTGCCCGCCTGATTGCCGATTGCGCCTGCCAACATTCTACAAAACCATATATGCTCTCCGCCGTTCAAACTGCGCCACCTGCCGGAGGATAGTTGAGGCTACTACACGCCCAACTAAATGGGTTATTGCGGGTCAGTGATTGGGAGACAGATAAGAAAGCATTGGGCGAAGGGGAACCAAATCAATTACGAAGTCGCCTGAGGCAAGATCAGAGACCAGATTGAATTTTCAACTTTAATTCAAATAGCCAATGAAAACCAAAAAATTCAAAACAACCTTGTGGCCCTTGACTCTTTGCCTGTCTGTGAGCCTCTTTATGCAAGGATGTAAAAGCATTTTCTCAGACACCACAACAGTGTATGGTAGGATTACAGACGAAAAAGGACTACCTGTGGATAGCATCATGGTGCGTGTCGTAGGAAGTAAAATCCACGGATCTCAGAACATGGCGGAAACCTTTACCGATTCAAGCGGTAATTATGAGATTGTTGTCGAAGTCGCAGGGAAGTTCACTAGTGTCAGTTGTCTAATTCCGCCTAACTCAACCGAGAATGTTAAATATCAAAATTACTACTCAGGATATGAAATCTTTGGAGATGGGAAGATTGCAGGCTTCTCTATTGAGAAAGGGGAGAAAAATAACAGGGACTTCAAACTAAAATCGAAATAAATAATGAAAGCTAATCGGGATAAAATAAGTATAGCAGCAACAATACTTCACCTGACAATGGTTGCCGTTTTGCAGGGGTGTTTCGTGTTTTCAGATCGGACGACAAGCGTATATGGTACGGTAACGGATGACAAGGGACTACCATTGCCGGGAGTGGGATTGTCCGTGTACGGTAGAAAAAAAATTAGCCATAAAATGCATATGGCAACTGCCTATACTGATTCAAGCGGCCACTATGAAATTACGGTCGATGTCGCCGGGAAATTTCATACGCTTGATTGTTACATTGATGATGGCGCAATTTTCATGAAATACTTTCCAAAGAAGTCAAGCTATGAAACATTTACTGACGGCAAAAAGAGTCGTTGCTGTACGCTTGCGATAGGTGAGAAAACGAATTTCGACTTTCACATAATAGTAGAGTAGTTCAGCTCAATTTGGCCAGACTTCAATCAATATAAATACATTCATCATTATGAAATCTTTACGAAAGCTACACTTCCCAGCAATGCTGGCCGTGATATTCCTCGGCTGCCTGATGGACTCCTGCTTCTTAAAACAAGATCGTACAACCGTTGTTTATGGCACGATCACGGACGAGAAGGGGCAGGCGGTGGATAGTATAATGGTGATTTGCCAGGGCAAGAGAATGCTGACATACGAATTATTAGCAACAACGTATTCAGACAAGAACGGGAAATACGAGCTCTTGATAGATGTGCCTAAGAAGTTTGTTGCGATAAACGCAGGTATTCCAAGCTTTCCAGTTGAAAATCCAAAATTTCATAGGAAGTATGTGTCCTATGGTGTTTTGAAGAATGGTAAGGTAACTACTGATTGTTGTAATTCTGATGTGGGTACTAAGACGCAGTACGATTTCCAACTAAAATCTAGATAGCAATTTCAAATCTCTAATCATACACTTAATATGAAGCATTTGCAAAAATGCGGAAGAGGAAAACTGTGCGTTTTCCTTACCGCTCTCCTTGTTGCCTTTTCGTCCGCTTACGCTCAGGATTATGAAGAACATCGAAAACATCTCATCAATAAACTTGACTTTCGCAATTAGGCAGTGCGCTCTTTCTTAATGCCGCATTGACCAGCCCGAATGAGGTCGATTTCTTCAAAAAACGCTCACAAAGTCCGAATCCAGCTATGGAGAAGGTTTCAATGGAGGAGTGGCAAAACCTATACGAGCGGTTGATTGATGCAGATTTGCGCGAAGGCACTTACAGGATGCTCAGCTTTGATGAGCTAACTGAGACAAATGCATACAAGCTGTCGCGGAACAACGTGATTCCAATTGGTATTATGAATCTTAGTAGTATATACTTAACCGGTAGCGAAATTGAACAGCATGAAGCAGCAAAAAAGGCTGGGCAGAGCAGAAGATTCGAGGATTCCGCTAGGTTCAATATTGTCTATGGGGCTGTACTTCAAGAAGAGGTTTTTCAGGGGAATATTGCCTTTCAAGTTAGTCGGGAGCTTTATATTTCAAATGATACTACGCAGTCGGCGCAGGTGGAATTAGATTTGGAAGATGGCCGAGGGTTTGTTGCATATCCATTTTCAGAAAAGCCGATTGCGCATCAGTTCAGCACAGTCGGAAAACACACCGTGCATATAAGGTTGACGCTTGGTAGGAAAGCTTACCTATTTGATACGGAGGTTAATGTCCGTCAGCTGGAAAGATCAAAACCATTTGCGGAATTCCAGGTTGAGGCACCGCGGATATACAAAGCTGCTACCTCCGACGACCGTGCGGCGAGGACAATGCTGGCCGGCGGGAATGTACGGATCATTCTGGGTTGTGACCAGATTTTGAACAAGCCGATTATCATTGCCGAGGGATTTGATAT
>NZ_JBHYGF010000062.1:0-12635 GCF_051859145.1 Dyadobacter sp.
AAATCAAAATAAGTATATCCTAGCTGTCCAGCAGACCGTCTGTAAAGGCTTTCCATTGCACTGCCGACAAAGCTTTTTCACCCATAAATCCGACAATCGCATTCCTGATCTTGTCGAACAACCCGTCTGCTTCCTGGTTGGGTGCAAGATTGCGGTCGTACACGCCGGCGGATATCGTCAGATGATTTCTGGACACCGTAAATGTGCTGGTAGCTTTGGGCGCGTAAAAGTGCGCAGTTTCCTCCGCAGCTGAGGTAGGATCAGAAGCCGGCCGCACCCGGACTGCCACAGATTCCACATGCTCCGATGTTTTCTCTTCGATTTCTTCCACAACGACCCAGTCATATCCGTCGCCTTCCTGGGTACCTGGCCCCGGAATGTCAATCCTGATCATCGAACCTTGTTCCACCGGCCCGGCTACCGGGTTACCTGCGGTATCGGCGAGCATAAAATGCGCCAGGTGTTCTCCCGAAATGCGGTGCCAGTTGTTTACATCCAGCAACCTGCCCCTGGCTGTATGGTAAAGCGCTGCAGCCTCGGCAGCGTTCGTGCACGCTTTAACGGTCTCGGTATTCACCTCGTCACCGCTCCTGTTCTCAGGTACTGCGTCCGTGTGATTTTTGTTTTCCATTTTTCGATTATTGTGAAGTGGTAGGTAAAATTAGTCTTAGTTGAGCATCGACAGCAGGCGTTTCCTGTGATCAATGTCGCTCCTGCGCTGTTGCACAGCCTCTTCTATCATGCTATTCAGTTCTGCATTGAACCGCCGGGCTTCTTCCTGCAAAGCCACGTAGCAGGGTTGCAGCTGGGCAATGTAATTGTGATGCGCTATGATTGTCTTTTTCGGACGTTTATCGTATTGCGGGTATTCGAGGTAAATCTCCTGGTTGATCTGGTCTGCATACCATTCGCCTTCGCAATCCGGCACAGGTACCCGCGGCCGGCAACCCAGCAGGTAGGTTTGTGCCTTAAACGGGTATTTGTAGATCAACACATTCACCCGCACTTTCACATCAGGCTTGGAGCCGGGCTGGTACACCGAGAGCGGGTAAATGCGTTCAGTCATAACTGCCCGCCCGTTTGCGAAATCAATATCGGGGAGAAACATTTCGTGCCTTTGTTTCAGCGCATCCACGTGCTCTCCGAGTTTTTCGGAAGACAGATATTCTTCCGGCCACTGGCCCACCTGATCTTGAACTTCCTTCCTGGTATTCAGGATCAGTGCATCCGGATCATACTGAGAAAATAGCCCTATTTTTTGCATGAGTAAACTATTTAATTGAATTGTTAAACGATCGCGTATTACAAACTTTTAAATACAAACCCCTCAACAACAGCAACATCTCCTTCTATCCCTTTGGCCACAATCCCCGCCCTTACTGCACGGTCCCAAGGCGGCAGGTAAGTGATGTCGGGACTGTCGATTTTCAAAGCCTTAAAATCCTTTCCATTCAAACTGTATGAAAAAAGGATATCCGTGTTATTGTTCACCGTCATTTTCAGGAATACGTTTTTGCGTGCGGCAGCAATGGGGAATTTGCCCAAACTGCTTTTCGCCCCGCCCTTAACAAGAGTTATGCCAATGCTATCCTGCTTCGCTGCTGCATAGATCATATTCTTGTCGTCCCCGATCAATGCAACTCCTGCATTCACACTTTTACCCGGAACGATTTCCACCGTAGCTTCGTAGCTGCGGCTGTGTATCCTGCGGGCGATGAAAGCTTCACGGTCATCGCTGATCTGAATGCCCAGTTTTCCGTTTTTCATTTCAATTTCCGGCTTATTAAAAACAGACCAGCTCCATTGTAAACCGAGATTATTTTGGTCAAAATTTTCAGTTACCATGTAAGCACCCACTTTTCCGGTCGGTTCCAGGAATTCATCTGTAAAGCGAAGCCAGTTGTCGGCTGTAAATTCAAACCCGCGGATCAGTGCCTGGCGACCTGTGTATTTGTTGGATGCCTTGTCATAGGCGTGGTACATAAAGTAGTTTTTATCATTGTACCGGACAGCAGTGCCGTGACCGGGGCACATCCAGTCACCCTGCGCTGTGAGGATCGGGTTACCGGGAAATTTCTCCCACGGCCCCATCAGGTGTTTGGACCGCGCTACGCCCGTTGCATAAGTACAGCCTGGCCCGCAGCAGCCTGCCGCCGCATATATCGCGTAGAAGTATCCATTGTTTTTGATCACCGAAACCCCTTCCACGAGGTTTGCTTCCCAGGGTGTATCGTTCCTGAACAGCTCCTTCTTCTCCCCGACTAATGCAGTGCGTTCTGCATTGATTTCCTGGATCCAGATCGGCGTTGGTTTTCCTACGCTGTTCCCGTCTTCCTTCCAGATCAGGTGCAGCTTGCCATTTTCATCGCGCATGGGAAACCCGTCGATCGAACCCACTTCCTGACATACCAGCGGGCCGTGGTCTTTGAAGGGACCTTCCGGTGAATAAGCACTGGCAACACCGACGCACAGGTTACCACCTTTTTTGTGGGCAGTGTAATACACATATACCCTGCCGTCTTCGTAGCTGAGCTCTGGCGCCCAATAGTAAAAGTCCGCCCAGGAAGTAAGATCAGGGAAAATGGAGCCTGTCTGCCGCCAGTTTTTGAGATCTTTCGATTTCATGATAGGAAAAGCGGGCGCCCAGTTGGAGCTGGTCGCAGCAGCATAATAAGTATCTCCCACCTGGATAATGGAAGGATCGGCAAAATCGCCGCGTACCACCGCGCGTTGTGCATGTACAAGCTGTACCAGTGAAAGCAATAGCAGACCAAGTGTCAGTTTCTTCATAAATGGCTTAGTTGTGAATACTGTTTATAACCTCAAATATAACAACGGTTACTCACCGGAAGGTACCGAAATTGCTTGTCCGGTTGCAACTGGTTCTCCAAAGCTTGGCAAACCGTCTGCTGTCCACGTGAATTTTTGCATTCTCACATTCCTGGCGTCGCCGCAACCTTGTCCTGCGGCCGAGTTGGCGTGGTAAATGATCCAGTCTTCTTTCCCATCCCTGGACTTGAAAAATCCGTTGTGCCCTACACCGAATGCATTCGACGAAGCTTGGCCGGTGAAAAACGGCGCGGCTATTTTGGTCCAGCTGGCAGCGCTTACCGGATCGGCTTTCTCTTTCAGGCTGATCAACCCAATGGAGTAGCGGTCATCACCGCAGTAGCTGCCTGAGTAAGCGAGATACACTTGGCCTGCGGGGTTACGCAGTATTTCCGGACCTTCATTGACCGGAAAGCCGCGGCGCTCCCACTCGTTTTGCGGTGTCGCTATCTGAACGGTCGGCCCGGTGAGTGTGTAAGGATTGCTCATTCTGGATATGTAAAGGTTTTGCGTGAGGTCTGTGTTTCCCCCGACAAATGGCCGGCCCGACCATATCAGAAAAAGTGAAGTATCCTGCTGAAAAACAGTCGCGTCGATGGACCAGAGGTCTGCCGGCTGGGTAGTCAGTTTACCTTTGTTCGTCCAGGTACCTTGGGTGGGGTCAGGACTTTCATTTTCAAGTACCCACATCCGGTGCTCGCGGTCGTTTCCATCCGAGCCGGTGTAATAGATGTACCATTTCCCGTTCAGAAAGAACAGTTCAGGTGCCCATATATCCCGTGAGTTGCCGCCCGAAGCCGGTGCATTGAAGACGGTAACAGGCGTTGCGTCTTTTAACCGGCTCATTTTCCCCGTTTTCCAGATCTGGATGCGGTTACCCAATGTGTGCAGGTAATAGTAGGTAGTGTCTTTTTGAAAAACCCAGGGATCGGGTGCCGCATTCAGCAGCGGGTTTGTAAATGTCGCGGCGGGTTTTGTGCCGGGCCCAGGGTTTACCGGCGCCGGGCTCTTCGCTTCTTTTTTGCAGGAAGCATCGAGGAACAACACCAGCAAGCACCAGCTAGCCAGAAAATTGCGCGCGGATCTGAAAAGGTTGTTCATAGTTAGTGTTGATAGTTAATGCATTTATATCCAAAAACAATGGTACCAGGTTGGTTACCAGGTACCATTGCGTTTGATGTTGATTGTTTTTTAAAAAGCAGTTTACCCTAGTAACCAGGATTTTGTGTCAGGTTCGGATTAAGGTCAATATCAGACTGGGGAATGGGATACCACTCGTTCCGGCCCTTTACGAAGTTGGTAAATTCCGGATCTCGTACAGCAAGCTGAGGGCCGAGCTCGCCCCATCTTTGCAGGTCCGCAAAGCGCCAGCCCTCGCCGGTAAGCTCGGTAATGCGCTCGTGCTTGATCTGTCCGAGAAACTGTGCCTGGTTCCAGCCCGCAGCCCGGTTCAGCGGCCTTAATCCTGCGCGTACACGCACCATATCTACATAGGTATAAGCCTGCGCTGTTTGCCCGGTCCCATTCAATGCCTCCGCGTACATCAGCAGAATATCCGCATAGCGCAGCAGCCGGTGGTTATTTGGTGAGCGAAAACCCTCTTCGGTCCGACCCGCTTCATTGTCATTCAACTGTTTTCTAAACCATACCGCGCTGCTTTCACCACCCGAAGTACCATAGCGGGAAGCAAATGTTTGCCCGTAAACCATCGTAAATTGTGGCCCGCGTACATCGGTAGAATCAAACAGCAACGTCGCTGCCAGTCTCGGGTCACGGGTGCCGAGGGCTGTATTCTCTTTTTCAAATTCACCTACCAGCCAGCGTCTTGCCCCTCCATCGGAGAAGCCTACGCCGCGGGGCGCATAGAACTGCGCAATGGAGGTACCCGTATTATTAATGCGCGTTTCGTCCACATCGTCGTCGGTGTTCTCATTGGGGTTAAACCTGAACTGGATTTCAAAAACAGACTCGCTGTTGTTCTCCGTTGAAGCCATGAAATTGTCCTGATAATTCGCTACCAGCGTGTACAGTCCCTTTCCTTCACCCGTAATAAACCAGGCAAGTGCATTGACTGCTTCCTGGTACTTGTTCTGCTGCAGATAAGCTTTCCCTAGCAGGCCCATTGCCGCTCCCCGGGTTGCACGACCGAGATCGTCGCCTGTGTAGCGCAGCGGCAATGCCGGCGCAGCTTCGGTAAGGTCCCGCTCCACCTGCGCCCAGGCTTCTGCATTGGTTGCATTGGAAGGACGGTCAGTTGGTGCAGAAGGCGACAGGATAATAGGCGGCCTGCCGTAATACAGCACCAGGTTGAAGTAAAACAAACCACGCAGAAATTTCGCTTCCCCGAGAATACGGTTCTTTAAAGCTTCGTCCATTTCAATTGCCGGCACATAAGCCAGCACCTGATTGGCACGAAAAACACCTATGAACAAGTTCTGCCAGGTTCCGGCAGTCAGACCTTCGTTGTAATTGGTCTGGTTGAAACTCATAACGTTGTTCAGCGTAATGTCGCCGCCCGAGCCGTAACCTTCGTCCGACCGGAGCATTCCGTGGTAGAACAGGAAGCGTGAATACAAGGCAGCCGAGCGGTGGAACGTACTGTACACTGCATTGATCCCCTTAACCGCATCGCCTTCGCTTTTCCAGAAAGAGGCGATAGTCGGATTATTTGGATTAGGTTGATCAAAGTCGCGGTTACACGCACTGGCAACGATCAGAATGAATGAGGTAAGCAAAAATATCTTTTTCATGTCGATGTATATTGAGATAAATGGCCGGATATCAGAAACCCAGGTTCAGGCCGAAAGAAATGATTCGTGAAGCGGGATATCCGCCCACATCAACCCCCGGTTCGAGGTTGAAATTGGCGCCCACTACGTCAGGATCAAGTCCGGTGTATTTGGTGAAAGTCAGCAGGTTCTGCGCACTCACGTACACTCTTGCATTGCTTACCCGCAATTTTCCGGACAAACTTTCAGGGATCGAATAGCCCAGCTCCACATTCCTTAACCTTAAATAAGAGCCGTTTTCCAGCCAGCGGTCTGTATTCGCCCGTACATTGGAAACAATGCCGCGATCAGCAGAAGCAGGGTCGCCTGCGGCGCCGGTTGCATAGGATACGCCCAGTCTCGGGAAGTCAGTACCGGTGTTTTCAGGAGTCCAGGGGTTGATACCGCGACGGTAGTTGGAGTACCCCATTCCGTCAATATCCCTTCTCACATCATTATATATTTTCTGCCCGAAAGCCCCGTAAAACTGAATGTTCAGCGACAAACCCGACCAGGTTCCGTTCAGGATCAGCCCGGAAGTGAGCTTGGGCCACGGACTGCCAGCAAAGGTCCGGTCGCGGTCGTTGATATCATCGTTGGTACCCTGGTCGACCCGGTTTACATAGCGGATATCGCCCGGTTTGGCATAAGCAGCCTGTGCGCGGTGCGCCTGTACTTCCTCATCGCTCTGGAACAACCCGTCTGTTTGGATCAGGTAGTATTCACCGATCGAGCGGCCCACCTGTGAACGCGTGTTACCCGACTGAATGTAATTTCTGGGTTGCCCGGTTTCCTCATCCACACCGAGGTTGCCGAGTTCGAGCACTTTGTTGCGGATAATGCTGAAATTCGGCGCCACACTCCATGTGAATGGACCGGATGTTTGCCGATAGGTGAAATCAAACTCAATACCTTTATTTTCAATGGACCCGATATTCACCAGCGGATCACCCTGCAGGTTGCCAATGTAAAGCGGCAGCGGCAGGGACAGCAGCACATCCTTGGCCACCGAACGGAATGCGTCTACGGTTACGGAAAGCTTGTTATTGAACAAGGTAAGGTCCGCACCAATGTTGGTAGTTGCCTTTTGTTCCCATTTGATATCTTCATAAACCAGTCTCGCCTGGGTAGCGCCGGGGAATTCAGTTTGCCCGGACCCGAATACTGCACGTGGTGCCTGGTTCAAAAAGCCCGTAAACTGATAGTTGCTCAGGTTGGCAGAGCCGAGCACACCATAAGAGCCCCTCAGTTTCAGCTCATCAATGATATCCGATTTAAAAAATTCCTCATTACTGATCTTCCAGGAAGCTGCCGCAGACGGAAAATAGCCGGTGCGGTGGGCAGGCGAAAAGCGGGAGTCTTTATCGGCCCGGAATGTGAAGGTCAGGTAATATTTTTCTGCATAGTTGTAGTTGAGCCTGCCAAGCGCGGAGTTGATCAGCGTCTGCGAGCGTGTACCCGTAGCCGTCATGCCGCCGCTGGCCGAGTTGATCGTTGTGAAGTATTCACCGCCGTAAAAGCCCAGTTGCAGCCTGCGTCCGCCTACATCATCGTTGCGGATTGTTTGCTGGGTGTACCCCACTACCCCATTCAGATTATGTTTATTGAATGTAAAATTGAAGTTGACGGTATGTTCAAAAAGATAACTCAGAAACTGCGCGCGCGTTTGTCCGATGTTGCTGAATTCGGGCGACTGGTTCCAGTACCACAAACCTTCTCTTCTCAGGTTGGTCGTCTTATCAAAGCTTGTTTCCAGCCCGGCATTGAAACGGTAGCTCACACCTTTCAGGATCTTGTAATCGATAAACGCATTTCCGAGCACCTTGAAGAAATTGGCACCGGACTGGGTAATGTCATTAATCGCCGCCTGATTTCTTGAAAACGACCGCGCATTGAATGAACCGTAGCCCCAGCCACCCGGATTGGAAGTGCTGACCAGATCAGGGCTTTTCACCGGAATAATCGGCAGGCTGGTCCACATATCGTACCATGCATTTCCCTCTGCAAACCCGCCCTGGAATGGTGCATTGCGTTCAGTGCTTGAAACCATCAGGTTTTCACCAAAAGTAAAATTGTTGCGCTTCGCCTCAGTGTTGATCCGCAGGGAGCCGCGTTTAAAATCACGCGCCTTGAGTACGCCTTTATCGGAAAAATAGCCCCCCGAGATCAGGTATTTACTATCCTTTCCCCCGCCTGATAAGCTCACGTTATAATCCTGGATGCTGCCTGTCTGCAGGAGCTCATCGGCCCAGTTGGTATTAACTGCCCCGTTATAATTGGCCACGGCGGGCTGCAATGCATAGCCTGCTGCCTGGTAGGCGCGTGTATTGGTTTCCACATATTCCTGTGCATTCATCATATCCCACCGTTTTGGAATTGTGGAAAGGCCTATGCGAACTGAACCAGTCACTTGCAGCGCTCCTTCTTTTCCCTTTTTAGTGGTAATAATAATTACCCCGTTTGCAGCGCGTGACCCGTAGATTGCCGCCGCAGAAGCATCCTTCAAAACCTGGATTGTTTCCACGTCATTCGGGTTCACGGTAACATTCGCATCGGCAAACATTCCGTCGATTACATACAGCGGACTCGCATTTCCGAAAAGGGTACTCAGCCCTCGTATATTCACCACCGCTTCCTGCCCGGGCGCGCCGCCATTGCGTACCGCTACGCCGGGCGTCATTCCCTGCAAAGCTTCGGGTACGGAGCGCGCAACGCGTTTGTTGGTGTTTTGGGCATCAATGATCCCCGTAGCCCCGGTAAGATCGGTTCGCCTCACTGACTGATAACCGATTACGACAAACTCTTCCAGGTTCTGGGCGTCTTCTGCCAGTTGGATCGTGTAGGTAGTTTGCTCGGTTACCGGTACCTCCGAAGCAAGATAGCCTATAAAGGAAACCCGCAGTGTCTGCCCGGTTTGGGCCGCAATGGAAAACTTACCATCCGCATCGGTGATAGTGGCTGTGTTGGTCCCGGTAATGATGACAGTCGCTCCCGGGAGTATCTCCCCGGTAGCGGTCTGTACAAGCCCGGTGACGGTCCTGTCCTGGGCAAAAACCTGCCCCAGCGAACCAAGAAAGAAGATTGAGAAATAAATCAGGGTAGAACAGCGCATAGTTGTTGATTGTAGATTGGTTTTTACATAAGTGAAAGCACACTGAGGTGCGGATGAAAATGCAGGCACGCTTTTGAGTAAAAATTGTGCCATATATCCAGAAAATAATACAAGTACTCCTAATCAGCTACCCTATCCGTATAACTGGAATAGAATTAGTAGCTGGATCTGAGTAATTCTGAATCTTCAATGAAACTTTATGGGCAAAAAAAATCCAGATACGGAGGCTCCGATCCACGAGCTGGTAGACTACCTGCAGGCAAGACTTGAAACCATACTGGCCAACTGGCGGAATGCCTGCGAGGCCGATGATACAATGAGCAGCAAAAGCAGCTTCTCATGGGAAGAATTTAATGATCAGGTACCATTGCTGATCACACTGCTGTTTCTCAGACTTAGGAACGAACCTTTAAAGCTCGACCCTGCTACCGTAGCCAGTGAACACGGGCTGCACCGCTGGCAGTCGGGCTACTCGCTTCCCGAATTGATTTCGGAAATGGAGCATCTTTTTAAAACGATCCTGGACGAAGTAGAAGCTTTTGAAACTTCCTCCGGGAAACTGGGCACCAAGTCACTGCTCCTGGTTCAGCAGCAGGTATTCAGGATGTACGGGGAGGCAAACCGAGGCAGCCTGCTATACTATCACCAGCTCCTGCAGAATGATGCGGCCGAGCGCGCGCGCAGTCTGCAGTTTGCATTGGACCAGCTGCATCAGCTTGGCGAAAAGCGCGGGGAACATCTCCGGCAAAGCTCCCACGACCTGCGGACCAGTTTCAGCATTATGACAGTAGCCTCTCAACTGCTCGAATATCCCAAAACGGAAAAAGAGCGGACAGAGCTGATGGATATGCTCAACCGTAACCTGTCGTCTATCAGGGAAATGCTTTTGCAACTGACGGATTATGCGCGGATCGAAGCGGGCCAGGATGCGCTGGATATGCAGCGGTTTGATGTGGCGAAACTCGTGAAAGAAACACTGGAAACTGCCCAGCCACTCGCGAAACACAACAAGCTGTTATTGCAGGGCGACGGTCCTGAAAAGCTGGAAGTAACAGGCGACCGCGTGAAAGTGCAGCGGATACTGATCAATCTGCTTTACAATGCATTGAAATACACGCGCGACGGCAGTGTGTATGTTACCTGGACGCTCGAAAACCCGTTACGATGGAGCCTGAGTATACAGGATACAGGGCCCGGATTTGCAGCAAACAGCCCGGCTGCATTGCTGGCCGAACAGCTTAAACCCAACACACTTACCAGCGCCAGTCACCAGGAACCGCAGATGATGCAGGAGCCGCCAGCCGGCAAGGCCGACAAAGGGAAGCCTAAGGAAAGTGAGGGGTTGGGGTTGTTTATCGTCAAAAAGCTTTGCGAGCTGATGAAAGCTTCCATGGATATCGAAAGTCAGTCTGGCAAAGGTACCCTCGTACGCATCCGTTTTATGATGCAACCTGAATAAACGGAGTTAACCTGCGTGTTTTTGACCTCAATGGTTTCAAATAGTTTGTGGCATAATTTTTACCAGGCGGAAAAATCTTGCAAATCATCAACAAACTATAAACAGGAACCATTATGAGAATGATCAGCACAAAGTTCCACAGCAAAATCGACTATCTCACAAGTGCATTGTTTATCGCAATGCCCTGGATAGCCGGTTTTGAAGAAGTATTGCCGGCTACCTGGACCCTGGTGGCCGTTGGCGCGATGTCGATCCTGATGTCGCTTTTTACAGATTATGAGGGAGGAATGGTGAGAAGCATTCCCATGTCGGTTCACCTGAATGTCGACGTGGTTACCGGTTTATTCCTGGCGGCTTCTCCGTGGATCCTCGGCTTCGCAGACGAGGTTTACCTTCCCCATCTGCTACTGGGTCTGTTTGAAACCGCAGCCGGATTAATGACCTCCCGTTCCCCGCAGGGAGCAGAAAGAGATGCTTTCGAACATACCCACCGTGTAAATTAAGTTTCAGTACCAAATCAGTTTAAATTATGGGAAAAGATCAGTCAGGCGGATTTCATCCGCCGAAAGGAAAACCATCAGCAATTAATAAGGTAGAAGGATTGGGTGTATCCAATGCACCGGCTGACAAGCTCGAAGAATTTCTCGAACTGGATGATCAGTATGTCGAAGACGACCTGACCCTTGATCCGTCCATACCCGTCCGCCATCCGAACAGAAATACCTCAAAAGGTGAAAACTCCTTCAAAGGCAAAGAAAACAAGCCCGAGAGCGACAAAACAGCAGATATCGCGATGGCCGAGAATGTGGATGTAGAACCGGAAGAATTGCCGCAGGTACTCAGCAAAGAACTGTTTATCGAGCTGGCAACTACACTTCTTCCTGCTGCGCAACTGTATACATCCCTACCCACAAAGCGGGAGCGGCTATCAATGAGAAAAAGGATGCGATCGTATTTAAAAATACATTGCAGGACCTTGCCAAAAGATTTGCCGAGAAAGAAATCCCCGTAGCCGCGATCGAGCAGATGCTGACGCCGGGCTATGAGCTCCTGAAAGACGATGCTTTCTGGGCCAGTATGGATAACGGGCTTGCGGTGTTTATTTCGGAAGGTTATTTCAAATACATTAAAATGCCCGTAGCGCCTCAGAGCGAGGTCATGTGCGAGAAAACATTTTACGTTTCTCCCCTGATCCCGATTATGGCTTCCAAGGCATATTTCTACCTGCTGGTGATCAGCAAGGCGAAATGCAAGCTTTTCAAAGCAGATGCATTCGGAATGCAGTATGTGCCGGTTGAGGATCTGCCGGAGGATATGATGGAGGTGAAACGCATTTCGGAAAAGGATGCGAGCACGGTGCGCGTGGCAAACAGCTCCGGAGGCGGTGCCAATTTCCATGGAATGGGCGGCGGTAACCCCGACGAGAAAGCGAATATCGCTACCTATTTCGAGCATGTGGACGATATCCTGTATAAGCAGATTTTCAATACCGAGAATGTGCCGCTGCTGCTCGCAGGCGTGGAGTACCTGATCCCGATCTACCGCTCGGTGTGCGACTACCACAATGTTTGCAGCGAATCACTGACGGGCAGCCACGAACACGATGAAACGCATGCCTTGTACGAAAAGGCGAAAGAAGTAATGTTGCCGTATTTCAGACAGCCGCTTGAAAAAGCACTGACGATCTACGCCAACCAGTCGGCGACCGAGCTGACTTCATCGAGTCCGAACGAAGTTATTCCGGGTGCTTATTACGGAAGGGTTTCGCACATTTTTGTACAAAAAGCGGAGCACATCTGGGGTACTTTCGACGAAGCCAATAATGTATTGAAGTTACAGGAAGGCGAAGATGCGCAGGACCTGCTCGATATGGCGCTGATCAAAACCATTCAGACCGGTGGCGAAGTGTATGTGCTGGACCGGGAAGAAATGCCCGCCGAAGGCGCTATCGCAGCTGTTTTCAGGTATTAAGATGCAAAGTACGGCACAGGTTAAGTTCAGGTACCAGTACCATTATGTCAACGGGCTGATGTTGCATGTCGGACATATGGGTCCGCCTGCCGGCGAGATGATCGTGTTTCTGCACGGTTTTCCCGAGTTCAGCGAAAGCTGGCAGAAACAGGCGGAGTTTTTTGCAGGACACGGGTATCACGTGATTGTCCCCGATCAGCGGGGTTACAATCTGAGCAAAAAACCTGTTGCAATCCAGGATTACGCATTGAACAACCTGGTTGCTGATATTGCCGCATTGATTACCGCCCTCTCCACGTGCCCGGTTATAATAGCCGGGCACGACTGGGGCGGAGGCGTAGCATGGACACTCGCGCAGCAGCATCCGGAACTGATCAAAAACCTGATTATCCTCAATATGCCCCACCCGGGTGTGATGCAGGAAAACCTTCGCAAAAACCCCAGACAAATGCTGAAAAGCTGGTATGTAGCATTCTTCCAGCTTCCGTTGATACCT
>NZ_JBHYGF010000063.1:0-12626 GCF_051859145.1 Dyadobacter sp.
TCTCCGGCTGGGTCAGTTGCGCAACTTTATCAGAATAAAGTCCGGCGCAGTTCACGATCAGTTTGGTCTCAAATACTTTTCCACTCGCCGAAACCACTTCCGAATGCGAAGTTTTGCTTCGAACATCAGTCACCTTTTCACCAAACAAAATTTCGCCATCCAGTTTCCGAAAGCATTCCGCGTATTTTTCACAAACCCTTTTGTAATCAATGATACCCGTATAAGGTACCCAAATCCCTTCTAAACCAATTACATAAGGTTCTTTCTCACGGATCTCCGCCTGCGTTATCATGCGGTTCTTAGTAAGCCCATTCTGATTACCTCGCTCGAAAAGGTTACGGAGTAATGGGCGTTGTTCTTCCGAAGTAGCAACTACTATTTTGCCGCATAAATCATAAGGTACGCCTTCTTTGTCACAAAAATCAAGCAGCATTCTATATCCCCGAATGCAGTTGGTAGCTTTCAGGCTCCCGGGTTTGTAGTAAAGTCCCGAATGGATCACGCCGCTATTATGGCCTGTCTGGTGCTTTGCCACTTCGTTTTCTTTTTCGAGTAAAAGTACCTTTAGTCCCGGTCTTTGCTCTTTAATGCGCAGGGCAGTAGCCAAGCCCACGATTCCTCCCCCTATAATTGTAATATCGTACATGACAGCTCAGTGATTTTTTGTTGTAAAGGAGGTTTAGCCCGGGAAGGATATTTTACCCATGGATACAGAAGGTACTCCTTCTTTTTTACCAAAATCGCATCGAACCCCGGCGACTGTTTCATTGGCAAGTACCGCAAACAAAACAGCTTCTTTTGCGTCACCGGAAATGCCGAGTTCATCAATCAAGCCAACAGGCTCAGCCAGCGCGCTGCTGATCGCCTGCATTAAAACCGGATTGTGCGCGCCGCCGCCGCTTGCATATATTTTGTATTCCTGGCCAGCTTCAATGCAGGTTTCGATCGCATCAACAATGGTATCTGCACTCAGCTGCGTAAGTGTGGCAATCAGGTCTTCATTCGACAGGGAAGTTAAACCCGTTTTTTCAATTGCGTTTTCTACAAATTCGAAATTGAAAACCTCCGGACCTGTTGTTTTGGGAAATGGAAGATCAAAGAATGGACGTGATTTCAGCTCGTCTAATAGTAATTCATTCACATTCCCGCTTGCAGCTATTGCGCCATTTGCGTCATAAGGTTTGTCAAAAAGCTTTCGTGTAAAGTAGTCGAGCAAGGTATTTCCGGGGCCAGTATCTGTGGTGAAAACGGCGGCTGCATTCAAGTGTCCGGGTAAAAATGTAAAGTTGGCAATCCCGCCCATATTGAGCAGAATGCGGTTTTCATCCTTTTTTGAAAATAGATAATAATCCCCGTAAACAGCCAGCGGCGCACCTTCTCCGCCCGCAGCAATGTGTTTTTGCCGGAAGTCGCTGATCGTGATGATGCCCGTTTGCACCGCAATGTGATCTCCATCGCCGATCTGCAAGGTTGCATTTGGATACTGCGAAAGCTGGTGTTGTTTCTGAGGCGCGTGGAAAACAGTTTGTCCGTGGCTGGCGATCAGATCTATTTCAGACGGACTTATTCCCCAGTTTTCCAGAGTCGCCAGGATCATTTTTCCGTGCGTAATTCCAATGTAAGGATTGAGGAGACAAAGCTGTTGAAAATCAATCTCACGCTTTGCAAAAATGGTTCTGATCTCTTTCCGGAATTCGTCTTCGTAAGGGACTGTGGTAAACTTTTCCAGGGAAAGGGAAGTAGCAGTTCCGCTATTACGGATATTACAAACCGCAATATCCAGCCCGTCGAGCGAGGTACCGGACATTAACCCGATAATGCGCCTGGGCTCACTGTTAGCAATTTTATGAAGTTGTTCTACGTGGTTTTTCATAGAATCAAGTCGAAAAAAAGAAGTCAAGTTCCAGACGTGGGCGCCTAGTCTTGACTTCTCGTATAATGCATAATTCAGACAATTTTACTTACCCGCCGGCTGATTTGGCGCAGCTGCCTGCGGTTTGTTCTGCGCGTTCGGATTGTTCTTGTTTTGTCCTGATCTGTTTTTCTTCTTCTTCTTTTTCTTCTTCTGCTCCTCGCTGTATTTTTTATCCAGATTTTCGAGGTCGCTGTTCAGTTTACCAGCTCCTTTTTCCAGACTTTTCTCAGGTTCGGGCGTCAAAATTTCCAATGACTCCGGAATGATATCCTTTTTATTTAGATCGATAATCTGCAACACTTTGTCAATCGCGACCGGGTACCAGTTGGTGTCTTTATCAAACCCAAACCACATGATTTTTTTAAAGATATCTGTCTTTTGCAGCGTAGCAATGCCCTTTTTGGTTTTCAAAGGCGCGTCCACTGTCGGAATATCTCTTAATGCATCAATGTAAGTTTCAAGCTCGTAGTTCAGGCAGCACTTCAATCTGCCGCATTGACCTGAAAGTTTCGCCGGGTTAAGCGACAAATTCTGATAACGTGCTGCTGATGTCGATATATTCTTGAAGTCCGTCAGCCAGGTAGAGCAGCAAAGCTCGCGGCCACAAGACCCAAGTCCGCCAAGGCGGCTCGCTTCCTGGCGCAGACTGATCTGCCTCATTTCGATACGCACCTTAAATTCAGAAGCCAGACTCTTGATCAATTCCCTGAAATCGACCCTTTCTTCCGAAGAATAATAGAATGTCGTTTTGGTATTGTCAGACTGGAATTCTACATCCGACAATTTCATATTCAGCTTCATTTCCCGGATAATTTCGCGGGTACGATAAAGCGTCGGCATTTCGCGGGCCATTGCCTGCGTGTGCTTGTCCAGATCTTTTTCCGATGCAATGCGGTAAATCACATGCATATCGTCATTGATTACCACATTCTTCCGCTTCATTTGAAGCCGCACCAATTCTCCTTGCAGAGAAACGGTACCTATATGTTGGCCCGAGGCCATTTCACAGACCACATAGTCGCCTGTTACAAATTCCAGTTGGTTGATATTGCGGAAATACTCTTTTCTTCCTCCCTTGAATTTTACCTCAACAACGTCAAAACGCTGCCCGGCAGGAACGTCCATGTGACTGAGCCAGTCAAAGACATTCATTTTGTTACATCCTCCGGTTCCGCAATTTCCCTTACTTCCACATCCGGATACTGCTGTACCACCGGTACCGCATCCCCCGGATGAACATGATCCGCATCCCATAGTTACTCCTCCTCATCAATCGTTATAACGTATTAAATCAACACCGATATCGTGACGGAAATATTTACCCTCAAACTGCACAACCTGGGCTGCGCGCTGCGATTTGTGAACCGCATTTTCGAGGGAATTGGCCAGGCCGGTCAACGCCATAACCCTGCCTCCATTCGTCACAATCTCGGTATTAGCGTTAAAAGTAGTGCCAGCATGGTATAAGTATACATCCTCTACTTTTTCGCTTCCGGAAATTACCTTTCCTTTTTCATAATCCCCTGGATAGCCGCCGGAAACAACAACTGTTGTAACTGCTACCTGCGGGGATATTTGTATATCAAAATCATTCAGCGTTCCTTTTGCAGTCGAGGCCATTAACATAGCCAGGTCCGATTGGATCCGCGGAATTACAACTTCGGTTTCAGGATCTCCCATACGCACGTTGTATTCAATCACGTAAGGTTCACCTTTTATATTCATTAATCCAATGAAAATAAAACCGACATATTTAATGCCTTCACTTTTTAGCCCATTAAGCGTCGGTTTGACCACTTTTTCATCAACTTTCCGGAGAAAGTTAGCATCAGCAAATGTAACAGGCGAAACTGCGCCCATTCCGCCGGTATTTAGTCCGGTATCACTCTCGCCAATGCGTTTGTAGTCTTTCGCTTCGGGTAAAATTTTGTAATGTTCTCCGTCAGTTAACACAAATACGGAAAGCTCTATACCCTTCAAAAACTGCTCAACAACAACTTTATTTCCAGCGTCGCCGAATTTTTTATCCACCAGCATTTCCCTGAATGCAGTTTCAGCTTCGGGGAATTTTTCGGCAATTATCACTCCTTTTCCGGCGGCCAGTCCGTCGGCCTTCAAGACGATAGGCAGTGGGTGCGCTTCGAGGTATTCCAGACCGATTTCCAGTGTTTCTGCTGTAAAAGTTCTGGAAGAGGCAGTTGGAATTCCATACTTCTGCATAAATGCTTTGGAAAAATCCTTGCTTCCTTCGAGCTGCGCGCCGGCTTTGTTCGGACCGATGATCTTCACATGCGCCAGACTTTCTTTTGACTCAAAATAATCAACAATTCCATTCACGAGCGGCTCTTCCGGACCTACGATCACGAGCTCGATTTTATGCCCGATTACTGCGTCGGCAATTGCGTCAAAATCATTGTAAGAAATAGAGAGGTTCGTTGCTACACTTGCCGTACCGGCGTTTCCGGGGGCTACAAACAAGCTGTCACAAAGAGGGCTTTGGGAGATTTTCCATGCGAAAGCGTGTTCTCTCCCGCCGGATCCCAATATAAGTATATTCATAAGTTGGTTAAAAAATGCAAATTGGTGGTTGGTGCGAATTGTATGTCAGAACTTAATTAGCCAGCTCCGACAAGAACTTAATACGCATCAGCCTCAATTCTTCTTCACTGATTTCATCGTTTGCAAATTCGTCGAGCGCTACGGCAATATTATCAGTTTCAGCGCTCATAAAATAATCGTATATATCCTGTTGCCGCTCACGATCGATCACCTGATTGATATAATAGTCAAGGTTCAGCTTCGTTCCCGAGTAGCAAATGTGTTCAACTTCTTCAATCACGTCCGCCAGTTCAAGGTCTTTCACTTCCGCTATTTCATCCAGACTGACTTTCCGGTCAACCTGCTGAATAATGAAAATCTTGATCTTCGACTTATTTACTGTGGATTTGATAACAACATCTTTGGCAGTTTCGATTTCATTCTCCTCTACATAGCGGGTAATCAGGTCGATAAACTGCCGGCCAAACTTCTGTACTTTCCCCATTCCGACGCCATTGATCTGCGCCATTTCCTGCTGGGTAGTAGGGTAGGTAGTGGCCATTTCTTCCAGCGACGGGTCCTGGAAAATTACGTAGGGAGGCAGGTTCTTTTCTTTCGCTACTTTCTTGCGAAGTGCTTTTAACATACCAAGCAAAGCTTCGTCGTATGCGTGCGCGCTTCCGCCGGTAGCAGCTGCTTCTTTATCGTCGTCCTCCGGTTTTACCTCTTCTTCCTCGAAATTATGGTCTTTGTAAAGCGTTACCTGGTAAGGATCATTCAGGAAGTTAGCTCCTTTTGTGCTCAGCCTGATTACACCGTAGTTTTCAATGTCTTTTTCCAGGTAGTTCAAAATCACCAGCTGGCGGATGGTAGATACCCAGTAATCGCGCGATTCATTCAGCTCCAATCCTTTTCCGTACACATCCAGCTGATCGTGCTCGTAGCTTTTTACATACTGGTTTTCGGTTGCTGTCAAGAGATCCGCAATGTGCTCACAGTCAAAACGCTGTTCAGTTTGTGATACCGCTTTTAGTACCAGGATCACGTCTTCCTGAACCTTTGTTTTTTCAGTTGGCTTAACGCAGTTGTCGCAGAAACCGCAGTCTTTTTCGAGGTACTCCCCAAAATAGCTCAGCAACTGTCGCCGCCGGCAAACGCCCAGTGTGGAGTAAGCGACCATTTCATTCAGCAAATGGCGTGCGTTATCTCTTTCGGTAACTGTTTTGTCTTTGTTAAACTTTTCGAGCTTCTGGATATCATCGAAGCTGTAAAACATCAGGCAGTTACCTTCCAGTCCGTCGCGGCCTGCACGACCAGTTTCCTGGTAATATCCTTCCAATGATTTTGGAACATCGTAGTGGATTACAAAACGAACATCCGGCTTGTCAATCCCCATTCCGAATGCGATCGTTGCAACAATCACGTCACATTCTTCATTCAGGAATGCATCCTGGTTCGCCATTCTGGTATTGCTGTCGAGGCCGGCGTGGTACGGTAGTGCACGTACGTCGTTTACATTCAGCAGCTCGGCTACTTCTTCCACTGTTTTGCGGCTGAGGCAGTACACGATACCCGACTTCCCTTTGTTATTGCGGATATAGCGGATCAGCTGCTTTTTTACATCCTTTTTAGGACGGATTTCGTAGTAAAGGTTCTTTCTGTTGAATGAAGATTTAAAGGTTTCAGCCTCTTCCATTTGCAGGTTTTTGCGGATATCCTGCTGCACTTTTGGCGTGGCAGTTGCAGTTAATGCGATAATGGGAAGCTGTCCGATATTTTCGATAATGCCGTAAATGCGGCGGTATTCAGGTCTGAAATCGTGGCCCCATTCAGAGATACAATGTGCCTCGTCAATCGCTACAAACGATATTTTAACCCTTTTCAGGAAGTCGAGATTGTCTTCTTTGGTGAGAGATTCGGGGGCAATGTAAAGCAGTTTGAGGCTGCCGTCTAGCGCGTCTGTTTTAACGCGTGTCATTTCAGCCTTCGTCAATGTGGAATTCAAAAACTGTGCATTAATCCCGAAGGCGGTCAACTGATCGACCTGGTTTTTCATTAATGCAATTAGAGGGGAAATAACGATCGTCAGTCCATCGCTGACCAGGGCAGGTAGTTGATAGCAAAGAGATTTGCCCGCTCCGGTGGGCATAATTACGAATGTATTTTTGCCAAGAAGTATGTTTTGAATAATTACTTCTTGGTCTCCCCGGAACTGACTATATCCAAATATTTCTTTGAGTTTTTCTTTTAACGTGTCTAGTACGACATGATCAACCTGCTTTACCATACTCTGTTAACAAAATGGTTATTCCAAACTTCTATATCTTTGTTTTTGAATTGAATATCCACAATTGTATTCCTTTTAAACTGTGTTTCAGATTTGAAATTAATAAAAAATATCCAGTCAATAGCAAAAGAAGTAATACGGCAGGAGGCAGAAGCTTTGCATACAATTATTGAACTGATTGACGATGAATTTGAAAGCTGCGTATACGCTATTTTAAATTCCGGCGGCCGCGTTGTGATTTCAGGAATAGGCAAGAGCGCCATCGTAGGGCAGAAAATTGTAGCTACTTTAAACTCAACCGGAACGCCCGCATTGTTCATGCACGCCGCCGACGCGATCCATGGAGATCTCGGGATGATACAGGAAAATGATACCGTACTTGTGATTTCAAAAAGCGGCGACACGCCGGAGATTAAAGTACTGGTCCCACTTGTAAAAAGAACAGGTGTCAGGATGATTGCCATGGTAAGCAACAGGGATTCTTACCTTGCCAGAAATGCAGATTTTGTGTTAAATGCATACGCAGCCAAAGAGGCAGATCCATTGAACCTGGCGCCTACCACAAGTACCTCTGTGACAATGGCGCTTGGTGATGCGCTGGCCATTTGTTTGCTGGAAGCAAGAGGTTTTACGCACGACGATTTCGCCAAATACCATCCGGGAGGCGCATTGGGCAAGCGGCTTTACCTGAAAGTATGCGACATATACCCGCACAATGCAATGCCGAAAGTTTCGGAAAATGCGTCTTTACAGGAGATTATCCTCGAAATGACCTCAAAAAGACTGGGAGCGACCGCGGTAGTGAAAGATGAAAATCAAATGGCCGGCATTATAACCGACGGCGACCTGCGCCGCATGCTCAAAGAGCACAAAGGCACAGAGCTGCTAGATCTTAAAGCCAGAGATATCATGACGATCTCCCCGATTACGGTTTTACCTGAGGAATACGCGGTAAATGCATTGGAAATCATGCAATCGCGGAGCATTACCCAGGTTATTGTGGTCGAAAACAACGAAGTGCTCGGCTTCGTCCACCTGCATGATTTGCTCCGCGAGGGATTGGTGTAATTCCCCTTTGCCCCCTGAGCGAAGTCGAAGGGCGCAACCATCAAACAGCTACCTGAAACGCTTGGACTGCTGAACTGTACGCTCGTCTTTGCGGATAAAGCGATTTGCAAAAACATTGGCGAGCATTGCACCTACCAATCCGTAAAAGCCGAAATCATATTTTCCAGGTAATTCCGGATCAAACAGTTTGGCTGCTTTGTAGAAAGTAAAATAAATCACAAGCCCCATTAAGACCGTCATCAAAATGGAATTCACTGCGCAAAGTGCAGATTGCAAAACGCGGTTTTTATACTGGGATACAGCATAAGCAGCCACGCCGGCAACAAGCACCGCCAGAATAATGAGGTAATAAACGGGCTGAATATTCGCTTGTACGGGATCTATCTGGTGCGTCAGCTTTGTCGCAGTCAGTATTGCGCTTTCATCTCCTGATAGTGCAATTTTACTCCATATCGGAAAAGCGAGGAACAAGCCCATTCCTACAATGGTAATGGCTAAAAAAACAGTTTGTATTCTCTGTAACATTTCTTTAAATATTATTTCTACAAAAATCTGAAAGGCAAGTCGAAAAACACAGGAACGTGGCGAAAAAATCAGGAAACAACGTCGCCGTACAAATCGAACTCCTCGGCCGCATTGATTTTTACATTCGCAAAATCACCCAACCGCACGTACTGACTTGCTGGTACCAGTACTTCATTATCTACTTCCGGAGAGTCAAATTCCGTCCGGCCGATGAAGTGCCCGCCTTCTTTTCTGTCAAACAGCACTTTGTAAGTATTGCCGATTTTACTCTGGTTCAATTCATAAGAAATACCCTGCTGCAATTCCATGATCGCATCTGCACGTTCCTGCTTGATCTCGGCAGGAACATCGTCTTCCATTGTAAATGAATGCGTATTGTCTTCGTGCGAATACTGGAATGCGCCCAGACGGTCAAAACGCATTTTTTCTACAAACTCGTAAGTTTCATCGAAAAGAGATTCTGTTTCACCAGGGTGACCTACGATCAATGTGGTACGCAAGGCAATCCCAGGCACTTTTTCGCGAATGCTGTAAATCAGAGATTCTGTTTTTTCGCGGGTAATACCTCTGCGCATTGATTTCAAAATCTCCGTGGAACCAGCTTGCAGCGGCATATCAAGGTATTTACAAACATTGCTGCGCTCATTCATAATGTCCAGAATGTCCATCGGGAAGCCGGCAGGGTATGCATATTGCAGCCTGATCCATTCAATTCCTTCCACATCCGAAAGCTGCGCGATCAGGTCAGACAAGTTTCTTTTTTTATAAATATCCAGACCGTAGTAGGTCAAGTCCTGGGCAATGAGGATCAGTTCCTTAGTCCCCCGTTTTGCAAGTGATTTCGCTTCTTTAACCAACTCGTCGATGGGACGGGAGATGTGCCCGCCGCGCATGATCGGTATCGCGCAAAAGCTACATGGACGATCGCAACCTTCGGCTATTTTCAGGTATGCATAATGCGTCGGGGTAGTCAACAAACGCTCGCCAACCAGCTCGTGCTTGTAATCCGCTTTCAATGTTTTGAGCAAGCGGGGCAGTTCGTTGGTGCCGAACCAGGCGTCAACGGTCGGGATTTCTACCGAAAGTTCGTCTTTGTAGCGGTGCGACAAACAGCCTGTAACATATACTTTGTCCACCATTCCGGCAGCTTTTGCATCGGCATAGCGCAAAATGGTGTTGATGGATTCTTCCTTGGCATTATCAATAAAGCCGCAGGTATTGATAACTACAATCTGCGAATCATCTTTCTTTGACTCGTGCGCAACTGCAAAACCGTTGCCTTTGAGCTGCGTATACAAAACTTCTGAGTCAACCACGTTTTTGGAGCAACCAAGCGTGACAATATTGACTTTGTTTTTTACTATTCCTTTGGTTTTCATTGGGATTAGCTATTGGCGATTAGCTTTTAGCTATTTGCTTTTTGAATGGAAAATTGAATGCATGCTGTCACCAGCGAAGTAGTTGATTATGAACTACAAAAAGTTTACAAGGTTCAATTTGCTTTATTGATTTTAATTTTTCGGGCAGACTTGATATTCGTAATGCTGCGGCTGGAATGCAGAATATTTAGAATCTCGATCCGAGATGCGGTTATTCTATAAATGACCAAGTAACCTCCGAAGCGAAGATTTCTGTACTGTTTAGATTTTGTCAGCAAGTAACGACACTCGGGATGGTGCAGGAAATCTGTTGAAAGTGTCTTAACCTTTGATATAAGCTCATCAATGAAAACAGAAGATGAAGCGGGAGAAAAAGTCTCGCAGCCATATTCGTAAATATGTTCAAGGCTTGACAAGGCTTGTTGACTGAACTTTACTTCTCGTATTTCAGCTTCCACTCACTGATTTTTTTTGTCACTTCATCAATGGAATAAAAAGGACCTTTCTCAGATTCTCTGATCATCACAGAAAACTCTTCCTGACTTAGCGGAACTCCGGGAGCTGTCCAATTCTTTGCTGATGTCTTAGTTTTGCCCATAATCAAAGATAAAAAACTTACTGTTTTCAACCAATCTTCTTAAACAAAGAATCCACAAACTCACTTCTGTCAAATACCTGCAAATCATCCATTTTTTCTCCGACACCGATGTATTTTACCGGAATTTTAAATTCGTCGGAAATCCCGATTACTACGCCGCCTTTGGCGGTTCCGTCGAGTTTCGTGATCGCCAAGGCTGTAATATCGGTTACTTTGGTGAATTCTCTGGCCTGGATAACTGCATTCTGGCCCGTACTGCCGTCGAGTACGAGCAATACTTCGTGCGGCGCGTCAGGAATGATTTTCTGCATTACCCGCTTGATTTTCGACAGCTCGTTCATCAGGTTGACTTTTGTATGCAAGCGGCCTGCGGTATCAATGATAATTACATCCGCACCTGACTCGGTACCTTTTTTCAATGCATCGTAAGCTACTGCCGAAGGGTCGGTGTTCATTCCATGGTCGATCACGGGAACATCAACTCTTTTTCCCCAAAGTTTCAGCTGATCAACTGCGGCTGCGCGGAAGGTATCTGCTGCGCCTAACACAACTTTGTGGCCGCGCTGGTGAAACTGGTGTGCCAGTTTCCCGATCGTAGTTGTTTTTCCAACTCCATTCACACCTACTACCATGATCACATAAGGTTTCGGCAAATGCTGGGTTTCAAAACTGTCTTTTATATCAACGGATTTACTCTCCGTTAGTAATGCTGCAATTTCGTCCCGGAGAATGCTGTCAAGCTCGGCAGTGGTTGCATATTTGTCTCTCGCCACGCGCTCTTCAATGCGCTTGATCACCTTCACAGTAGTTTCAACACCCACGTCCGAACTCACCAGAATGTCTTCCAGTTCATCCAAAACGTCTTCATCAATAGTGGTTTTACCCACGATAGCGCGTGAAAGTTTACCAAAGAAACTGTCTTTGGTCTTTTCAAGACCTTTATCTAATGTTTCCTTTTTCTCCTTCGAAAAAAAACCGAATAAACTCATAATCCAGGTATGTTGATGGATCAAAAATAAACAAAAAAAGTCCCAAAAGGGACTTTTTGCAATTTACACTTCGGCTGCCGGGCAGCCCGGTGCGCTCAGTGCGACAGCACTCGGAGGCACTTGTCAGTCTGAGCGAAGCCGAAGACTTAGTTTTTCAGTGCGCCTTGAACACCGTCAAGGGGTACGATTTCTTCTTTGAAGGTATAAGCTCCTGTTTTAGGAGATTTTACGGCTTTAATCACTTTCGCGAATGCTTTACCGCCTTCTTTTTTCAGGGTAGCAACTACTTTCTTTGCCATGTCTGTATATCGTTAAAGTTTTAAAACTTATTTAATCTCCTTATGTATAGTATAACGTCTCAGGAATGAATTGAATTTTTTCAATTCCATACGGCCTGGCGTATTCTTGCGATTTTTTGTAGTCACGTAACGTGACATTCCTGGAACACCGCTATCTTTTTGTTCTGTGCATTCCAATATAACCTGCACTCTATTACCTTTCTTAGCCATTGCTTTAAATCATTTTTACAAACAGGAGTGCAAAAGTAACAACATTTAATTTAAACACAATAATCAAGTCAAAAATATCGGCAGAAATTTCAGGTATTTTTCACAAACAATCGGTTGCTTAACAGATTGTCAGACAAACTGGTAACGTGTATAAAGTTGCCTTTAAAATCTAATTTCTGACCATTGAATGAAGGAAATATGAAGCAAACATGCTTTCTTCGTGTGGATGTTTGCATACAATCCTTAATCTGGCGGAAAATCTAAATATTGAAAACAATGACTATCAGTAAAAGCACTTCTTTGGCGGTTATGGCCTTGGCAGTTTACTTCATTACAGGCTGCTCTTCAAAGGAAGATCGCGATAAATACGATCATTATTATGGTTCAGGCAGTAAGTCAAGAGAGGAAACAGCGCTTGTAAAGCTGGCTAACGACAGAAAGAGTCAACCTGAAACACCAGCAACAGCTCCCGTCGCATCAGCAACACCTGCTGCTCCGGGCGATTCTGCAAAAGCTGGCGACACAGCAGCAGCACCCGCAGCGGAAGCTCCCGCCGCAGCAGCAGCTCCAAAAAGAAAGCCTGTTCCTGCTGACGTATCTGCATTATTGAACAAACACGCATGTTTCGCCTGCCACCAGGCTTACGATAAGGTAATCGGACCTGCATATTCCGATGTTGCGAAAAAGAAATACTCTGCCGATGAGATCGTGGCGCTTGTACACAGCCCGAAACCTGAGCACTGGCCTGGATTTCCTCCGATGGCGCCGATGGCACACGTTCCAAAAGCGGATATCGTCGTGATTGCCAACTGGATCAA
>NZ_JBHYGF010000064.1:0-12593 GCF_051859145.1 Dyadobacter sp.
ATTCCAGGTATTCGTAGGAACGGAAAACTCTTCGATAACCTGCGAGCGATCCATGACATTCCAGCCCGCTTGTTTCAAGCGGATATCAATGATTTGCTTTCTGGTCTGTCTCTCGTTATTCAAAATTTTGTCACTCCCTGATTGAAATTAAATCTGCCTTTTTTTAATTTAGAAATAACCGAACAATCTCGATTTTCGGCTTTTCCATCTTTGGCAATATAAACTTCCTAAAAATGCCAAAGAAAACCTTCACCAATAAATTTCCCCATTCAATCATATAAATTATGACCTAGTATTACTCGAGTCGGTTAAAATCGCTCAGTCTTAGGGCATCAATCCAAATCCCCCGCCCGCTCCTGATACTCATCCAGCACCTTATCATTCATATATTCAAGCCTCTTTTCCGCCGACAATTCCGTAACCGCCTCATAGGAAATAAAAGTGCAAGACTCTTTCAAAGGCCCTTTCTCTAAAAGTGCGAAAACGGGGCGGGAGATTTCTTGCAGTACCTTTTCGCGCCGCTCGGCTGGGGCTACGATGTGGGCGCTGATGTCCAGATTGGGTTGCAAGGCCATCAGATCGGCCATTCGTAGGATGCCGGAATAGATGGAAGTGGTATGTTCCACTTCAAAAGCACGGACGATCGACCGGCCTTTGATCCAGAGTACGTCGATATTTTCAATGGTTTTCAGCGTAATGTTGTCATAGTTCAGGGGCAGCGTGGTAAGGAGTGAGTCAGTTTCCGGTTTCCAAACTGCCAGCACTCTTTGCCTGTCACTTTTCGGAAGCCAAATTTTCAGCTTCATCCTCTCACCAAGGCGCGACAGCATTGCTTGCACCCGGATCGACTCGCGGACATCATCTTTTTCGGACGTCGGGGCCGGTTCCTGCTCTTCTTTCACGGGTACCGATACTTCCACTTCCTTGCTTTCCTGCGTTTTGACGGTCAATGTGACCAGCTTGCGATGGTCGCTTTCGCTGAGTGGGAAAATTTTGGGAGCTGATAATTGTCTTTTCAAATAAGATTCAATCCAGGCTCCATCCTCCTCTTCGAAACGGCGCAAATTGCCTCGCACCATATTGGTCCACGCAGTACTTTTCCTGGGTAGATTTCTGGTAAAAGAAAGACTGGTCCAGCATTCCTCATCGTCCACAGGAAGCGCCTGATCGAGCGGGAGCCAGGCAATTTCCTTCACCGGAAACCGCAAGGTATACACATCATCGTCCGAGTAAACCGGCGCGTTGTCGATAAAATATTCCCCCGTAACTTCCAGAATGCCAGCCCAACGGGACAATTTGGTTACATAAGCAATCAGCTTATCACCTTTTTTGATTGCATTTGCCTGCGTTTTTTGATTTTCGCGAAAACCAGAGATCGACCGCTCAGTTTGCGTGAATGTATGGTAGGTGTCGGGAGAGAATAGGGTGATGTAGTAGGCCATTTTGTGTTTTTCAGGAAAACAAGATAGTGGCAAATGGGGGATTTGGCAACTATGCATCAAGCTTGTAAGTGCTGAGAAGAGTAAGCTCCATATTTTGGTTTAATCCAAAAACGAAAAAACCCCGCTTAAAACGGGGTTTTTTTCATGTTTCGCACTCTCGGCAGAGAGAGAGGGATTCGAACCCCCGGACCTGTTACAGTCAACGGTTTTCAAGACCGTCGCAATCGACCACTCTGCCATCTCTCTAAATCGTTTGGGCGTATCCGAAACGTGGTGCAAAAATAGGAACAAAATTGTTACGCGCAAGATTTGGGGTGAAAATTTTTGAAAGTTATACGTCGTGCCGCCGCTCACGTCAGTTGCAAGTAAGGAACTCAGAATGCATTAAAACGTTTTTGATAGATAGCAATCTTACAGTTAGTAATCGACATGGCAGACAAACTTATTCAGGATATACCCTTTTCCATTCTCGACCTCGCGCCGATCACAGAAGGGAATAATGCGGCAACCACTTTCAAAAATAGCCTGCGACTGGCGCAGCGGGTGGAGGAATTGGGCTATAAAAGGTACTGGCTCGCGGAGCACCACAATATGGCAAGTGTCGCGAGTTCGGCTACGTCGGTGCTGATCGGCTACATTGCCGGGGGCACAAAAACGATCCGCGTCGGCAGTGGCGGCATTATGTTACCCAATCACGCGCCGCTGGTTGTTGCCGAGCAGTTCGGTACACTCGCGTCGCTGTATCCTGATCGCATTGACCTTGGACTGGGTCGTGCTCCGGGAACAGACCAGGTGACTGCCCGCGCACTGAGACGCAATTACATGGAATCGGCGCAGGATTTTCCGAACGATGTGATCGCATTGCAAACCTACTTTTCAGCAGAGAACAGCAACTCCAAAGTGCGCGCCATTCCCGGCGAGGGGCTGGATATTCCGATCTGGATTTTAGGTTCAAGTACGGATAGCGCAAGGCTGGCGGCGCATTTGGGATTGCCTTATGCATTTGCAAGTCACTTCGCGCCCACGCAGTTCATGACCGCCATTGAACTCTACCGCCGCAATTTCAAGCCGTCCAAATACCTCGCGCAGCCTTATGTCATCGCTTGTGTCAATGTGATCGCCGGAGATACTATCCAGGAAGCAGAGCGGCTTGCGACTTCTTTCTTTCAGCTTGCCACGGGTATTATAACGGGTAAACGCCGGCCTTTGCAGCCGCCTGTCGATAGTATGGACGGACTTTGGGGAGAATACGAAGAAGCTGCCGTGCGGGAAATGATGAAATACACATTCATCGGAGACAGAAAAAAAATCGGCAGCGATCTGGCGTACTTTCAGAAACATACCCAGCTCGACGAGTTGATGGTCACCAGCCACATCTACGATCCCGAAGCGCGGATCCATAGTTATGAGATTTTGAAAAGTGTGCAGCATGAAAGTGTGCTCAGCGCCTGATCCATTCCTTCAACCACATTGTCGTTATTTCGCAAAATTTTGGTAATTGCATTCTGTAAATTACCAGCATCATTAATCCAGAGAACCCTCACCGGCAAGAAGAAGAAGAGTTGCTTTACCGTCTACGGCAGAGCGACAGGAATGCTTTTGCCGAACTATACCGGAAGTACTGGCGGCGGTTGTTCGATTCCGCTTACAAACGGCTGCTGCTGAGGGAAGAGTGCGAGGAAATAATCCAGGAAATTTTCGTTGACATTTGGGAAAAAAGGGAAACGCTGATCATCACCGTTTCCCTGGAAGCCTATCTTTTTGGTGCACTCCGCTACCGTATTTACAACCTGATCCGTTCGAGAAAAATCCGGAATGCGTATCTGGATCACCTGGCCCATACGCATGAAGTTGAACAAAACTACATTGAAGACAGCCTGTACTATGAAGAGCTGGCCGGGGCTTTGGCGAAAAGTATTGAGAATCTGCCCGAGAAGATCAGAAAAGTATATCAGCTCAGCCGTCGTGAAAACCTGAGCTACAAAGAAATCTCAGCTCAGCTGAACATTCCTGTCGATACCGTGGAAAAGCAGATGGGCAAGGCGATCCGGATTATCCGGGCCAATCTGAAAGATTTTACATTGTTGCTAATTTTGCTTGCGGAGCGTGGTTTTAGATAAGGTATCAGAAAAAAAGAACGCACTAAATGACGGAAGTCAGGCCTGAATGTTACTAGTAACTATTAAAGAAGTTTGATCATCAATGGACAGGGAGCGGTTACAATATTTATTGGAAAGGGAGAGGGCAGGGGCTGCTTCCGTTGAAGAGCGCGCGGAGCTGGAAGAATGGTACCTGAGTTATGAAAACCGGCCAGATTTTACCGAGCGCCTGTCCAAACGCGCCTTACCCGCTTTGGAAGCAAGCATATTCGAGAGAATTGAGCATGCGTTGGAGCAGGAAAGTACATCGCTGATCCAACCAGAAAGAAGAACAATCTATGCTGGCATGCTGCGGATTGCGGCTTCTATTCTGCTGGTTGTGCTGGCTGGCGCCGGCATATACTTCTATCTGAGCCGGGCTGAAATGGTCCGGGAACAAACCGGTTATGGCGAAGTGCGGAAAGTAATGCTCCCCGACGGTTCGGAAGTGACGCTGAACGGCAACTCGGAAATCACCTATCTTTCCAACTGGGGAAATGAGCAGCTTCGCGAAATTAACCTGAAAGGGGAGGCTTATTTCAAAGTAATCCACACGCAGGACAACCGTAAATTCCGCGTCCGTACTGCAAAGGATTTCAGCCTCGATGTGCTCGGGACGCAGTTTACAGTGGCCAACAGAAAAAGCGGCACCCGCGTTGTCCTCGCCCAGGGTAAGGTACAATGCAATCTGAACGATGCTGAAAACGAGACGCTCATTATGAAGCCCGGGGAAATGGTAAAGTTTACCGGTAACCCTTCCGATTATGTACGCGAGAATGTACAAGCCTACCAGTATTCAGCATGGAAAGAGCACAAGCTGATTTTCAATAATACTACCCTTGAAGAAGTGTCTCAGATATTGGAAGATACTTACGACTTCAAAATAAACGCAGAAACCCCCGGGTTACTGACGCGCAAAATCACAGGTTCTGTGCCCACAGACAACATTGAGATACTGATCCAGGGTATTGCAGAAGCATCTGGCGTAATGATCGCTCAGCATGGGAAGGAGCTAACAATCACAGATCGGAAAAGAAAATAAGTAAAAACAGATACACAGCTCATTTGCAAAATCTATGTATTCACAATTAATAAAATAGATTATTAATAATTAATTTATTTGTATTTTAAAATATAAACTGTTGATTTAAAGGCAAGTTGAATTGTACGGGCAGGTTAGAGCACTTCCATTTTGTAAAATTTTAATTTGAAATGGCGGTAAGGCGAAGGAAATGTTACTATACAATCACAATGCAGAATTAAATGCTTGTGATCCAATCATTTTCTTACTCAAACAAACCCTTTTGCAGCCTTTGCCTATGAAACGATTAATTATTACACTCAAACTTTTTGCGCTCTGCAGTTGCTTCCTGGCACAGGCAACCGCGCAGTCCATCGCACTCTCGCGGGCGGACAAAGTCACTGCTCCAACAAATAACCCGGAGCAAGCCGTCACGCTCGAAAGTAAGTTGCGGGACCTCGAAAAGCAATTCAATGTATCCTTTCTGTACAATTCCGGATACGTGGCCGGGATCAAAATCAAGGATTCAGGAAAAGCTTCGTCCCTTGAATCTTACCTCAAAAGAATCCTGGAACCCAACAAACTGGCATTCCGGAAACTGAGAGACAACTTTTATGTGATCTACACCAAAGAAGAAATCGAAGACAGGGAAGGGCAGAAGTCACAAAAAGACCAGAATACATCGGGTATTCAGCATTCCAAATCGCTGGCTTCCGCAGGCGGTACCGCGGCTAATCAGGCTGCATTGACCGTTTCGGGCGTTGTTGCGGATGCAGTTACCGGAGAGCCGCTGCCGGGAGCAAGTATCATTATCAAAAATACAAGCAACGGAACTACCACCGATAACACAGGTCACTATACGTTATCCAATGTACCTGAGGACGCGACGCTCGTTTTCTCCTTTATCGGTTACCTCTCTGCGGAACTTCCGGTGGATGGCAGGTCGGTAATTGACATGAAGCTGTCAGCTGATTCAAAGGCGCTTTCAGAAGTTGTTGTGGTAGGTTACGGTTCTGTTTCCAAGAAAGATGTTACGGGCGCGGTTTCCTCCGTTGGTGGAAGTGAAATCCAGAATATGCCGCTTCGCACCGCATCTGATGCATTGCAGGGGAAAGCGGCCGGGGTAATGGTCACGCAGAGCAGCGGTAGCCCGGGATCTGCCGGCGTAGTGCGCATCCGCGGCATCGGTTCGATCAATAATTCAAATGAGCCTTTGTACATCGTTGATGGTCTTCCGCAAAGCGGAATCGGCTGGCTCAATCCCAATGATATCGAGACAATGGACATTCACAAGGATGCTTCGGCGGCTGCTATTTACGGGTCACGTGCTTCAAACGGGCTGGTCATTATCACCACCAAAAGAGGTACCAAATCTGAATCTGTGAATGTTTCATTTGACAGCTATTACGGACTGCAATCGCCCTGGAAACGTCCTCACATGCTGAATGCAGAGGAATTTATCACATACAAAAACCGCGCTGCCGAGGCAGTAGGCGTCACTCCGCCGATTTCCCCTTCCATGAAGGAAGAGGCGCTGGCATTTGTGCGCGCCAATACGGGCGCGGAAGGTACCGACTGGTGGAAGTACATCACGCAAAAAAACGCGCCGGTGCAGAGCTACAACATCACGGTATCGGGTGGAAGCAGGAAAGTGGATTTTGCTTCATCAGTAGGTTATATGGATCAGAAAGGGATCGTGCGCGGGTCTGACTATCGCCGGATTTCGTGGCGAAATAATGTAAATGCAGATATTAATGACCGTGTGCGCCTGGGAAGCAACATAGCTGTCGTATACGAAAGCCGCCAGAATATCGATGAGAACAATCCATTCTCGGGTACCATTTTCAGCGCGATGACTGCCGATCCGATCACGCCTGTTTACAGGGATAACCTCACCAATATCCCTTCTTTTTACCAGACGATCATGCAGAATTATGATGCGAGCAATGCATTTTCAAAATATGCAGGTGTACTCTATTCAAACAAACCTAACCCCGTTGGTCAGATCGAAAGAATGCGCCAGAGTATCTGGGAGGGGATCAGCTTGAAGGGCGGTGCCAATCTGGAAGTGAAGATTATCGAGCCGCTTAAATTCAGAAGTAATTTCGGTCTGGATATCAACCGTGCATTGTCGAACGGATTTACACCGCAGTACTATCTCAATGGATATGATTATAGCAACTTCAATACGGTGAGCAATTATTCGTATTGGTCCAATTACTTTGTTTGGGAAAATACGCTTGCTTTTGATCAGGTGTGGGGCCAGCACCGCGTGAATGCGCTGGTAGGTACCTCGGCGGAGCAAACAAAAGGACTTGAATACGGTGCTTCCAAGCAAGGTGTGGTTAATAATGATCCTGATATGCGGATCATCAACTCCGCTACCATCAACCCGGCCGCCTCAGGTTATACTTACTCCAATTCGCTGAATTCATTTTTTGGAAGGGTGAGCTATTCCTATGGAGGCCGCTACGTTCTTACAGCCAATGTGCGCCGCGACGGGACTTCGCGCTTTGCGAAAGATTACCGCTGGGGTACATTCCCTTCCGTTTCCGCCGCCTGGAATTTTACGCAGGAAAGCTTCATCAAAGACGCCGCTCCGAAATGGCTGACGAGCGGAAAGCTGCGGGCGAGCTATGGTATGATAGGAAATCAGAATGTTTCTAACGGCGCCTATCTTTCGACTTATGGAAATAATGGCCGCTATCTTTTTGGCAATAATACCACGGCTTACCTGGGTGCAGGCCGGAGCAGCATCGGGAATGCTATGCTGCAATGGGAAACTTCCACGCAAACTGACTTAGGTTTGGATCTTGCGTTCCTGGACGGTAAAATCAACTTCACTGCCGATTACTTCAATAAGGCAATCGACAACATGCTGCTCATTGTCCCATTGCCAACTACACTGGGATACCCCAATTCACCCTGGTCCAATGCAGGTAAAATGGTGAACAAAGGCTGGGAATTTGCAATTGGTTACGACAATGCGGTTGGTGATTTCCAATACGGCATTAAGGCAACTTTCTCAACCTTTACCAACAAAGTAACCACGCTTGGCGGCGGTGAGCCGATCTATTCCACAGCCCACCTCGGCGAAACGATCAGCAAAACAGAAGAGGGAATGCCCGTGGGTTATTACTTGGGCTGGCTGACCGACGGGATTTTCCAGACGCAGGACGAGGTGAATGCAAGTCCGCAAAAAGGGCTTTCTTCTCCGGGCGATATCCGTTTCCGCAACATCAATGGTGACAATATCCTGAATGCAGACGACCGCACCAAAATCGGGAACCCCTGGCCGGATTTCATCTACGGTTTTACACTGAATGCAGCTTACAAAGGATTCGACCTGAGCGCATTCATCCAGGGCTCCCAGGGAAATGACGTTATGAACATTCTGCGTTACGATACCGAAGCCGGAACAGGCTGGTACAATGCGCCGAAAGGTTTTCTTGAAAAAGCGTGGAACGGTCCGGGCAGTACAAACGAGTACTACAAGATCTCGCAGAATGCAGGTCTGAATACAAACGTATCCTCGTATTTCGTGGAAGACGGATCTTACATGCGGATGAAAAACATACAGCTGGGTTACAGCCTTCCGGCCGGTCTTTTACAAAAAGTCAAAACCAAGCAGGTGAGACTGTACGTAGGCGCTCAAAACCTTTTTACCATTACCAAATACAGCGGACTTGATCCTGAAATGGGATCGACAGACCCTAAATTAATGGGTATCGACCAGGGATATTTCCCTCAGGCGCGCACCTGGATGTTTGGTATTAATGCGAAATTTTAAATAGATCCACTCTCGAATATATTCTTAAACAGGAATAGAAATATGAAAAAATTATCATTCATGATGCTGGTGTGCTGCCTGGTACTGACCGGCACATCCTGCTCCGATGAGTTTTTAGACCGTACTCCTCCGGGTAACCTGACCGACGAAACGTTTTACAAATCACCCGATGCAGGTTTTAAATCACTGATCACCTGCTACCGCGGATTTTACGATTTCTGGGGTTATGAAGCTGCCCGTGCAGAATTGGGAAATATGACCACGGACGACAGCGACAAAGGCGGCTCCGACGCAGGTGACCGTCCATCCGTAACAGACCTGGGCTTTGGCCGCGCGATAGCATCCAACGAAACACTTACAGGTTACTGGACAGCACGTTACAATGCGATAGGTAACTGCAATGTGGCACTTGAAAAGTTGCCCGCAGCAGATCTGATCGATGCAAGCGGAGCCCCACTGGCTGAGAATCTGAAAAACCGCTACCTGGACGAAATCCGCTTTTTGAGAGCGATGTTTTACTTTGAGCTTGCCGAGGTTTTCGGTGGCGTGCCGCTGGTAACAAAAACGCTGACTGTGGACGACCGCACGAAACTGAACCGGGCTACAAGCAAAGAGATATTTGCATTTATCGAATCGGAACTGCTCGCAGTAAGCAGTGACCCTGCCATGCTCTCGGCTACGAGCATCCAGCCTGGCGAGATCGGCAGAGCGACAAGGGAAGCAGCACTGGCATTGCTGGCACGGACTTACCTGTTTTTTGCCAAAGATGATGTTGCATTATATGCGAAAGCGCGTGACGCCGCCAAGAAGGTAATCGACTCCAAGGCATTTGCGCTACATCCGCAGTTCCAGGAAATTTTCCTCGAACATGGTTACAAGACCAAAGAAGCAGTGTTTTCCATTATTATGGGTGACGATCCTGCTATTCCTATTAATGGCAGTACCACTCCTGTATATTGCTCGCCGCGCGGGGCGACGGGCGGCTGGGGCTTTGATATGCCTACGCAGGATCTCGTCAATGAGTTTGAGCCGGGTGACCCGCGTTTACTCTTCACCGTAATTCAGCCGGGTGATGTGTTCCCGAAAGTCAATGGAACGAAAGAAGTACTGGATTTTTCTACCTATCCCAACACAGGTTACCACAACCGGAAAGTGTATCTCCCCGAAGTAAGGCGCGGACAAGGTTGGGGAAATGATGCGTGGACTTACCATCCGATCCGTTATGCCGACGTGCTGCTGATGTACGCAGAAGCATTAATCGAAAGCGGCGGCAGCAAAGCAGAAGCCGCAGATTACATTAACCAGGTCCGCAAGCGTGCTTCCGGCAGTATGAGAAAAGATGTGGAAGCGGTTTCAAGGGTTGCGAGCATTGCCGAGAAAGCTTTGCCGGATGTGAAAGCAACGGACGATCTGCGCAAGGCAGTCCGCCACGAACGCCGCGTGGAGCTCGCTATGGAATACCACCGTTTGTTTGACCTGATCCGCTGGAATACGCTGGTGGAAACCATGAAAACCTACTCTCAAAAACCTGCGTCTAATGGAAAAGGGAATAATTTTACTGCGGGGAAAAACGAAGTCTTCCCTGTTCCGCAAATTGAGATAGACAGATCAGGCGGATCTATCACCCAAAATCCTAATTATTAAAGATGACAGACTTGCCACATGAAAGATGTGGCAAGTCTGTTTTTCTACATTTGTAAATTAGTCCAACGTATCTGACTGATCAGTAACATACTTAATGTGTTTCAAGTGAAAAAGATCTTGTATTTAAGCGGGCTGCTGTCTATTGGCCTGTTGAGCATTGCCTCCGCTCCGAAAAAGGAAAAGCCGCTGTTCAGGGCTATTGATCCCCGGCAATCCGTTCCCGTTACTGTGCCGGATTCGAGCCGGTTTACCTACACCACCGTCGTTTCGGGCTTAGACGAGCCGATGGAAATGGCCATTTTACCGAATTACGACATTGTTGTGGCGGAAAGGAAAGGCGGCGTCCGCTACTTTGATAACAAGACCAAAGAACTCTCGACGATCTCCCAATTCAATGTGTTTAGCGGCATTGAAGACGGTTTGCTGGGGGTAGCCGCAGACCCGGATTTTAAAAATAACAACTGGATATACTTTTATTACGGAGTCGCAGGGGACAGGCACGTCAGCCAGTTGGCGCGCTTTGAACTCAAAGACCGTAAGCTGATCCAGGAGTCTAAAAAGGTGCTGCTCGAAGTGCCTACCCAGCGACAGTATTGCTGTCATTCAGCGGGTTATCTTACTTTTGATTCTGCGGGATTTTTGTATTTGTCAATCGGAGATAATACCAATGCAGAAGAAATAGAAGGACACAACCCGATCGATGAAAGACCGGGAAGAGAACTGGCGGACGATCAGGCATCGACGGCCAACAGCAATGATTTTCGGGGAAAGATATTGCGGATCAAGCCGGAGGCGGACGGAACTTACAGTATCCCTGATGGTAACTTATTCCCAAAAGACGGTTCACTAGGTAAGCCGGAAATTTTTGCAATGGGTGTAAGAAATCCATTCAGAATGTCGGTAGACCCTAAAACCAAATATGTATACTGGGGAGATGTGGGCCCGGACACCGAAGTGCCGGCGAGTGAGGGCAAGTTGAGTTATGACGAGATCAACCAGGCGCGGAAGCCGGGCTTTTTCGGATATCCCTATTTTTTGGGTGATAATGAAGTTTTCCCGGACTACGATTTTGAAACAAAAAAAGAAGGTCCCGGAAAAGATCCGAAACGCCCGATCAATGATTCGCCGAATAACACAGGTGTGAAAGAATTGCCGGCTGCACAGCCTGCATTCATCTGGTATGGAAAAGGTCCTTCCAAAAAGTGGCCGCAGGTAGGAAGAGGCGGCGCGAGCGCCATGGCCGGACCGGTGTATTACAGCGATCTTTATCCCAATGCGCCTTACAAATTGCCTGAGTATTACAGTGGAAAGCTGTTTATCTACGACTGGATCAGAAAGTGGATCCTGGCTGTTACCATGGACAAAGACGGAAATTATGTAAGTATGGAGCCTTTTTTGCCGCAACTGAAAGTAGTAGCGCCGATGGATATGCAGATCGCCCCGGATGGCGCCGTTTACCTGCTGGCTTATGGTACTAATTGGTTTGCCCGAAACACAGATTCAGGTATTATCCGGGTGGAATACTCGGAAGGGAACCGCAATCCGGTTGCTGCATTGAAAATCGACAAGACAATAGGAGCAGCTCCACTTACTGTTGCACTGTCGGCCAAAGATTCAAAAGATTTTGACGCCGGTGACAAGCTTTCCTATTCCTGGAAAATTGGTGGCAAAACTGCCGCCGGCAAAGAGTTAAAGCACACATTCAGCAAGCCCGGAACTTACAATGTGGTACTCACCGTGTCAGACCAGAATGGTGGCAAAGGAACAGCGACCACGCAGGTGAAAGTAGGGAATACACCTCCTGTGGTTGACATAGCAACAAAGGCAAACCGCAGCTTTTACTGGGATAATTCAGCATTTGACTACCAGGTAAAAGTGAGCGATAAGGAAGATGGGAAGATAGATCAGCAGCGTGTGAAAGTAAGTTTCAACTACCTGCCTTATGGAAAAGACCTCGCCGGTGCCCTGACCTCCGATGGTGAAACGGATCTTCGTTATGCAGGTACTGCCAGGTTGTACGCTTCGCTGGATTGCAAAGCCTGTCACACGCCCGAGACGAAATCCATCGGACCTGCATTGAAAGAGATAGCAAAAAGATATGCCGGCAAGGAAGGTGCAGATGCGCTGCTCGGCCGCAAGATCATTACCGGCGGAAGTGGTAACTGGGGATCGTACCCGATGCCGCCGCACGCAGATTTGTCCGAAACAAATGCGAAGGAAATAGCCAGCTACATCCTATCGATGGGACAGGCAACTCAAAAAACGCCTTTGACAAACAGCATGAAACTTACAGAGCACATCGGGAAAGGAAATGAAGGCGCGTATGTTTTGCAGGCTTCGTATGCAGATAAAGGTGCCAATGGCATTGAATCGCTGAAAACCGCCAGCCATATCGTACTTAAAAACCCGTTGATCCAGCTGGAAGATTACCATGAAGGCAATGTGAATGTAGTAATTGCCACCCGGAACACTGGATTTATTTCATACATCGCCAATATTACTGATGGTAAATACACCCGCTTCAATGCCGTTGATCTTACCCACATCAAGGCAATCCG
>NZ_JBHYGF010000065.1:0-12562 GCF_051859145.1 Dyadobacter sp.
AAACCTTTGTATTGTCCGTACCCAACCATGGTAGTGGCGATGAAGATCAGGGAAAGTACGTATTGCACTACAATCAGCGTCTTGCGCAAACCGATCCGCTTGAAAAGTTTAAGTCCGCCACTGTCTTTCATCACCGATAATGCGCTGATTTTCGAAAAGAACATGGCAGGTAATAAGCCCGCCAGGAAACCCGTGACAGCCGCCAGGGCAATAAAGCTGAGTGCTGTTGCCAGCGAGAGGTCCAATGTGAAAAGGTAGGCGATCTGACGATCAAGCGCCAGGAACTCTGTACGTATAAACGCGTAGAGTCCAAACGAGAACAGCAATGCAAGCAGCGAAATCATGATTGCCTCGGCAATGAACTGTCCCAGTACGTGGCTCCGGTGCGCGCCAATCAGCTTTCGCACGCCCACTTCCCGGGCACGGCGCAGGGAACGCGCGATGGAAAGATTGGTGTACTTGAAACAGGCAGAAAGAATGATTACAAAGGCGAGCCCACCTAGCGCCCACAATAGCTTGGGGTTTCCCTTGGGCCCGATGTTATTGGAAAGGTCTTGTCCCAGCATAATTTCGCGCATCGGTTGCAGCGAAACCGTCACTTTGGCGGTTTGTAAAGCTTTGTTTTCTGATTCGCTCAGCTTGTTCAGCGCGCGCTGCATGCCTGCCGTTGAGCCGCCTTTTGGAACGGTGATATAGACGTAATTGGACCATACACTGTTCCATGCATAAAAGTTATCATCTTTCTTGCCGATCAGCGCATCTGCCGAGGCGAAGGAAATGAGCGCGTCAAAGCGGATATGGGACAGGTGCGGCACATCTTTGGCAATGCCGGTTACCTGGTAGTCCAGGGTATCAAACCGCACGGTGCGGCCGATTGCGTCGGTACTTCCAAAGAGCTTTTCGGCCGTTTTCGCTGTAAGTACCAGCGAGTAGGGTTCTTTGAGCGCGGTTGCCGGGTCGCCTGCGATCAATGGGAAGGTGAAAACTTTGAAAAAGGATTGATCGGCCCACGTCGCTTCGATCGGGAAAATATTTTGTCCGACCTGCGCGTCGCCCCAAAAGCCCCGGCGCATCAGGGTGAAGTTTTCGATTCCCGGAACCGCCTCCTGAATGCGTTGCGCCACTTTCACGGAGGTAGACGCCAGGTTAATAGGAGACTGCCCGTTGTCTTGAAATTGCGTAATAACGCGGTAAATGCGGTCTTTTTTCTCATGGAAATCATCGTACGACAGCTGGTCGCTCACAATGGAAATCACCAGCAGCCCCACCGACATACTCACAGCCAGGCCAATGATATTGATCATCGAAAACAATTTGTTGCGCACCAGACTGCGCCGCGACGTTTTTAAGTAGCTGCCGATCATAAAGAAATGGGACAAAAAGGTGAGTGGATCTATTTTTCGAATGGTATAAGGCCGCAGGAACTTGATCACGTCTATGATGTAGATCAGGCGCGCCCGTCTGGCTCCTTTGTTGCGCAGGTTTCTTGTGAAATACTCGAACAGATCTCCTTCCAGATCCTCAGCCAGGCCAGGCCGGCAGTACCATCTCAGGAAATCGGTCGCCCATTTAGGGGGCCTGGGGGTAGTCTCTTTCATATCGAACCTTCAAGGTTAAAGCCGGGAATGTTCCGCCAGATGTTCTCGCGTACTTCCTTGGCGCGCGTAAGTGCTACCTTGCCTGCGTGGGTTACCTCATAAAACCGCTTCCGTTTTCCGCCCCGGGTTGCGCTTGCGTCGCCCAGGTAACTTTTAGTCAGGCTCTTTTCTTCAAGGCGGTTTAGTACCGCATGCACGACGCCGAGTTTGGCGGAGCGGCCGGTATATCTTTCCAGCTCGTCGCAAATCGCGACGCTGTAAGCTTCCTGGCCGAGCGCGGCAATGGTCAGCAGCACCAGTTCCTCAAATTCCCCGAGATTGGTTCCTTTCATTTTATCAACAATTAATTCATTAAATGTATGTAAAATGAAATTGTAAATTCACGTTTTGTATGTAAAATAATTTTTTGGTTACTCAGCTCAGGGGTTTATTGAGCTGACAGGCAGGAGCGCCTTGAATGCAACCTAGTGTTTACCGATAGAAAATACTTTTGTGAAAAGGCTTACCAACAAAAAAACAATCAGTCCCGCACCGAGGCCGAGGGCAACCTCTTTGATGATAGAAGGAAGGTTAGGGAGAATGTGGTGGAAGTATTTGATATTATGAACAAAAATGCCGCCCGCTACCAATATCAATGCTACGGTGCCGACAGCGCCTAAGACCTTGATCATGACAGGCAGCGCCTTCACCAGCACGTGGCCCACTTTGGACAGGAAACCTTTGTCATTGGATTTTTTGATCAGCTTATAACCCGCGTCGTCTGATCGCACGATCAATGCGACAATGCCGTACACCCCGACTGTGGCTACCAATGCAACTGCCGAAACGGTCATGATCTGAATCGCAAGGCTTTCTTCCAGCACGCTGCCCAATGCGATAATGACGATTTCAATGGAAAGGATAAAATCAGTAGTTACCGCCGATTTAACCTTTGCTTTTTCATTGACGGCCGCAGCTTCGGGGCTTTCCTGCTCGCGTTGTTCAACAACAGATTTTTCCTTTTTGGGATGATGGAAGAAGTATTCAACGATTTTTTCAACCCCTTCATAAGCCAGGTATAACCCACCTAAGATCAGGATGTAGGTAATCGCCACCGGGAGGAATACATTTAAAAGTAATGCGATCGGGACTATGATGAGCTTGTTCAGCAGCGAACCTTTTGTAATAGCCCACAAAACCGGCAGCTCGCGCTCGGACAAAAATCCCGTTGCCTTTTCTGCATTCACCGCCAGGTCGTCGCCGAGAATACCCGCTGTTTTCTTGGTTGCCACTTTGGTCGCCAATGCGACGTCGTCCATTAAGAAGGCTATATCGTCTAAAATCGCAAAAAATCCTGATGCCATATTATTGAGTGAATCCGCAGATTGAGTAACAAAAACTGATCCAGGAATCTGAAAACCACAATCCGGACTTCGCTTTTGCACGAAGGTAATAAACCGGTTTTACACTCAGCACGCTCCAAATACCGAAAATGTTTTTGAGATATGTTCACAGGAAAGAAAACTGGCAATGGACATATTTGAAAAATCCCCACAGTGCCAACCATTTGGAGGTAACAAACGTCTTAAAACAGTCAATTTCTAAACGATCTTCTATGAAACGAGCCCTGCTGCTGCTGGTCACATTTACAATATTGCTTTCATGTACAGACAAAGAAGTGGATCCGTCAAAACTGGTGCGACCGGTGGGGCTGCGGATTGCTGTCAGCAACGGTAATTATAACCTGACGTGGGAAGAATACCGCATTGTCTGCATCACCAGTCCCTGCCCGGATGTCGCGAATACGGAGGCCGAGGAATACGAAATTCAGATTGCCAGCAGTGAGCTGGGGCCATTCAAAACTTACCGGACCGTTAAAGCGGATCAAAAATCAATCAGTGTCCCCGTTGCCGCTCAGGGCGCTCAGCTGGTTGCCCGCATTGTATCCAAAGCTGAAGGCGCGCCGGACGTGAATTCCAATGCAGTGATGGTTAGCAGCGGACCTTTATCGCAATCCGCGTTTTATCCCGCATTCGGGACTTCGGAGTATGTGGCAGGCGGCGATGTGAGCGTGGACGGGAAGTGGGCGCTTTATACAGTTTTCGATCAAAACAGCCCCGGCCAGTCCGATTTTGCATTGTATCTGGCCAGGCTTGAAAATGAGAAAGAGGTAGCTGTCAAACGCATCGGAAAGCAGGTAAGCGGGGGCAGGTTTTCGCCTGATGCAAAGCAACTCGCTTATTACTCTTATGCAGAAAATGGTTTCGTAATCTACGATATAGCTTCGGAACAGAAGCGGGTAATTCCTGGTGTCCCGGCAGCGCAGCAATACGGGTTAGCCTGGTCGCCCGACGGCAAGTGGCTTGGTTTTTCAACAGTTTCGGAGCAAACATCAAGGCTATGGAAAGTGTCAACCGCAGGCGGAAGTGCGATCCCGCTGACTCCTGAGCTGCCAGCCAGTGAGTTGAACGGCATCAGACAGGCAGAGCTAGACTGGTCACCCGATAATACCTCCATTGCAATATCCCGAGCCCGCAGTGAAGGTGGCGGGAAAGATTACCGCGTCGCCATTACGTTTTATTCTCCCGAGGGTACCGGCGAGTCGCGCTACTTTGAAACCCAGCCCGGCTGGATTGATACCAATCCGTCCTTCTCACCTGTCGGCAAGCAGGTTGCATTCCTGAGTACAAGAACCGATCCTATTTCTTTTACGTACAGCCTGTGGATGCGCGATGTGGCGACAGGTAAGGTAAGGCAGATTGGATTGTTGCCAGGTCTTATACCTTCACCCGATTACCAGCCACGATGGCAGGGGACTAACAAGCTCATATTCATGGGTAGTCAACAAGGGAAACGTGGCTATTTTAGTGTGATTGTAGCACCCTGATAGCTGCTATCGGGAGCGGTCTTCTGAGCAAAATATGTAAAAGATCATGCAATTCGGCCATTTGCCGCTTTCGTTCGGGCTTCTAGGTTTGCATTCCTAACCGGATTGTATTTTGAAAAAGCTCATGAAATCTAAAATCAGTACAGTTCAGCAACTGCTTTTCGCCATTTGCCTGTTGTTGCTCATTGCTCCGAATCACCACTCAAACGCGCAGGGAAAGCAAAAGTCGCGCGGCGGGAAAACGAAATCACTTTCACCTGTCAGCATTGTAAACTTCAACGAAGCGGGCAAACAGGTGACGCGCTTTGACGTAGCAGGCGATGCAGTGGATGCGCACGATGGCGAAATCGCCTATTTTGATGGTACCTATTATCTCTACGGGACGAGCTACGATTGCGGTTTTGCGTGGCAGAACAAGTCAGCGCCGTTTTGCGGTTTCAAGGTTTACGCCTCTCCCGATCTGGTCAACTGGACTGACAAAGGCTATCTGTTCGACGCAAAGAACCCGGTCTGGCAAAGCAGGTGCAATGGAAGTACTTACGGCTGCTTTCGCCCACACGTGATCTTCAACAAACAAACAGGTTTATATGTATTGTGGGTAAATGTGTATGACAACCGCGTTGGTTTCAGGGTATTTACAAGCACCAGCCCCGCCGGACCTTTTACCGAGGTAGACAATCCCACGCTGGCGGTAAACAATGATGCTGATGTCGCGGGTTTGAACAATGGAGACCACGATACTTTCGTCGACGAGGATGGTAAAGGATACGTAGCCTACACTGACTGGCGTACAAAAGGTACCATCGTGATCGAAGAACTGACACCGGATTTTCTTTCAGGTACCGGGAGGCACGTGAAAGCTGTAACGCCGGGCAAGACGGAGGCGCCTGGCCTGATGAAGCGAAACGGCATTTACTATCTGCTCTATTCGGACCCGAACTGCGGTTATTGCTCTGGTACAGGTACTTCGTACCGCACTGCCAAATCTCCCCTCGGCCCCTGGTCGGAGGGTATCCGCATCAGCGACAAATCCTGCGGCGGGCAGCCTTCTTTCGTTTCCACCATTCAGTTTGATTCTGAGACCGTATACATTTATGGGAGCGATCTCTGGAACAATGCAGCCAGGAATGAGGCCTTGGCCAACTATTTCTGGGCGCCATTAAAGTTTACTGCCGATGGCGCTATCGAGCCGATCCCTTGTAACCCGGCTGAAAATATCAGAATTAGGTTGGGTGAAAAAAGCAGTCCGGCCAACTTGAAAAAACCTGATATTTCATCAGGGTTGGATGGTTTTACAAGACAATGCGATATAGCCAACGGAAAGGAGCGGAGCCAGTCTTTTACCGCAACAAAAACGGGTAAGCTGACTTCGGTAAACACCACGACATTCCGTGACGGCGATCCTGATGCGGGACTCACTTTGCACATTTACCGCGCAACACCGGCCGGCCTGCCGGAAGGTAAGCCGCTGTTTTCGACAGTAGCGTCACCTGATTCCATAGGGTGGGCCGCAAAGCGGCTCCATTTCGCGCCCAATATCCCTGTTGAAAAAGGCGGCAAGTATGCAGTTTCATTCACATCCGCAACAACGAAAGGTTGCTATGGATTTCAATTTAATGATACCCTGCCTTATTCCGAAGGTGCAGCCGCTGTTAAAACGGACGGTGCTTTTGTAATTGAAAAAGACCGGAGCCTGAAATTTGAAACGTATATCAGCAAGTAAAAGCCGCGGCAAACCTCGCAGCCCGGTGATTTGAGCGAAAGGTTTGCCGCAGCCTTTGTGCAGATGCTTTACAGGTTCATCCCGCCGGTCAGCTCGATACGCTGTCCATTCACCCAGCGTGCTTCTTCACTGCAAAGGAATGCCACCACGCCGCCGATATCTTCGGGAGTAGCCACGCGCCCCAACGCAGTTGCACCTGCAACAAATGCGCGCATTTCCGGGGTATCCTCCATGGTGCTGCCGCCAAATACCGCTCCCGGTGCAACCACATTGGCCGCAATGCCGCGGCTGCCAAGTTCCAGTGCGAGGTACCTGGTGTACACGTCTATCGCGCCTTTCATGACCGCGTAAGCTGATACACCCGGAAAGCTGACACGCGCTACCGCCGAGGATATATTGACGATCCGGCCGCCATCGCGCAGCTGCGTCAATGCTTTTTGCGTCAGGAAATACACGCCTTTTAAATGGACGTTCAACATCTCATCAAACTGCGCTTCCGTAGTTTCGGATACCGGTGCAGTGAGGCTTGTGCCGGCATTATTAATCAGGAAGTCGAATTTGTCGGTGCTGAATGTAGTTTGCAAGGTGCTTGCAACTTGTTCGAAGAAGGATTCGAATCCGCTGGTATCACTGGTGTCAAGTGGAAGTGCAACTGCTTTCTGACCGAGTGCTGTCACAGCGGCAACCGTTTTCCCGGCTTCCTCCTGATTGCTGCGGTAAGTGAAGATGACGTCGATTCCTTTTCCGGCAAGACTAAGTACAATGTCTCTGCCTATGCCACGGCTTCCGCCGGTTACCAATGCTATTTTCTGAGTTGTCATGGGACTTTTTGTATTGATCTAAAAACAATGCAAATGTCCCCGTTTCGTCGACAAGCGGGTTTGTTACAACCAATCAGATTTATGTATAATTCAAACTTTTCGTCTGGCTGCGGTAAGCGCCGGGCGCGATGGCGGTTTCAGTTTTGAAGAATTTGGCGAAATGAGCAAAATCTGAAAAGCCCAGGCTTTCGGCGATTTCGGCAATACTCCAGTCGGTGTGCCGGAGCAGCGCCTTGGCTTCCTGCACTATCCTTCCGGCAATGAGCTCCGTGGTGGTCAGTCCGGTGGTTTCTTTAAGTACTTTGTTCAAATGGTTGATATGCACCGCAAGATGGTCTGCAAACTGGCTGGCAGTCCGGAGCATTACTTTCTGCTGCGGACTTTCTAGCGGGAACTGCCTTTCAAGTAATTCCAGGAAAAGGGAAGTAGTGCGGGCGGAGGCGCTGTGGTTAGGATGCAGCATAACGGTCGACTGCAACTTCTGGCCGAGGTGGATCAGTTCAAGCGTGTAAGCGCGCAGCAGGTCGTACTTATAGGCGTAGTTCGAGTTGATCTCTTCATTCATATTGTCGAAAATACGCTGAGTGCGGGCTATGTCGTCATCGGACAACGCATAGATTGGATGTTCGGGTGACTTGAAAATAGGCAGCTCATCGATCATCACACCACTTTTTGCCGGATGAAGAAAGTCAGCGGTGAATACGCAGAACATGCCCGTTTGCTGTCCGGCAGGTGACCAGTAGAACGGACTTTTGGGTGTTGTAAAAACAAGTGTGGGCTTCGAAATTTCAATGCTGCGGTCGGGATAGTCCGCCTGTGAGCGGCCTGTGAGAAAGCTGATTTTATAAAAAGCGCGGGACGCACAGGATACCGTCGGCCTTTCGCGCTGCGTCGGTGAAATCTCGTCCAGGTTGAACACATTAAAATGTCCGACTTCATCCTGTATCCCTTCCGGCAGCAATGCACTCAGGTCAGCCGAGTCGCCGCTGGTAAAGCGTTCGCAGAGTTCTTCGAAAGTGGTCTTGTACATGAAGGTATATGTAAAAAACAAATATAACCTGCGATGGAATTTATTAGTGCGGTTTTGGTTTTAGTTTACATAAAATAATCAACAATGCGGGAAACAACGGGCTTACTGGATCAGATCAAACACCACGAGAAATTGTCGATTGCTGTAAATGAAAATTGCGCGGTCCCACTGCCGGAGGATGTTCTTGAAAAGCTGTTTAACCCACACCGGTTGTCATTTTACTACCTGATGTACGTGGACCAGGGTAGTGCGACCTTCAAGGCGGACTTGCAGGAAATCACATTGACAGACGGGCAATTGGTATTCGGTTTACCCAACCAGATCTTTACCAATATGCCTTTCAATCCGGAAGATCAGCATTATGCGGTTTCTTTCGATGAAAATGCGCTGGCGCTCCTGCCGCATGCTTATTCCTTCCTGGTTAATCCTTTTGGAACAAATACAGTATCGTTCGACACAGAGTCGAAGATCCGTGTGAAAGGGTTGTTTGCTACTTTGTTCAAATTGCTTCATTCGCCCGGCAAGCAGCGGAATGCGGATATTATCCTGGCGCATTTACACGCATTGCTCACCGAGATCAACAGCGCATATCAGCAGCAAGGCTATCCTGATAGCATTACCAATGCAAAACTGTCGAAGTATGTTGCCTTCAAGCTGGCCGTGGAAACACACCTGACCGAGCAGCAGGATGTGCAGGCAATTGCTGATAAGCTCGCGATGACCACGAGCAACCTGTACAGCGTGGTGAAGGAGTTTTCCGGATTTTCGCCCAAAGAATGGATCACGCACAGGCTGATGCAGGAAGCGCAGCGAAAGCTGCATTATGCGCCCGTTCCGGTGAAAGAACTCGCTTATGATCTCGGATTCAATGATCCTGATTACTTTTCGCGACTCTTTAAAAAGAGCACAGGCAAGAGCGTAAGTGCCTTTTTAGAGGATTTGCGCGATTTGTCCAGCAACTGAAATGATTCGTCCATTCACGCTCCCCAGCAACCCGCTACTTTTGACCTTTTAATCAAAACAGGCAAAAATGAAAACAGCACTAGTTACAGGCGCAAACAAGGGGATCGGGCTGGAAGTAGCCAAGCAGCTTTCCCAAAATGGCCTCTTCGTATACATCGGAAGCCGGAATCTGAATAGCGGACAGGACGCAGCAAAAAAGCTCAGCGCAGAAGGATTTGAAAATGTGAAGGCTATACAGCTGGATGTTACGGATCCGCAATCGATCCAAGCGGCAAAGAATTTGATTGCCACTGAAACAGGCAGTCTGGATATACTCATCAACAATGCAGGCATTTCAGGCGGCTTTCAGCAGTCGGCGCTTGCGACGGGCAGCGACGTTTTTAAAACCGTTTATGAAACCAATGTATTCGGTGTGGTGGACGTGACGCAGGCGATGTTGGAGTTGCTGAAAAAATCTGAAGAACCGCGCATTGTGAATGTAAGTACGAGTATGGCGTCGCTTAACCTGGCAGCGGATCTCAGCAATGCCAACTATCCGACGAGGTATGTGGCGTACCAATCTTCGAAAGCTGCGCTAAACATGTACACGATCAATCTTGCTTATGAGCTTCGGGATACCACGTTCAAAGTCAATGCAGTTTGTCCCGGCTGGACAAAGACCGACTTCACCGGTTACCAGGGCACGAGCACAGCAGAAGAAGCCGCACAGCGCATCATCAAATTCGCATTAATCGACAAGCACGGACCAACGGGTCAGTTTTTCAGTGAAGAATACTTCCCCGCACCAGCCAATTGTCCGTGGTAGGAGGGGGGGGGGAGCTAAATGCTTTTTCAGTCCATAGCATATCCGACTGGCTTAATGAAAACGTCAAATTAGAGTGACGAAACCAAACAGCGCCGCGGGATACCGGGGCGCTGTTTGGTTACTTTTTAATTAATCCCATTCATTGCCGTCAATACCAGGGGTGCATTGTCGGTTACTACGATGGTGTGCTCGTGTTGAGCCATGAAACCACCTTTGTTTCCGACCATTGTCCAGCCGTCCTTTAACGCAGTAGCGTAAGAGGATGTGGTTGAAATGAAGGTTTCGATTGCAATAACCGAGTTTTTCTTGAAACGTCTGTGATCCGCTTTGTTCCTGAAATTCATCAGCTCATTGGGCTGTTCGTGCAGGCCGCGGCCGATACCGTGACCAGCCAGGTTCCGGATTACTTTAAACCCGCGTTTTCTCGCTTCCGATTCCATCAGGTAACCTATGTCGGCGATTTTGACGCCGCCTCTGATGTTTTGGATGGTTTTCAGCAAAATTTCCTTCGAAGCGTCCACGAGCTTCTGGTGCTTGTGGATATCCTGTCCAAGTACAAACGAACCACCGTTATCTGCCCAAAAACCGTCCAGCTCAGCTGAAACATCAATGTTAATGAGATCCCCTTCCTGCAACTTCCTTTTAGTAGAAGGTACTCCGTGGCAAAATTCATTATTGACGCTGATACAGGTCCAGCCCGGAAATTTGTAGGTTGAATGCGGCGCCGACTTTGCGCCAAACTCCTTCAGCAACTCCGCTGCATACTCGTCGAGTTCTTTCGTGGTCATTCCCGGCTGCGCATAAGCGGTCATTTTTTTCAAAGTTTGTGCCACCGCCTCGCTCGCCTTCTGCATTCCCTGTAAATCAGACTCTTTTGTAATAGACATAAATTGTGTTTTAATCTAGCCGCCACTACCACGGCCATAAATATTATTTTGTTATTCACTCATTCACTCATTCCCCGTTCCACGGCGGTTCATTCAATCATTCATTTCTCTCCTCCGCATCGGCATTGCGTCGATCAGGCCGAAGAGCTTGTTTAGTTTCAGAACTTCATGGACCGCAGCTTTTCGCCGCCATCGCGACCGATCAGGATGAAAGTAAATGCACCGGAGCTGTCGACCTGCCACTTTTTCCATTTACCCGCGTTTTGTGCAGAGTACGGAACGGACTATATTTCAATGTTCCTTTCCCGGATTCCATCCTGTGCCGCTTCCAGCTCTTTCATCTGCGATTTCCATTGCTGCTGCCCCGCTGCGGTATGAAACAGCAAAACCTTCCGTGGCTGTTCCGCTACGTTGACCATCATGAGAAAAATTATGATTATAGTTTTCATAATGCCACGTTCAAAAAAATGCTGCCAGCGGATTGCTAGCGCAGCAGGGTAACAGTCTTGCGGACAACTTGTGTCTGGCCGTCGCTAAATTCGATCATGAGTTCACGTGATCTTTGTCAAGCGGGAGGTTTTGCGTAAAAGATCGGGTAAATCTCTATCTAATATAAATGTCGGCAAACATTCCGTAGCTATATTTGCCCGCAAATGATGCGTACCACGCTGCTCTACATATGGCTATTAGCAACCATCCTGCCGACGTTCAGTCAGTGGGGTACCATCGCGTATTACCAGATCAACAAGGAGTACATTACACGTGTGCTCTGCGAGAACCGCGACAAACCGCAGCTCCATTGCGACGGGCATTGTTTCCTGGCTAAGAAGCTGAAAGCCCAGGAAGCGAAGAAGGACCAGCAAACCAGCGAACGCGTTCAAAATCTTCCTTCTCTGCATCTTTTCGCATCTCCGCTCGCTTCATTCGAGTTTTTGCAGCGGACTTTCATTCCCAATCAGCAGCATACCTTTCGTTATCATCTGGCCGCTTACCAGGCCCCACTTACAGTTGTAGTTCCGCCACCCTGCGCTTAGGTTACACTTCCTGTTTTATTTACCTAACCGCACCCGCTCGGCTTTCCGACGGGCTGTATCTACAATTGTATCCCAATGAAACTGAAATATTTAATTTTGTTACTAGCGATTTTAACAAATGGCTTGAAAGCTGCTGCCCAATCTGAAACGGGCACATTAACCGGCCGCATTGTCAATGCAGAGCACGAACCTGTCGCCGGCGCTTCCATTGCTTTCCTGAACACCGGCTGGGGAACTATTACCGATGCTGACGGGGAATTTACACTTACAGGGATCACGCCGGGCGCTTACATCCTGACGGTTTCCAACATCGGTTACTCGGCGCATACCCAATCCATGAAGATCTCCAAAGGGAAAAATCCTTTTCTCAACCTGCAACTCTCCGAAAGCCGGCAGGAGCTGAAAGAGGTGACGGTCAGTGCGGCCAGGAGCAGCTACCAGGTAGCTTCATCCAGCAGTTCGACGCGACTGGATGTTCCTTTGCTCGAAACACCGCAGTCTGTGCAGGTAGTATCCTCGGCCGCGCTGCGTGACCGGCAGGCTTTTACCCTCAATGAGATCGCAGGTACATTCACGGGCATGAAGGCAAACAATGGGAATGGAAATTTCCAGATCCGCGGGTTCACGGCTTACTCACCCAACGATGCGAGTTTTCTGCTATTCAATGGGATACGTGGGAATCTGTACTTGTGGAGCCAGCAGCCTTTGCTGTATAATATTGAATCGGTGGAACTGTTGCGCGGGCCTTCGGGGGCATTGTTCAGCGAAGGTTCACCAGGCGGGGTTATTAATTTTATTACCAAAAAACCCATTGCCGAGAAAAGAGCGTCAGTCG
>NZ_JBHYGF010000066.1:0-12483 GCF_051859145.1 Dyadobacter sp.
AGTTCATCCAGTCGAAATGGGTCATATCATGGATTCCTTCGCGGTTATGATAGGCAAGTGGCGGCGTGGCAATTACTTTTTCCACTGCGGGTGGAGAGGCTGGTAACGCTGACTTTTTACCGTAAAGTGCGTACACTTTCTCCGCATTTTTAAGAGCGAGGAATGTTCCGGTAGGATCAGCCCAGAGATCTTTCGATGCATTGGTTGCATACACCGGCCGCGGCGCAACGAGCGCGATCAGCATGTGCTGGTCGAGGGGCAGCTCGCTTTCTTTGTCATTGAATTTCTTGTAGTTGTTATTAAACCAATGCGGAAAGGTCGTATTGATCTTGCTGATCCGCTCTCCGAACTGCCTTTTCGCCAGCGCAGCTCCTGTGTTCCCTGAGCAGTTTGTAATGCAAGCTGCAAAACGCTGGTCTTGTGCCGCCGCCCACAATGAGGCTTTTCCACCTCTGGAATGCCCTACTACATATACTTTCTTCGCATCGATATCGGGATCTTTTTGAAAATAATCCAGCATCCGGCTTGCGCCCCATGCCCAGGCGCCTATTGCTTTCATGCCATTGTCAGCGGTAAGCTGGTCAGGGTACAACTGCAAAACACCATTTACATAATCTTGTTTATCATCAGGTGCGAGGTCGCTTACATGAAATGCGGCCACTGCAAATCCGCTGTCGATCACCATTTCCGCCGGCCAGAATTCACTTTTTTTCACGCGGGTAGGATCAGTCAGGTTTTTCCCGCGGTTGTTGATCAATAAAAAAACCGGAGCAGCAGCTTTTCGTTTGTTCGGTACAAAAAGCGTCAGGTTGATCCTGACCGATTTACGATTTTTAAAAACATCAATGGCCACCTCCTTCAAAGTGGCATTCCCGCCCATTGCCGACTTGTCTTCTTTAACCACCAAATACCTGCTGCTGTCGATAGCAGTAGGCATTTGCCCATAAATGTTATCTTCAAACAACCGCAGGATTTCCGGTCGCCGCGATTTTTCCCAGAGATTTTTGTTTTTGACTTCCTTACCTGCTGTGGTTTGCAAAACAGGCGGAAGGGTGTAGGCGGGAACTTTGGCTTCGTCGTAGTTCTGCGCACGACTCGGTGTCAGGCAGGTAAAAAGGAAGAGTACAGGCAGGTATCTGAACATAAAAAGCTGTGATTTTCTTTATCCTAAGAAAACCACAGCCCATCGCTTATTTACTGAAAACTTACAACTTCAACTCCCCCTCTTCTTCTCCCTGCCAGTACTTGATTTGTTTTGCGGCCACTGAAATCATTGCAATGCCCGGGGTATCAAGCCCGTCTTCAAACCACATTTCCAGCTCTTCGACCCAATGTTCTTCCATTTTCTCGCGGTCGCGGGTAACATCTGCTTTGCCGGCAATTGAAATATAAATATCGTTGTCGCCATTGAAACTGAGGTTTACCCCGCTATCCATTTCAATGTCACTCACCATCCTCGAACCCTCCCACGTAAAAAAGTAGGAATTGCCATCGTACTCCACCTGGCGATTGTTGCTCATCGGCCGGGAAGTCAGCATACCATTGCTCGTAGTAGTGGTGAGCATACATATATCAAGATCTTTCATGATCTCGGCTACGTCTTTCAAAGTCTTATCTGCCATGTTTTTAGTTGTTTTCTGATATCAGATATCAAAATAGTGCCAGATGGAAGAATGGGATGAAGGAGGAAGGAAGAAAGGGAGGAAGGAGGATTTTTTTCTTCGTACCCAACCTATGGCAGCTGCCTTGTAGTTTATCTTATTGACAAGATTTACTGATCATTTTTACACACCTGAAATCCCATTCACATGAAAACTGAAAAAATCCTGGTATTTGCAGCCGCACTGTTTTTGTTAAACCTGGCAGCGTGCGACACTAACGAAATGAACCGTGTAACGCCATCAGCAGATGCAGCGCGCGCGAATCGGGAGGATTCTTCGGGTACGGCAAACTCCGATAGTATTCCGAAGTTTCCGGTAGATTCTATTCCGGTAGATTCTATTCCGGTAGATTCTATTGAGACGGATACAATGCAAAAAGATTCAATTTGGACAGATTCAATTCCATCACAACCGGTGCAAAACGATTCCATTGCAACCGATTCTCTTAAAAAATAGTCAGTGCGGTGGGCCGCGTGTGAGGTGGCCCGCCTTATTTATTTCATTTGAATAGTCTGGATCAAATATTGGCCGGTTGCCGGCGCAGGGATCGCCAGAGTCAGGAACAACTCTACCGGCGCTTCTACCCTGTGCTTTTTGCGTTATGTAAAAATTTTTTTGACGAAAAACACGACGTACTTACTGCGCTGAATAATGGTATGATGAAAGTTTTCCAGAATATTGACCAATACGATGCGACCAAAGGCGAGTTGTTCAACTGGATCTACACAGCTGTGAGAAATGCGGCATTAACACTTTTGCGGGACCAAAAAACGAAGCAATTTGACTATGATGAGATTGATGACCGCATGGGCTTTGAATCCGCAGATAACCCTCTTGAAACCTTATCCGCAAGCGATATTCAGATTTATCTGGCCCAATTACCTGTGGCTACACGCAGGATCTGCGGGCTATTTTATCTGGAAGGATTTTCGGTTAAAGAAATCTCGGAAGCGCTGGCAATTAGTACCGGAACTGTTAAATGGCATTTAAGCGAAAGCAGGATGCGGTTGAAGAAAATACTGGAAAAATACCTGTAAGCAGTTGAGCAAGAAAAACGCACATATCAACAAGTACCTGACGGACAAGCTGCCCGAACCGGAAATCCCGGCTGACGAAGCATGGGCGAACCTGAACGGTATGCTCGGGGCCGCACCTGCCAGTGGTTCAGCTCCTGCGAATGGTATTTCCCCTGCCGGCGGAGCAGGTGGCGGCAAGCTGCTCGGGGGTTTGAAATGGGCAGCTATCGCGCTGACAAGCACAACGATCACCGCCGTACTTGTCGTAAAACTCGCATTGTCCCCTAATGTAGCTGATACCAAACCCGCATTCAAACAAGCGCATCCTGCCGAAACAAAGACGCTGGAAGATACCCTTTCAACTCAGCAACAAACTGCATTGGATAGCAAAGAGAAATCTGACGCTGTTCCTCAAATGGATCAGGATGTGCATGTTTGGGAAAATGAAGCAGCAAAGCCGCAAAGCAGCAGCTTAGTGCCGGGAACTGAGAAGCTGTCGCAGCAAAAAATGTCGGAAAATACTCCGGCACAAAGTGAAAAATCTGGCAATGCCCCAGCTCTAAATGAGCGGCAGAAAAACATCAAACCTACTCAAAGACAAATAAATAATGTACCTGCATTTGCCGCATTAAGTCCATCAGCGCGCGCCTCCGGTAACAGTGGCAACCAGGTGTATGTGACAAAGCAAAATCTGCAAAACAACCGCTATCGAAGCAATGTAAATTCATCAGATCAAGTCGCTCGCAACACAGAGCAGCCTGTGGAAAATTCAAGACTGGCTCTCAATATCAGCAAGAAAGTTGGCACAAAAGGGAATTTTGATGGTAAAAAAATCAGTCTGGACAGCAGAATAACAGTTCGGCAGCCGGCCACAAGCCCTATTCAACCAGAAGAAAAAGAACCCGGCAGTTTCCACATCGGACTTGAATGGAACCTGAATAGTCCGTTTACAAAAACAAGCTATCTTTTTGCAGGAAAAGACTCGGTGAGCAAGCCGGCGAACCTGCTGATCCCCGCGCTCGTCATTTCCAGATCGTGGAATGCGCAGCAGCTGACTTTCACGGCAGCAGCAAGGCAAAGCTATTTTGGCAACAACAAAACCGCATTGCAGTTGATCGATCCTGCCTTTGGTGATTCGTCGCTCATTTATTACAACTACAAGCTGATCAAAGCCACAGGCATCCAGTTTTCCCTTCAATACCATCACCGCATAGCAGGCGCATTCTCGCTGGGCGGCGGCGTGGGTTATAGCCTTTTTTCAAATGCGTTATTAAGACAAACCACCCGCAATTGGCAAAACCGCGAATGGAACGGACCGCTTGTAATACGCGCCACTAAAAAGGAGGTGGAAGGATTTATGAAACCTTCACAATTCACCTTAAAAGCCGGTCTGCTCTTCCAGCCCGGTCACAATCCGCATCGTTTCCAGGCGGGCTTCAATGTAATTTTACCTGTAACCAACATTTCCCGCTTCCAGGGCTCTGCAGTTAGAGAATTGAATGGACAGCTGTTTGTGCGGTTTATGTTTTTGTAAGCGCCGGAGGCTCGTTCAACGCTGCCGCGTGTTCATTCTTTAAAAATACTTTAATCCGCTTTTGTTATTTCCGTGCATGGACTAAGTCTCAGTCAAACTGAACCAAACAACATGCACGGAAATGAAGAAAATCTACCTGTTAACTCTCCTTCTGCTCTTTAAAAATCACGCATTCTCGCAAAATGTAGACTACACTACCCCACTCTACACCAGTCAGACCTTTACGAAAATAATCAATCCCGCGCTACCTGTGGGTAGCGTGCCAGGCAGTGGCAATGTTTCGTCTTCCGGTGGTGCGACTTATTCCATTCCCGTTGCGGTTCCTCCTGGCACGAACGGGGTGGCGCCTTCCATTTCTATTGATTATCAATCTTCTGCAGGAAACGGGCTTCTGGGAAGCGGCTGGAATATTTCAGGCTTGTCGGTTATCTCCCGCGCAGGACAGACCATTTACCACCATGGGCAGGTCACAGCATTGGACTTATCTGACAAGGACAGATTCACATTGGACGGCCAGATGCTCATGGGTATGTCGGGCGTTTACGGCGCCAGCAGTGCAACTTACGGAAGCGAAGCCAGGATTTCTCGGTAGTAACGTCCAATGGCATCAGCGGCACCGGACCTGCGTGGTTCAAAGTAGTTACCAAAGACGGGATCGAAATGGAATACGGCAATACAGCCGATTCCCGGGCAATGGACGAGACGAATACGAATGTCCTTTTCTGGCGTATGAACCGCATTAAATATCCCGACGGCAACTACATTGATTTTAAATACCTATTCACGGACCGCGATTCCAGAATAGATGAAATCAACTACACCGGGAATACGGTCACAGGACTTGCGCCTTACAATAAAATCAAATTTGAATACAAAGTCAGGGGGGATATAAATGGTCAGTTCCTGGCGAATTCGCTTGTTACCAGTAAATATTTACTAGACAAAATAGTGGTGACAGCAGAGGGTGCTGTTTCCAAGAGTTATCTGTTCAAGTATAGCTGGGACAATATCAGTTCGTATTTGCGGGAAGTGATTGAATCAGGATCAGACGGGAGCAGCCTGAACTCGACTATTTTTAAATATGGGGACACTCCGGTCCCGTTTGAAAACGCGGGTTCTACCAGCGGAAACTTTGCTCCACACGATCTTTTCTTCGGGGATTTTAATGGTGACGGAAAATCAGATGCGCTTACCGCCAAATCAGTCAATTCGGGGATTCCGTATGTCAATTACCATGACTCTCTTTCCCTTTATTTATCACAACCTAACTCGCCGGTGCTTTCGAAGGGGGCAAAATTCAAGTTGAGCCCCAATTACTCATTGGTTCGTGGAGAGAAAATTCCCAATGACTACAACATTTTGGCCGGCGACTACACAGGGGATGGCCTGGATGACATTCTCACTCTGAAAATTACCAATGCAGGCGCCTACCAGAGGCTCGACAACGTCATCATTTACGAAAGCATCAATGCTGCACAGTCGTTTACCAAGCATCGCCGGAGTGTGCAGCCCAATTACTTTAAGATACATCCAAAAGCAAATTATTTCTTCCCTGGCGATTTTGACGGTGACGGTATCAACGAATACATCACGATCCTCGGTAACGATTTCAACAACTACCTTCCATTTCTATGCACCAACTACATTCAGGGCGGTGCCTGCGGAAGTATCGGGATCAACGGAGCCACCAACTTTCAGGTCGCTGACTGGGCCAATGCAGACAAAATCTATGTCCTGGATTTCAACGGCGATGGTAAAAGTGACCTGATGCTGATCAAGGACAATCTTTGCGAAATATTCACAATGGATGCCAATTCCGCACGGCGCATTTACACATCCAATTTTCCCACTAAAAACCACCTCGTTTACTTTGGCGATTTTAATGGTGACCGTAAAACGGATTTGCTGACCCGCAGTTCCTTAACCGACAATGCAGCTGCCTGGACCAAAGCAGTGTCAACGGGAGCGGGTTTCATCACTTCCGTATTTACCTGGGTCCAAATCCCGAACATTACCAATGAGTTTTACAAAAACCATCATGTAAACCTCGCCGATTTCAATGCAGATGGGAAAACGGATATTTATCACGGCAAAAACAATGCAAATTCCAGTGCTTCAAAACTGGATATCTATTACAGCAGAGGTAACGACTTTTTCAACATTCAAAGTGACCTGGCGGAGCCGGTTACATCATCCCCGTCTTACATCGCCGATTTGGACGGTGACAGCCGTGCCGAAGTAATAAGCGTATCGTTTTTCGCCAATCCTTACGAACACTTCAAATTTAAACCATCGGGTAAAGAAAACTTACTTCATAAAGCGGCCAATGGTGTTGGCCATATCTCTTCCTGGACTTATAAATTGATGGCCAATGGTGGGGACCTGTATACCAAAGGAGTTGGGGCTGTCTACCCTTTCAACAATGTCCAGCTTCCCGCATATGCTGTTTATCAATTTGTTATTCCAAATGGCATTGGCGGTGAAAATACCACGGTATACAGTTACGAGGGCGCTAAAATGCACCGCGCCGGGAAAGGTTTGATTGGATTTACAAAAACGACAAGTTTCGATCTGGTGAGTGGTATTAAATCCGTTTCTGAATATGAATTCAATACCACCTACTATGTTGCAGCTCCCAAGAAAAGCAGTACTTACTGGACGGCCGGGAACACATTGATCAGCGAAAGCACCATTGTAAACGAATTTGTCCAGCAAGGTGCAGCAGGCAGCAAACGCTTTCTCCACCGGGTAAAAAGCAGCTCTGAAAACAATGCTTTTGAAGGCAGAACTGCCAGTTCGGTAAATAATACCTTCGACAATTACGGCAACGTAACCCAAAACACGGTAAACAACAATGGGATTGAAACGACTGTTACGACAACTGTCTATGGCGCTTATCCCGGCACAATTCCCAACAAGCCTACATCCATAACCGTGAGCAAAACAAGAAGCGGACAGGCTGCCTTCTCTGTTGCGACCGGAATGGGATACAACAATCTGGGCCAGCTTACCTCCAAAACCGATTTTTCGGGATTACCCAAAAGCGTCAACACGGTTTTGGAGTACCATCCGCTGGGAAATCTGAAAAAGTCAACAGTCACGCCATCCGGACTGGCTGCCCGTGCTACCTCCATGGTGTATGATGCCAAAGGTCGTTTTGCCGAGTCTTCAACTAATGAACTAGGGCAGGTATCTACTGCTACTTACGATCCTAAATGGGGTAAGCCGTTAACCGCGACAGGCGTTGACGGGCTGGTAACCAGTTTCACCTATGATGCTTTCGGCCGGGCCGCAACCACCGTTTTCCCGGAAGGATATACCGTAGTCAATTCATTTGGCTGGGATATTGCCAATGGGGCCGTCTGGTTCAACCTGGTAACCCACCCCGGTAAGCCCGATGTAAAAACGTGGTTTGACCTGCTAGGCAGGGAGATTAAAAAGCAAACCGAGGCATTCCCCTCCGGATGGAGCACCCAAACCACCTCTTATGACAATCGCGGGAATGTCGCAACTTCAACGCAACTTGTTAAATCCGGTGAACCTGTCCTCACAACTACGAACACCTATCATGCAACAGACCCCTACAACCGACTCAAAAGCACGTCGAATGCATTGACCAGCACCACATTGTCATATGCTTACAATGCTGGCATACTAACAACAACCAGCACTACAGCCGGGCAGTTGACATCAGCCAGCACTGATGCAACGGGCAAAACCGTGACCGCAACAGACAACGGCGGCACGCTAACTTACACTTATTACAGTCACGGCGGACTGAAAGAAGTAAATAACGGAGCGATCATTACCAGCAGCCAATATGATGTGCACGGGCGACAAACTTCTCTGACCGATCTGAACGCCGGAACAACCACCTACGATTACAATGCATTGGGACAGCTGGCTTCGCAAACCAATGCAAACAACAAAACCCACACCATGCAGTACGACCTGCTGGGCAGGATGTTCAACCGGTCGGGACCGGAAGGCGCAACCGTTTACGAGTTCTTCCCATCAGGCAGCGGTGCCTCTACCAATCAGCTTAAAAAGGTAACCGGGTTTGCAGGCAATCTGGAAGAGTTTACCTACGATAATTTCGGAAGGATGCTGACATCCAAGCAGACTGTGGATGCAACACCCTACACGACTACTTACGGCTACAACAGCAACAGATGTTACACCATTATTTGTTCGTCAGGCAAAAGAACTCAACACTCCCAATGAGTGCAACTACATAATGTAAAATATTAACAAAAAACCACAAATGAATACGAACTACACAAGCCTTTCTAGAAGAATTAAAATACAATTCCTATTCTTTTCATCTTTGCTAGCTATGGGATGCGGGGGTATATCTGATTATTCCGAAAATCTTGGAAATGGATTTCTCTACGAAAGCCCCGGAAAGGAAGTAAAAAATATACGAACGCCAATTCATGGCCAAAAAAACATCTATGGAAAAGTCGTGGAATATAAGTTCAATGCAGACTTCATACTAGCTATTCAGCAACCAAGTAGAGAAGTATACCGAGGTTCGATTGCGTACGAATTACGAAACGCTGATCGCGTAAAGTATAAAGACAATTCGACGAATGACAGAATAGAGAGTGAGCGAGTCGCTGATAGTCTCATCTTGTACGACCCTTACTATAAAAGAATTTTTGCACATACGACCAACTATTGGATCATTTCACATCAGAACAAAGCAATGTTCGGTCCCTTGACAAGGGAGGAGTACTTTCGAAGAAGGAACGAATTGAAAGTGCCAGACGAATTAAAGCTAAATGAGGAAAATAAATAACATGTCACTCTGATTAAGCGCATCTTACAGTAGAATGAGTAAATTCAAACTAATTTTTATATTGGCGTGTATAAGCTGCGGAGGTGGCATTTCCAATTACACTGAAGAGTTTAGTGGAGGTTTTATATATGTAAACTATGGGGAAATTTTTAATACTATTCAGTCACCAAGTTCGTCTTACCCTAATATTTATGTCGAAGTTATCACTCATGCATACAATGATAATTTTATTATTGTTTTGCAACAACCGAGTAAAAAAGGTTATCAATCCAAAATATTCTCCAAACTTCGACATGAGAACCGCAAGCGATATCCAAACAATTCTGCCAATGATAGGGCACAGCCTGATTGTATTGCGGATAGTATAATTATCAACGATCCATACTACCGGAAGGTATTCATAAACAAGCTAAACTATTGGATTATATCTCACAAGAACAAAAAGCTGTACGGCCCGTTAACCAAAACCGAATATCTGTCAAAAAGAAAAGAATTAGATGTGCCAGTTGATTTGAAATTGGACGAATAAAATAAATAAAATAATTGGGGTGCAACCTCGGGAATTTCCAGTGGATTGGTGCGCGCGGGAGTGCAAGCAGCAGCACACGGCGCCTTTGGAGGAGCAATGTCTTACGCACAGGGAGGAACTTTCAAAAATACCGATATGAACTATCGCATTTAATTGCCAACATACCGTTAGAAAATTCATCCTACCGCTAAAAAGGGATTATGCCGCAAATCATAACCTCACCTATAAATTGAAGCTGAATACACTTAACTAAAATGACGATCACAGAAATATTATCTGGCATTTTTGGCAACATACTTTAATTATTCCCAAAGAAAACCGGCTTCACTACATGAACCTTAAACGCACGCTCCCACTCATCCTGCTCTCACTTTTCATATTGAAGATCGAATCCTGCACTGCACAAACCGAACCTGCGCAGCCAATTCCCGAAGGCTTCAAATCCTGCTGCGGAATCGAGCCTGTTACATTTAAAAGCCGGAAAACAAGCATTTATGTTCCCAATGTTTTTACGCCCAATGGAGATGGTATTAATGATACATTTGCTCCGTTTGTCAATTCGGAAGTATTAACACTTATAAACTTCACCATTTTAACACCAGGAAAGGATACCGTTTTATACCATACTACTAAGTTCGACATTTCGCAAATGCGTGAATATGCCTGGAACGGGAAAAACTGGAACAATGGAAGTGTTTACAGCGGCCCTTTCGTATATGGCATGGAGGTAATGGACCAGGAGCGAAAGCTCAGCATTGTTGAAGGCAGGGCTTGCGCCATTCCCTGCAAAAAAGAAATGGTTGTTTTTAAAACAAAAGAGGGCTGCTTTTACGCAGCTCAGGCCACCAATGAAGGAACAGTGGATGGTCGTAAGCCGAATTTAGAACAGGATTGCTTTTAGCACATTTGAACAATTATACAATCATAGAAATCTGTGATCTCCTTATCACGTTTCCCTTACGCATCAATTACTGATATTTAAAATTTTTAAATCTTAATCCCTACCGAAACCAAAAAGCTCCGTCCATCCGAACTCCAGACACCCGCGCCGGGATACATGGTCGGTCTTTTGGTAAAATATTGCTTGTCGGTAATGTTGTTGATTCCCATTCGCAAAGTATAGGCTTTACCGAGGCGGAGCGTTGCATTCAGATCCAGAAGTCCGTAGCCAGGCACCTTCCCAATGGTTCCATTTGCCGAAGGTTCAACCGTATTGAGCGGGTTTGCAAAATTGGAACTGACATAACTGTACTGCAATGTAGACGACAGCTTCTTGTATTCCAGCTGCACCCCATTCCGCGAAATCCAGGCAGGTACTCCCTCTACCCTGTTGCCCGCTACACTTTTATTTTCACTATTCACCACTGCATTTCCCTTCATATACCTGGCGTCGAAATACGAAGTTGAGGTAAAAAAGGAAAGTAGTCCTGCCGAGGCCGCTTCGTTATCTGTTTGAAATGGTGTTGCTTCCAAATACATTTCCAGTCCGCGGGTGCGGCTGTCGCCAGTTGTAGTCCGGAGCAGATAGGCTGTTCCATTTTCATCCCGCATGGATACCGTCCCCATTCTATGGTTGATCAACACCTGGAACACACTGATATCGTATTTCAAAATACCCTTTACATTCCCGCTGACACCGGCTTCCATATTGTACCCATTCGCGTCTTTCAGGTTCTTGTCAACCCTTTCCAGCACAGAAGCCGGGATAATATCCTTGAAAACCACCGGCCGGTAAGCCTGTGAAAAACCCGCATAAGCGCGACTGTTGCTGCTGATCCGATACTGAGAGCTGATCCCGAAAAGTGGAAACCGGTGCTTAATGCGATTGGGAAGGTTACCCGGATCGTAATAGCTGATCTTGCCTGTCATATCCGTACCGCCGCTTTCAACCCGAAAACCGGGCGAAAGTGTCCATTTTGGTGTTATAAAAATGAGGTTTTCGATGAATGCAGCTATGTTTCTTGTCTTCATATAGATATCGCGGCCGAATACCGGATCCGTTAGTGTCAAATCAAAATCGCTGCCCGTGGTACCTTTACCAAGCTGGCGCCTCCGCAGGTTATTGTGCATATACTGCACGCCCGACGAAACCACATTGCTGATCCCCCAAAACTGATATTCGTGCAAAAGGCGCAATTCGGACGTGAAACTTTTGAAATTATCAATGTCCACCTGCCGGGCGCGATACGATCTGGTTACCGAACTGATCGTGTCGGGTACATTCGCAAATGCATCAAACATCACACTGTTCCGCGCGCCGTAAACGCCCGAGCTGGTAAGTTTCAGCTGTGTGGCCGGATTGATCTTCCAATCCAATGTGATTGAAGGAATGTAAATATCAGGGTTGAAATAGTTGCGCGAGCGGGTTGACTGCCGCGGATCTGCCTCGAACATCGCATCTGTAAGCGGACCGGGTATTTGATATATGTACTTAGACCTCCCCAACTCGACCCTGACCCGCAACGAGCGGCTTATTTCGTAAGTAAGACTGACAAACTGCGACTGCGCGTCAGAACGCGCGTTTTTACGGTACCCATTTGAATGACGGTTTTGGTAATATGCCTGATAAGTGAGCTTCCCGACTTTCCCGCCAATTGCATTGTACGAACTAAAAAGACCGAAAGAACCTGCTGAATTGATGGTTTCAAAACCGAAGGCACGCGTAGTATCCGGGCCTTTCGTGACATAATTGATCATCCCGCCAAACTGCGCCCCGAATTGCAGCGAGGCAGTACCCCGCACCAGCTCCACCCGCTGGATCGATTCCATGGCAGGACTATAATGACTGGCCGGGTAACCGTACATATCTGAATTTGTGATCACCCCATTTTGCCTGATATTATATTCCCAGGAACGGTGCGGATCGAGGCCACGCGTCGAAATATTCACCTGATTGCCGCTCCCGTCCATGTCGTACACAAACACACCAGGGATTTTGGCGA
>NZ_JBHYGF010000067.1:0-12329 GCF_051859145.1 Dyadobacter sp.
GGAATCGGGGCGCGTTACGAGTACTTCAACAACGACAATGGCGTGCGTTCGCTGCTGACACGTGGCGGAGCCGGAACAAAGGTTAACTCGGTTACGCTGACAGGTAACATCAGCCTTGCTGACGGACACATTCTTGTAAAACCTGAATTCCGCCTGGATGCTTATCCCAAGCTTTCAGGAGCTGGTGAAGAGCAACAGTTTGAAGATTCAGATGGAAACTGGACTAAAAACAGCCAGACCACATTCGGACTTGCATTCATTTACAAATTCTAATTAGTTACAATATACCTTCTTAATCTACCTATAATAACAATTTACAAAAATGGAAAAACGCAGTTTTATCCCACTGATTATCCTTCTGGTAATCGCAATCCTCGGTGCCTTCGTGCCAAATGTTCCGACTCAAATTGTCACCGAAGGAGTAAACGGCGGTGATACAGCCTGGTTGCTGGTTTCAGCCGCGCTGGTATTGCTGATGACGCCCGGTCTGGCTTATTTCTACGGCGGGATGGTTAACAACAAAAACGTAATTTCTACCATGCTCCAAAGCTTTATAGCAATGGGGGTAATCAGTGTATTATGGGTAGTGGTAGGATTCAGTATTGCTTTCGGCGATGATTTCGGCGGCGTTGTAGGAAATCCATTCACGCACTTTATGTTCAAAGGCGTATTGGACGGTCCGGTTTGGGGAACAATTCCTTTCGCTTTGTTCGCGATGTTCCAGATGAAGTTTGCGGTGATCACCCCTGCACTGGTAACCGGTTCAATGGCAGAGCGTATCAACTTCCGCTCTTATGTATTGTTCATTATCCTTTTCTGTATTTTCATCTACGCTCCGCTGGCGCACATGACGTGGCATGCCGATGGTATCCTTTTCAAAATGGGTGTGCTTGACTTCGCGGGTGGAACTGTTGTTCACATGTCTGCTGGCTGGGCTGCATTGGCTGGTGCGCTTTACCTGAAAAGACGTAAATCACTTCTTGAAGACCACGTATTGCCACCTGCAAACATTCCTTTCGTTCTTTTGGGAACAGGTTTGCTTTGGTTCGGCTGGTTCGGTTTCAATGCAGGTTCTGCATTATCTGCTGGTCCTTTGGCGGTATCTGCTTTCGCAACTACCAACACAGCTGCTGGCGCAGCTGGTCTTGCCTGGGTTCTTTTTGATGCTGCAAAAGGAAAGAAAGTATCTGCACTTGGTTTCTGTATCGGTGCGGTTGTAGGTTTGGTAGCGATCACACCTGCTGCTGGTTTCGTAACTGTTCCTGCATCTCTTTTCATCGGTACAGTTGCTTCCATTATCAGTAACTATGTAGCGCACCTGCGCACCCGTTCCACTTTGGACGATACACTTGACGTGTTCCCTTGCCACGGTGTAGGAGGTATGGTTGGTATGTTAATGACTGGTATCTTCTCTACAAGCGGCGTTAACCCGCTGGTGGTTGACCAGGGTCTTGCATTCGGCGAAACCAAGCTGTTTATCAACCACGTGATCGCACTGGTTGGTGTATCTGCCTTCGCATTTGCCGGTTCATTCCTTCTTCTGAAAATCACTGACCTGATTTTACCACTTCGCGTATCCGAGCAGGATGAGAAAGCTGGTTTGGACGTAAGTCAGCACGACGAGTTCATGATTGAGGCTTAATTTTACTCAACGTTTATTTAAATAGCAGGAAAGCCCGGCATTGTGCCGGGCTTTCCTTTTTATGCATTGATATCAAAATATTACCTGGTGAGCAGAGCCGCTTAATGTACAAGCATTTCCGATTCTACTTCTGTCACTTCCATTAATCCTGCTTCATTCAGCTGCTCGTACTTCACAAATTTCGTCTCGTTAATCAGCAGCGGATCATATTTCACTGAAACGCGTACATAGTTTTCACTGAAACCCAGCATTTGACCGTCCTGAACTTCGTCTTCAAACAGCACAGTCCCTGTTTTACCGACTTGCTGCTCATAGAATGAACGGCGTTTTTTGTCGGAGAGGATATGCAGCATTTTTGATCTGTCGGCTCTGATATTTTTCGGTACAACCGGTTTGATCTCCAAAGCGGCTGTATTTTCCCTTTCCGAGTAAGTAAATACGTGCAGGTAGGAGATATCAAGCTCATTTAAAAAGCGGTAACTCTCTTCAAAGAGCTCCTGCGTTTCGCCTGGGTGACCTACAATCACGTCCACACCAATACAGCAGTCGGGCATCAATGATTTGATTTTCGCTACGCGCTCTGCATACAATTCTCTTTTGTACCTCCGCTTCATCAATCCAAGTACTTTGTTGGAACCCGATTGCAGCGGAATATGGAAATGCGGAACAAACCTTTTAGACTGAGCTACGAATGCAATGATCTCGTCGGTCAGCAGGTTAGGTTCGATGGATGAAATGCGAAAACGCTCGATCCCTTCTACTCCATCCAAAGCTTTTACAAGATCCAGGAAACTCTCCCTGCGTTCTCCATTCTGGATACCGAAGTCGCCAATGTTCACACCGGTGAGTACGATTTCTTTCACCTCCCGAGCCGCAATTTCGTGTGCTGCTTTCACAATATTCTGAATGCTGTCGGACCGGCTTTTTCCGCGCGCCAATGGAATGGTACAGTAGGAGCAGGGATAGTCGCAGCCGTCCTGGACTTTCAGGAATGTGCGCGTTCTGTCGTTCAGCGAGTAGGAAGTGTGGTAATCGACGGCTTCGTCAATATGCGAAGCCATGATTTTGGCGGGCTGACCTACGGGTGTTTTTTCAAAAGTATCGACCAAATCTGCCAGCCTAAACTTCTCGGCGGCACCAAGTACCGCATCGACGCCTGGTATCTCGGATATTTCGGCAGGTTTTAATTGCGCATAGCAGCCGATAATGGCCACATAGCCGTCGGGATTGATCTTCTGTGCTTCACGCACGATTTTCCGGCATTTTTTATCTGCATTCTCGGTAACCGAGCAGGTATTGATGATGAAAACATCCGGGCTTTCATTGAACTCAACCCTGGAATGCCCTTTTGCTTCGAACATCCTCGCGATCGAAGAGCTTTCTGAGTAGTTGAGCTTACAGCCCAGTGTATAAAAAGCGACTTTTTTCATTTTTCCTGATTATCCCGCAAAAATACAGCTTTTATGCTCAACGCTTTAAATAATCTCCGAAAGAAGCTTGGAGGTATGCTTTCGCCAGTTCTTCTTCCGACTGATCGAACGTTCCTTCTCTTTCCGTAATATTCCCGCCAATGTTGTCCCTGATCAGAAATCCGCCCGGCCTGATCCAGCCCAATCCGTTATTGAATGCGAAGTAAGAAAACGATTCGCGGCCAGCAGAAAAGATATCGTTACTCCATTCAAATTGCGCAGACGAAAGTCTGAACTGATTCAGCAATGTAGCTGCCACGTCCGTTTGCGAGCATAATGCATCTATTTTCCGTCCCGAACCAACCAGCGCGCCGCCCAGCCAGAGCATCGGAATGTGAAACTCGGAAGGTTTGGTCTTTTGCGTGTAAGGCAGCGGATGCCCGTGATCGGCCAGTATGATAACAAGCGTATTCTTCCACCAGGGTTTGGATTTTGCCTTTTGGATGAAGTTGCCGATGGCCGCATCGGTATAATGGTGTGCATTCATAAACAAATGCTCCGGATCATTTCCGGCAATAGTAGTTTTCACCGGCACTTCGAAAGGTTCGTGGCTACTTAATGTGAACAAGGTTGAGAAAAATGGCTGCTTTTCTTTGTCTAGATCATCAAGTAGCCTGTCGAGCACAACGTGATCGTGCGCGCCCCATTTCGAGTTCATATCGGCTTTGTCAAAATCATCCTTGTCGACAATCCGGTCAAAGTTGTCCTGCAACAGATAAGATTTCATATTCGCGAACTCGGTTTCTCCGCCGTAGTAGAACGAAGTTTGCCAGCCATTTTTCCGGAATACACGGGGTAAAGTGGGCAGCGTACTCGTTTTTTTAGGTATTTTAATGATGGAATGCGTAGGCTGGGCAGGGTAGCCGCTCAATATCGCAACCAAACCTTTGTCGCTCCGGTTGCCGCTCGCGTACATATTGGTAAATAGAATTCCTTCTAGTGCCAGCTTGTCAAACTGCGGCGTCACGCCCGGAACACCATTAAGACTAGCGGATATTTTTGCTGTAAAACTTTCCCAGATAATAACCACTACATTCAGTCTGGCAGTTGAGTCAATCACCTGCTCTGTTTTTCCATTCACTTTGTAAAGGTTTCGGACCAATCTTTCTGCCTTTGCTTCATCCTGGTAAATGAAAGGATTCTTGTTACTGTAAGAAGCATTGATAATGGAGCTCATGTAGTTCCAGGGTACATTAACCGCCGCGTAATTCGCGAAACTCTTATCCGAAAAAAACACAGCACTTTCGTTCATTGGAGCCAGCTGAAAACCGCCGCGGATCGGGACGATCAAAGCAGCTGTGAGGATCAGGAAAACCGGTAGCGTGTAAACGAACTTCACAGGGACGAAAGCTGCTATACTGCGGCTGGTAATGTTGCGTAGTACTGTTACTGTTAATGCAAGCAGCCCAAGCAACAGCAGCAGAAGCGGCAGAATGGGCGCGGCGCCTGCCGAGGCAAGTGCTTCACCGGGTGTTTCAAGGTAATGCAGTGAAGTACTGTCGATCCTGAACCCCCAGGCTTTAAACAGTTCCAGATCAATAACCGTAAGTGTCACGATTATAACTGCGAGTACGTAACTGTAAATGAGCAGGAAGCGCTTGTACCAGTCCCACCTGCGGGCTGTGAAAATCAGCAGGATGGTCGGGATTGCGAGGATATAGGCGGCAAACGAAATATCCATTCTCAGTCCATGTACTGCACTTTGTACCCAGAGTGAAGAGGGGAGTTCAAGCGTTTTCTGGTAATGGTAAGCAAGAAAGAGAAGGCGGAAAAGCTGGAAAAGTACGATCCAGCTCAGCCCGTAGAGGGCAAATAATTCAATTCTTTTACGCATTGGTGTCAATCAAAATATTCCGTAAAGTTCTTAAAAATGAGTATAATGTGCGATCAGCGACAAAACATAAGTGTGAAAATGTACCCCAGCATTGGTGTTGCTATCCTTAAATAAATAATTTTGGGGAGATTTAATATAACTGATTGAATACATGACTTTTCGTTCCAAAGCATTTGAAATTGCGCAAGGGCGGGTTTCGCCTGTTTTAACTCCTCCCGTTGAAAAAGTAGCTGATCTATACGGAAGCAACACTTTCAATGATGAAGTAATGAAAACCCTGCTGTCGGCAGAGGCTTATGCAAAGATTTCAACTGCGATCCGGTCAGGGTCAACTATTGACCGGGAGGTGGCGGATGAAGTTTCGGCAGCTATGAAATCCTGGGCTATTTCAAAAGGTGCAACACATTATACGCACTGGTTCCAGCCTCTGACAGGTACAACCGCCGAAAAGCACGATTCGTTCTTTGACCTTACCATGGACGGGCGGGCGGTCGAAAAATTCAAAGGCAGTGCATTGGTGCAGCAGGAACCCGACGCTTCTTCATTCCCTAGCGGCGGCTTGCGCGCAACTTTTGAGGCGCGTGGATACACGGGTTGGGACCCTAGTTCACCCGCTTTTTTAATGGATAATGGTGCCGGCGGTAAAACGCTTTGCATTCCATCTGTTTTCATTTCCTATACAGGCGAGGCGCTGGATTACAAAGCGCCACTGCTTCGCTCGCTGGTGATGCTCGACAAAGCAGCTACCGGCGTTTGCCAATTTTTCAACCGTGATGTAAGTAAGGTAACTCCCACGCTCGGGATTGAACAGGAATACTTCCTGGTGGATAAAGCCTTATACTATGCCCGTCCCGACTTGTTAATGGCGGGTAGAACGGTGTTTGGTCACAGCCCGGCGCGCGGTCAGCAGCTCGACGATCACTATTTCGGATCAATCTCGCCGCGTGTCAATGCGTTTATGGTGGATTTTGAATTCGAAGCGTTAAAGCTCGGCATTCCGGTACGTACCCGTCACAATGAAGTGGCGCCGGGCCAGTTTGAATGCGCACCCACTTTTGAAGAGGTGAACCTGGCCATCGATCACAATGCATTGTTGATGGATTTAATGCAGAAGATCGGGGAGAGGCATAATTTTCAGGTGCTTTTCCATGAAAAACCTTTTGCAGGAATCAACGGCAGCGGCAAGCATAATAACTGGTCGCTCGGTACGGATACTGGCATTAACCTGCTTGCGCCGACTTCAAAGCCGAAGGAAAACCTGCGCTTCCTGACTTTCTTGCTGAATGTTGTAAAAGCAGTTCACGACCACGCGGACTTGCTGCGTGCATCCATTTCCTCTGCTGGTAACGAACATCGGCTCGGGGCGAACGAGGCGCCGCCTTCCATTGTGTCGGTGTTTTTGGGAAATGAGTTGACGAATATGCTGGAAGAGCTGGTGAATAAAGGAGAAATCACGCTCGAAAAAGGAGAGAACTTTTACTATAAGCTGGGTATATCGCGCATCCCAAATTTGCAGCGGGATAATACGGACAGGAACCGGACTTCGCCATTCTGTTTTACCGGGAATAAATTTGAATACCGCGCTGTTGGAAGCGCGCAGAACAGCGCTTCGCCGATGATTGTTCTGAATACGATCGTGGCCAACCAGCTGATGGATTTCAAAAGGGAAATGGACGAGCGGCTGGCGGCAGGCGAAGAGAAGAAAGTGGCCACCGTAGAAATCCTCAAACGTTATTTCACAGAATCTAAAAATATACTTTTTGAAGGAAACGGTTATTCCGAGGAGTGGATTCAAATGGCGAAAGAGCGTGGGCTGAGTAATATCAGCGCCACTTACGACGCGCTTTATGCTTATAAAACAGAGAAGACAATTGCTGTTTTCGAGAAAATGGGAGTTTTCACTTCAAGAGAGCTGCATGCCCGCTATGAGATTGAGTTGGAAAATTATGTTAAAAAGCTGCAAATCGAATCACGCGTGATCGGTGACCTTGCTTTGAACCACATTGTGTCGACAGTAGTGAAGTACCAGTTTAAGCTGGCGCAGACAGCCCGCGCGCTGACCGACCTGGAAATGCTGGAAGAAGCCGGGCCGATCAAGGAAATTATCCGCGACATTTCAACGCACATTGTTGTGATCAAACGTTTGGTGCATGAAATGACGGAAAGCAGGAAAACCGCGAACAATATTGAAAACCTTTTTGAACGTGCAAAAATGTATGGTTCAGAGGTGAAAGGCTTTTTTGAAGAGATCCGCTACCACGTTGACAAGCTTGAATTGCTGATCGACGATGAAGATTGGCCTTTGGCAAAGTACCGCGAAATGCTATTTTTGGAGTAAATTACACAGCTTATTTAGTAACAAACATTGAAAATCATGAATCCGGGATTCGATCCAGAAGAAATTGCTCAGCTGAAAAGGGAGTGCAAAGCCGAGAGAGCCAACTTCATCTACGTTGATGATGAATTTGAAGATGAAGACGAAAACAATGAACACGCACACGTGCAGTTTGTTGGTATGTATAAAGAGTCGGAAGTCATTTACGACGCATTGATTTATACATTGCGCCTACACCATTCCACACTTGTATACGATGCGGCTCTGGAGCGTTTGAAGAAGGAAATGCCGCATTATGTTTCGCAGGACGAGCGCCCCGCAGACTATAAAATCAGCGAGGAAGATGAGGACGAAGCCGAGTTGCTGCTCACCGAGTTTATCGAAGAGATTGAAGAAAATGAAGAGATCACCGTGCGCGAGCATGTTGAGATTGACGATACATTCGAGTATGGCGTAGGATTGGAAGTTGGTCTTAATAAAACAGAAATCACCGACAAGGTAATCGACGAGTTCATCGCCTTGTTCAATGCAGACAGGGTACAGCTTGATCCGACTTTGTATTCCTTCACAGGAAGTGAAGACGAAGATTGATTCTAACTAATTTTTTACTGCAACAACAGAAAAGCCACCTTTCGGTGGCTTTTCTGTTGTTGCTATGTTAATGCGACTAAACCGCAGATTTAACAGTTTTGATGATACGTGCAGCTACTTTGTAAGGATCAGCAGCCGAGTTAGGGCGACGATCTTCCAGGTATCCGCTCCATCCTTTCTGAGGAACCAGAACAGGGATACGGATGGATGCACCGCGGTCAGAAACACCGTAGCTGAAATCGTGGATAGAAGCAGTTTCGTGCTTTCCAGTCAAACGCAGGTGGTTATCTGCACCGTAAACTTCAATATGTTCTTTAACAACAGGGCGGAAAGATTCGCAAACTTTGTCGAATACTTCTTTGCTTCCTGCAGTTCTCAAAGCTGTGTTAGAGAAGTTAGCGTGCATACCGCTACCATTCCAGTCAAGTGCGCCAAGTGGCTTGCAGTGCCAGTTGATAGATACACCATATTTTTCACCGATACGCTCCAACAAGTAGCGGCCCAACCAGATCTGGTCACCAGCTTCTTTCGCGCCTTTTGCAAAAATCTGGAATTCCCACTGACCGGCAGCAACTTCTGCATTGATGCCTTCTACATTTAAACCTGCTTCAAGACATGCATCAAGGTGCTCTTCGATGATCTCACGGCCAAATGCATTTTGTGCGCCTACTGAACAGTAGTATGGTCCCTGTGGTGCAGGGTACCCGTTTGCAGGGAAGCCCAAAGGTTTGTTGGTTTCATTGTCCCAAAGGAAATACTCCTGCTCAAAACCAAACCAGAAGTCGTTATCGTCGTCTTCGATAGTTGCACGACCATTTGAGATGTGAGGAGTACCGTCTGCGTTCAATACTTCGCACATTACCAAATATCCGTTTTTACGTTGTGGATCCGGAATAATGTAGACAGGTTTTAACAAACAGTCAGAAGAACCGCCCAGCGCCTGCTCAGTTGACGAACCGTCGAACGACCAGTTGCTGCAATCTTCCAATTTGCCGCTAAAATTATCTTCGATTTTGGTTTTGCTGCGTAGACTTTGGGTCGGCTTGTAGCCATCCAACCAAATATATTCCAGCTTGGACTTAGACATAATAGTACTAGATAAAGTGGTGACGAATAATTTGAACGGCACAATATTAATGCAAAATTGCATTTCCAAAAAATAAAAAATAAGAAAAATTCAGTGTACGCAGAATATTATTGCGTTCGTGGTAGTATTGTCAGTAAAAGATGTACTTTTCTTATAAATTGCTTTGGTTTGTTCAGCAGGTGAATTCTGGAAAAATTCTGCGAAAACCTGCTAAACGCGGCTCAAAACGGCTTATCATTTAAGAAAATATTAGTAAAATGTTATAAATAGCTTTGTCAGGATTTGTCGGATACTAGGTTGTAGCTAATTTCAATTATGTTGAGCAAATGCCAATTATTTACCTATTTTTGAACAAAACCACTCATTAAAAGGCAAACGCCAATCTTAGAAATGCACATTTTTTACCAACCCGAGGATAGTGTTTTTGAACTGGAAGAAGAGGAGGCAAAACACAGCACCAAGGTACTCAGACTTGGATCCGGGGATATGATTTTAGTAACAAATGGAAGAGGTCAGCTCCGCAAGTGCGTGCTGAATATTCAGGGGCGAAAGGTGAGCTACGAAGTTCTTGAAACCAGCCTGATCGAACCCCGGCCTTTTACCGTAAATATGGCGATAGCTCCCACCAGAAAGGCGGAAAGAAATGAGTGGATGGTCGAGAAAATGACAGAGATAGGCGTGGAGCGCATTGATTTCATCGTCACGGAACATACCAATCCCGAAACCCTCAACCGGGTAGTGAATCTGGGCAGGCTTAACCGCATTGCGGCAAGTGCGATGAAGCAGTCGCAACAATATTATATGCCAATTATTACAGTAAACAACCGTTTTGATTCGTTTATAAAAAACGTAACAACAGATACGAAGCTGATCGCGTACGTGCCCGATCAATATAAGGTAGCGCATGTTTTCAGCAAGGTTAAAAAAAACACTGAAACGACTTTGTTAATAGGTCCGGAAGGCGATTTTAGTGAGAAGGAGATTGAGTTAGCCCTGGAACAGGGTTTTACCACAGTATCCCTCGGCCCAACCCGCCTAAGAACCGAAACCGCCGCCGTCACAGGTTGCCACGCAATCAATCTGGCGCAGGAGGTTTTGGAGAATGAATTTTGAATGACCGAATGATTGAATGACTGAATGTGACCTACGGAAGTCTGATGTAACAGGTATGATGATTTTAACTGTTAATGAGGTCCTAACTTACTTATATTCAGTCAATTCGTTGGTTTAAACTCTGCATCGTTCACTCGCAACTCACTAACTCACTAACTTTTCATTCAATCATTCAATCATTCGGTCATTCAATCATTCGGTCATTCACCCATTCACTCATCAAAACTTTCCATGCGCCAAACACTCCTTCTTGCCATCGCGCTGCTTGCACTTGTGCTTCCGTCGCAAGCCCAGTCTTCCTTGAAGATTGCCAAGTTGAAGTATGGCGGTGGGGGAGACTGGTATGCGAATAAGACTTCGCTTCCGAATTTGATCAAATTCTGTAATACGGAGCTGAAAATGAATATCAATCCGGCGGAGGATGTGGTGGAAGTGGGCAGCCCTGATATTTTTACTTATCCGTTTGTGCATATGACCGGGCACGGGAACGTGGTGTTCAATGATTCGGAGGCGCAAAATTTGAGGAATTACCTGCTCTCCGGCGGCTTTCTGCATATTGATGATAATTATGGACTGGATCAGTTTGTGCGTCGGGAAATGAAGAAGGTATTTCCTGAACTTAGTTTCGTTGAGCTCCCATTTGATCACCAGATTTACCGCGTCAAATACGTTTTTCCGGAAGGGCTGCCCAAAGTGCATGAACACGACGGCAAACAGCCGCAGGGATTTGGATTGATCTGGCAGGGAAGGCTGGTTTGTTATTACAGCTACGAAACCGATCTCGGCAACGGGTGGGAGGATCAAAGTGTATATAATGATCCCGAAGAAATGCGCAGAAAAGCACTTCAAATGGGCGCAAATCTGTTGAGCTACGCATTTATGATCCAGTAAAATTCCGGGATCTCAAACTTTTACATGAAAAGCATTTAACGTTATATTCCATTTTACTCGCTTAAATTTCGGTTTTTAACCCACTTACGCTTACTTTTGTACAAACTTCGTTCTTAAAATCCTGCACGCGTTTCATGTATATTGTTCTTATCGTATTTGTTTTACACTGGTACCTTTCTCTTTTCTGCCAGACCTTCTTCCTGCACCGCTATTCTGCTCATAAAATGTTTATCATGAGCAAACCGTGGGAGCGTTTTTTCTATTTACTCACCTACATTTCCCAAGGCTCGTCGTACCTGAGCCCCCGCGCTTACGCGATTTTGCACCGGATGCACCATGCATTCAGTGACACTGAAAAAGACCCGCATTCACCGCATCATACCAAAAATGTATTTACCATGATGTGGGAAACAAAGCATATCTATAATGCAGTACTGAGCCGCAAACGGGCTATCGAAAATCGCTTTGAAAGAAATTATCCTGAATGGAATTTCGTGGAAAAACTGGGTGATTCCTGGATTTCCCGCATTGGCTGGGGATTGCTTTACATGGCGTTCTACATCCTGGCTTACGTGTACCTGGATATGCACTGGGCGTTTTTCTTCCTTTTGCCAATCCACTTTTTGATGGGCCCGATCCACGGTGCAATCGTGAACTGGAGTGGTCACAAATATGGTTATCAGAACTTCGATAATGATGATAAGTCCAAAAATTCGTTGATTTTCGACTTCTTGATGCTAGGTGAGCTTTTCCAGAACAATCACCACAAGCGTCCAAATTCAATCAACTTCGGTTCAAGATGGTACGAAGTAGATCCGACCTACCCGGTGATCAAGTTGCTGAATAAGTTGAAGATTATTGAAATAAGGAAGAAGCATTAGAAGTACTATTGATGTAGCCCTTCGATCGTAGCGCTCTACAACTGCCCTTCGACTGCGCTCAGGGTGACAAAGGCAATCGATCTTTGTCACCCTGAGCGCAGTCGAAGGGCAGGTTAATTTACCCACAAAAAACTTTTGGCAGGCGTGAGACACACCTGCCAAGTTTGCTTATTAACACCACAAAAAATGAAATTCGTTTGATTGGTCGCATGTGAATACCGCGACAATACAAATTAATCATTCAATACTTAAAAACGCGTTAACTGCGCGTTAGAATTTGCTTAGAGGTGTGAAAGTTTAATGCGGAAGGTGGTACCCTTTGGCTCATTGGGTTGAATGGTGATCGTGCCATTGTGCAGCTTTACGATCCGCTCCACCAGCGACAGACCAATTCCATACCCTTTAATGTTCGCGGTATTGTCACTCCGAAAAAAAGGTTGAAAAACCAGGCTCTGGTCTTCTTTCGGGATTCCTTTTCCCTGATCT
>NZ_JBHYGF010000068.1:0-34809 GCF_051859145.1 Dyadobacter sp.
GACTTTGATTTCAAGTCCGCTATTACTAACAGTCGCTTTAATGCGGATCAATGCGTCGGTAGTCAGATCTGAGATACCGTGTGTAATGGAGTTCTCAACAATTGGCTGTAAAATCAGCTGCGGTACAGGGTACAGTTCAGATGCAGGATCGATCTCGTATTCCACTTTCAGCCGGTCCTGAAACCTGACCTGCTGAATGCTGAGGTACTGGCGTGTGAGTTTAAGTTCTTCCTGCAATGGAATAAAATCAGCTTTTTGGTTGATCAGAACAGCACGCAGCAAGTCGCTCAAAGTCGTGATCATGACGGTAGCTTTCCGAATATCATTTTTGATCATCAGGCTAATCACGGCGTGGAGCGTATTGAACAGGAAGTGCGGATTGAGCTGCATTTTCAGGGATTGCAGCTGTGCATTGGCCAGCTGGCTCCGCAGTTGTTCATTATTTAGCTCTATATCAAAATGCTGCTGCTTTAAAGCCTGGTAGCGATAGATATAAGACACTTTATTAAAGCCCACTACCAACAAAAGGTACTGTGCAAAGCTGCCGGCGAAGCCGAAATAAAAGGAAAACAGGTATTTTTCAAGCGGAATAGACTTGCCTGCCACTTTGAACATCAATGGATTGGTGACGAAATAATGCACCAGGTTCACAAACACATTCAAAAAGCCAACAATCAACAGGTGGATTAAAATGGCTTTCAGGAGCGAACCGTCGCGACCTTTGAATGCGATAGGCACTTTGAGCGAAGCCCAGAGTACAAGCGGCGTGGTTGACCACCAGAATAACCCGTCCAGGAACCAGATAAAAAGCTCATTTGGCTGCATGGTGAAACCTTCACGAATGCGCCAGAGCATGGTGAGCTGCCACAAGGTGATCAGTGCGAAAATACTCCAGTAGCAGAAGGAATACCACCAGAACTCTTTTTCGGAGAGCGGCAACTTGGATTGATCGAGCAGTTTTCTCAGGAAACTATTTCGCTTTTCTGGCACGTCTGTAATATCGGAAGGATGTAGATTGCAAAATATGCATAGCAAATTATGCTTTTCAACGCATTTACTTAAACCGTTGGCTCACTTATCCGGACCGTGGTAAATGGGTCTGTAATGCCTATGTTGGGTAGAGAAAGGATTTTTGCTTGTTTTATGTGAAAGTGACTTCAATGAAAAAAGCCTCCCTCAAGGATATTGCACAGAAAGCCGGCGTTTCCACTGCGCTTGTTTCTTACGTTTTAAATGGAAAAGAGCGGGAAACGCGGGTAGGGGAGGCTATTGCGAAGAAAATCAGGGAAATTGCGTTGGAGCTCAACTACCAGCCCAATCACCTCGCAAAGAGTCTGCGCAGTGGCAAAACACATACAATTGGTCTGATTATCGCCGATATTTCAAACCCGTTTTTTGCGAACATCGCGCGGGTTGTGGAGGACGAAGCCAAGCGGAATGGATACACGGTAATTATCGGCAGCTGCGATGAAAATGCGGATAAATCCTGGGACTTACTGAACGTATTGATTAACCGGCAGGTAGACGGAATCATCATCGTTTCCTCCGAAGGTTCTGAAAGCCAGATTCAATATCTGAAAGAAAGAAAGATCCCGTTTGTACTCCTGGACCGACATTTCCCCGAAATTCAAACCGATTTCGTAGCGACAAACAATTACAAAGCTTCCTATGATGCAGGCATTCACCTGATCAATGGAGGGTATACCCGGATCGGTATCATTGCTTATGATTCCAAAATGTACCACATGGAAGAGCGCGTACGCGGTTATAAACAAGCACTCGCCGCTAGTCAGATCCGGTTTCAGGACGAATGGTTAAAACAGGTCCGTTTTGATAAAATGGAAGGCCAGGTAAGAATTGCTATTGATCAGGTACTTTCGCTGCCGGAGCCGGTGGAGGCACTTATATTCGCAACTTACGGACTAGCGATTAATGGTCTGAGATATATCAATGAACTCCGGCTCAAAGTGCCGCAGGATCTCGCGATTGTCAGCTTTGGTCAGGCGGAAGTTTTTGACCTGTACTATTGTCCGATCTCCTATCTTCGCCAGCCGCTTGAATTGTTGGGAAAAACGGCAGTGGAATTTCTACTGGCCAAATTGGTTAATCCCGAAGAGGAAGTAAGGCAGATCCTGATGGAAGCGCGATTGATCGAAAGAGAATCATCCCGTGCTAAGAAATAGCATTGGATTTTTGGAGTGAGTCGACGCTGGAAGGATCGCAGCGCAAAAGAAGTCATTACTAATTAAGTAGCTAGTAACCAGTAAAAATGAATAAAGAAAAATTTTCCTTTCCGTTATTTGAAAAAGCGCCCCTGGTAGGAATTATCCGGAATGTAGCGTTGGAAGATATCAAGCACATTCTTCCTGTTTACAGGGAAGCTGGTCTTACTACGGTTGAAATTACCATGAACACGCCAGGCGCAGCTGACATAATCCGGTATGCTGTAGAACATGAAGCAGCGAGACTGAATATAGGAGCAGGTACAGTTTGCACGAAAGATGATCTGAAAAGTGCATTGAATGCGGGCGCTCAGTTTATTGTGACACCGGTGATCAGCAAAAAAGTGATCAAATCGTGTGTGAAAAAGGAAGTACCGGTATTTCCCGGTGCATTTACTCCCACCGAGATCTACAATGCATGGAGCCTCGGAGCAACAATGGTAAAAATTTACCCGGCAACTTCCCTCGGACCTGAATACATCAAAGACCTCAAAGCGCCTATGAACCAGCTCAAACTTCTCCCAACAGGAGGCGTGGGGCTGGATAACATGGTCGCTTTCATGAAAGCAGGCGCAAATGGTCTGGGTATAGGCGGGCAGCTATTTGATAAGAAATTGATCCAGAATAAAGATTGGGAAGGCTTAAAAAACCATTTCCAACAATTTGTTCAAAAGCTCACCGAGATGTAATCTAGCAACGACTACTTTTTAGAAGTATGATACATTTCATACTAAAAATAAATATCCAACATTAGATACTTTAAAATTGTACATAATGTACATGTAGGTAGCTACTTTTCGACATTGATGCTGATATGAGGGAGCTCCACATGAAGCTGTACTTTGGCTTTCAACGCAGCAAACACACGTATTAAAGTATCCAGTGTCATGTTAGCTGCATTATTCTCCAATTTTGAAATCTGCGCTTTTTGTACACCCACAAGCTTCCCCAGTTCTTCCTGAGTAAGCTGCCTTTCAAGACGGGTGTCCCTGATTGCTTTACCCACTAGGTCTATCTGCAGGTTGTACTCGAACCTGTCCCGGGCCGGTGTCCCGATCTTGCCGATTAATTCGTCCTGTACCTCGTCAAGTGTGAAAGTTTTCATTTTTTTGAACGGTTTATTTTTCGTCAAAATACTTACTTCTTAATTTTTGAGCTCTGCCTACTTCATTTTCCGACACTTTGCTTTGCTTCTTGATAAAACCATGTGTCGCAATGACCATTGTTTGTTCTGCCTGAGACTTGTCCCAAAATGCAAGGAGCCGGTACTGCAAACCTTGATACAATGTCCGGAATTCCCATATTTCACTATTCAGCTTCTTTAAAAGCTCCGGATCATTCTTAGCTTGTGCCTTCCTGACGTTGTACAATATCTTTTCTGAATGCTTCTTGTCCAGTCCTTTCAAAAAGGTAAACGCCTCTTCGAGGAATTTCACCTCAAATAATTTCTCAACCATAAAGGTACAATTTTTTAGTTTCTATATAAGGAAACTCTCAAATTTTTAAGATTTTTCCCTATTTCCATTTTAGACGTAGCATTAACAGGAAAGTAACTGTGGATCTGGCTTTATTTTCGTGGGGATCGGCTGCGAACACGTCATTTATGGTCGTATCTGCCTAAAAAGCCAGTATAGAACGGGATTGATGGTATTTTAAAGTCAGGAAACAATTATAACCTTAAATTACCTTTTGCATGAAAAGTGCTATCACAAGAAGCTGGTCGGGCATTTGCCTGGCTTTTTTGTTAATCACGCTACTAACCCCACAATCAAGTATGGCGCAAAGCAAGGAAGAATCAGAAGTTGCAAAAGCAGTGGAATCTTTGAAGTTGCTGCTTGTGGAACCCAATGAAAAAGGGCTTCTGGCAATTTCTTCGAAAGACCTGAGCTACGGTCATTCAAATGGATTGGTTGAAGATCAGAAAACATTCGTTGAGTCGCTGATGACTGGAAAGTACGACTTTGTAACCATGGATCTTACCGAACAAACTATCAAGATAGTTGGCAATGCGGCGATTGTTCGTCACATTCTTACTGCTAAAACGAATGACGCCGGAAAAGGCTCCGGTAATGCCAACATCAAAGTATTGCAAGTGTGGCAGAAGCAGGCGGGAGGCAAGTGGATCCTGATAGCCCGCCAGGCTGTGAAGATCGTCGCTTAACAATTAAGAAAATTCGGATGAGAGCGGCAGGAGCAATCTTGCCGCTTTTTGTTTCTCACAAGAATGGGTTATACACCAAAAAAATGGCGGTCATTTCTGACCGCCTGCAACCCACAACAAAGAGTGGCACAGTATTAATCTGCGATTACGTGATTGTAGTCCAGGACTAATCTAGGGTTTTCTTTCGAAACCTGTATTTGTGTTCAATCATCACATTATTCTGCGGAAAACAGCACTTTAACATGCTTGCGAAGTAACCTGAGGATTACTTTGCGGTTCGCCAGAAGCGACTCCTGTAATGTGATGGACGAGGTTGCGGAAGCTAAGCTAATGCAATTTCAGGCAAAGCCAAAATCTGCCTAGTAGAAAAAACCCCAGATTGTGTACCGAATTGTTCAGAAGAACTGGCTGTCGCTGAGTGCGCGTTTGTGCTTCTTTCAGGTTTGGTTTGGACACATGTCAGCATTCCGGCGATTTAGGTCGGAATGGCACAATTTTGACGTAAAACAGTTGTCTATGGAAAATTTAACAGATAATGGTAGTGCAGGAAGATTAATAATTGTCGCATATCGCCTGCCTTTCAAGCTGGTTTGGGAAGATGATCAGCCCCGGTTATTCCAAAATTCTGGCGGTCTGGTCTCCGCCGTTTTGTCGCTTGTAAAAGACACCAGCAATGCTGCTTTCAATGCGAATGAGAAGATTCAATGGGTCGGGTTTTCGGAGAACACGCAGGAGGAGCTGGAAGGGCAGTCTATGGAAAACGACGACTTCCAGGCACATCCGGTTTTCATTCCCGAAGAAATGAATGAAAACTACTATGAAGGTTTTTGTAATAACCTTATCTGGCCGCTCTGCCACTACTTCCCTTCGCTGGCCCGTTTTGAAGATGCTTATTTCGAAGCATATCAGCAGGCTAATCAGCTTTTCTTTGAAAAACTGTCAGAGATCGTCAGACCTGGCGACGTGGTCTGGGTGCAGGATTACCAATTGATGCTCCTTCCTGGTATGATCCGGGAGAAATTTGCCTCTAATAAGGTGGGCTTCTTTTTTCACATACCATTCCCTTCTTACGAACTTTTCCGCATGTTGCCGACGAGCTGGCGGAAGGCGATTGTGAACGGGATTTTGGGGGCTGATGTGGTTGGCTTTCATACCAACGATTATGTTGAGTACTTTCTGAAAGCAGCCCGACTGGTATCAGAGCACGGCAACAAGCTGCATTACATTAATATGAGCAACCGGATCGTGAAGGTTGATTCATTTCCGATCAGTATTGATTTTGCCAAATTCGATGAAGCTTACGATAAACCGGAAGTATTGCACGCCAGGGAAGAGGCACGGCAATCTTTGAAGGAGAAGATTATCTTTTCAGTGGACAGGCTTGATTATTCAAAGGGCATTATTCACCGTTTGCGTGGTTACCAGCGGTTTTTAGAAAGATATCCCGAGTGGCACGAGAAGGTTTCCTTTGCGATGGTCGTAGTACCGTCACGAGATACCATCGAGCAATACCAGCAGATGAAGTCCGATATTGATCAAACAGTCGGGAAGATCAATGCAGATTTTGGAAGTATATCCTGGCAGCCCATTATTTATCAGTATCGCTCAATGCCCTACGATGAGCTTGTGGGCATGTACACTGCCAGTGATGTAGCACTGATCACACCCGTGCGCGACGGGATGAATCTGGTTTGCAAAGAATATGTTGCCAGTAGGAAAGATCGCCGGGGAGTGTTGATTTTGAGTGAAATGGCAGGTGCTGCTGCGGAGCTTGGTGAAGCTTTGATAATTAACCCACTTGACCGGCAGGATATTGCAGACGCAATCAAGCTTGCATTTGAAATGCCCGAAGAAGAACAGATAAAACGAATGGACGCCATGCGTGAGCGCATCAGAGACTACGATGTTTTTGCGTGGACAAACGATTTTTTTACCCAAATGACAATGCTGGAACAAGAACACGAAAGATTAAAACAAGCTTTTTTGACCGACAATGGAATTATCGCGATCCGCCTGGCTTACCGAAATGCCTCTAACCGGATCTTGTTTTTTGATTATGATGGTACACTCGCGCCAATTGTGCCGGATCCTTCAAAGGCCATTATTTCACAAGATGTAAAAAACCTGATCGGCGAAATTGCCAGGCGTGATACCGTCGTTATTGTGAGCGGAAGGGACAAGTTGTTCCTGGATAATCTCTTCAACGACTTACCCGTGCACATGATCGCCGAACACGGCGCTTTGATCAAATTGAAAGGTGAAGAGGAGTGGACATTAAACGAAAATTATGAGGAGGGATGGAAAGATAATATCCGCCCCATCATGGATATGTACGCCAAAAGATGTCCCGGCGCATTTGTGGAGGAAAAGGAAACGTCACTAGCGTGGCATTACCGCACTGCTGACGACCCGGAATACGCAACGCGCCGCGCTCAGGAGTTGCTCTGGCAATTAAAAAACTACATTCAGCCGGAAATGAACCTGCAGGTAATAGACGGGAACAAGGTGGTGGAGGTTAAGAAGACTGCATTCAACAAGGGAACCGCAACGAGGATGTTTGTAGATAACGGCAGCTATGACTTCGTTTTGGCAATCGGGGATGATACTACGGACGAGGATATGTTTGAAGCATTGCCGGAAACATCCTATACGATTAAAATCGGAGATGATTTATCTGCCGCCCGGAACCATATCAAAAGTCAGCAAGAGGTATTTCACTTTCTCAACTTCATGGTGTCTGCTGATCAGGAGTAGGCGTGCTCATAAACAAAAGCGGCCCGGCGATCATGCCGAGCCGCTTTTGTTTTCAGGCGACAGCAAGTTCGCCGCTGGAATCGAGGTTTTCAAGTTTGATGAAGTGACAAACATACCCGGCGGATCTTAATGCAGTCTGGATCACTTTGAAGTCTGAAAGCTCCGAGGTGAGGGTAAGCATTAAATCCTGGAAATCGTAAGCCCAATGTTTTACGTTCAATTGTTTGAGGCAATCGTGGAGGCGTTGAAATGACTTATTGTGTTTGATCCGCGTTCTAAACGAAATCTTATATGTGTTTTTCATTCTGGCTAATTAACGGTCTGTTGATATTCAATCTGGCATTCGCTATGGATCAAAGATGCTAATTATTTATAATAATTCCAAATAAGAAGCTCCAATTTCCAGCTTTATACGTAAACAAAAAAGCCTCGCAATTCGTAAGTCCGAAATTGCGAAGCTTTTCTGAGAAAGGTTTTATTATATTATTAAGAAAATATTAGATTTTACATTAATTACTTTACACAACAATCAACCCGCCCAGGCAACCCGCAGAAACTCAACCCAGTTCTTCCACATAATCTTCTCAATGTCTTCGTCGGAGTAACCGCGGGAGGAGAGCAGGGGAGCAATAGTTTGCAGGTCGGCAATGGAGTCTAAATCGCCGGGAGATTGTTCCTTTCCGTAAGCACCGTCAAGGTCGGATCCAACTCCAACATGATTTGCATTGCCTGCAATCTGGCAAATGTGATCAATATGCTGGACGATGTGCGCGATCTTCAATCCGGTACTTTCGGGCGTGGACTTACCTCTTATCCAGCCCGGAATCATCATCCAGGCGTCAAATGCCATTCCGATCACTGCGCCTCTTTCGATCAGCGCCCTGATCATTTCATCCGAAAACTGGCGGTTGTGAGGTGTAATGGCGCGTGTAAGATTGTGGCTCGCCCAGACCGGACCTTTATATATGTTGAGCGCCTCCCAAAATGCAGTGTCGCACAAGTGCGTCGCATCGAGGATCATATTCAGCCTGTCCATTTCGGCAAGCAAGTCTTTGCCTTTTTGCGACAAAGGTGCATCAGAATCCGTACCGTAGGCATATATGCCGGGCCCGTAATGCGCGGGACCAATGGCGCGCAGTCCGTAGTTGTAAGCGAGTTCCAGGTTTTTCAGGCTTATCAGCGAATCCGCGCCTTCCAGACTCAATATGTAGCCGATCGGCAGGTTTTCGGTTGAAGCGGCATTTTGCCAAAGTGACAGATGCGCTGTGAGTTGCTCGAAATTCGTAATCTGGAACATTTCACCTGCTTCTTCCATGGCTTTATACCACGCGATTTGAGCCTGACTTTGTGCCCAGGCTTGTGCCTGTGAATGCCAACCCGGAATCTTGCTGTCAGGCTTCACAAACCTTGCAATTTGCGTTGCAACGCAGACGCCGATATTTCCTTTCCGCATTTCCGGAAAACTGACTACGCCTTTGCCCCGGTCGGGTTTGTCGGTCAGGTTCTTTTCCCGCTCTCTTATGGCATAAAGATCCTGGGTCAGGTCCCGGTTCCATTCCACCGCGTTCATGGAGAGATCGAGATGGGCATCAAATAAAAACATACGAATTGATTTAAATAGTTAATCTCCTGCTTCGTGCGACAATCTTCCATTCGCCTTTGATCGCACCGTTTTCAATGACCGTGGCAAAGTCGTGGAGTGCAACTGTCGGGCAAACGTGATAAGGTAATGCGTAGAAAACATCACAGATATTGACTGACTCCCAAACATCACTATTTACCTGCAAAACACCGTGTTCTTCACTCTGGCTAAGCAACGTGTATCCATTCAGGTTCAAAATGCGCAGGCGGTTTTCAATCGGATTTTCCGCCGCTATTGCTTTGTGTCCCAAGTCAATGGTAAGTATCCCGGTAGTAGGTTTTGAGACAACGCGGGTCAGTATCAATGCCGCATGCTCGAAAGGCTGGCCATCGAAACGGTCGCCATAACCCCAGTCCCAAAGTATGTTTGTACCGGGACTCAGATACACATTCTCGCGCAGCGCATGAACAGTAAAAGAAGGAGAGCCGCCGACTATGATCATGGGATCGCGCCCGATGTCATTTTTGACCAGGTCGATCAGTGGCAATACTTCATCGTATGCAGCATCACTCGCGATTTTTCGTTCAGAGAATTCGGGATTACGGATATGTCCGTCATACACATGCAATCCGCTTACTTCCAGATGTGACATTGTCGTGAGATACCTGTAAAGCGAAAGCAGCGAACCATCGGTCGGGTGACCAGAACGGTCCATTCCATTGTTAATGTCGATAAACACACTTGCTTTCAGTCCTCGGTCCAGTGCGGCATCGTTAAGCTGGTTAGCCGATTTCTCGTTATCTACAAGCGATGAAAAGACAACGTAAGGAAATGCCTCTTTCAGCCGGAACAGTCGCTCGATATTCGGGCCCACCATCTGGTAGGAAATCAGGATCCACTTTGCACCTGCATTGGCAACCATCTCAGCTTCGGCAATCGTCGCGCACTTGAATTTGCTGATTCCCTGTTCAAGCTGAATGGCGACGATCTCCGCGCATTTGTGGGTTTTTACGTGAGGAACAAGCCGCTCCGCACTCCCCGCAATGCTGATCATCCCCCGGATATTATGACGTATCCGGTCTTCAAAAAACAGCAACGAAGGCGAAATGACCTGATCGGGGTTATTTAGTTGGTACCACATTTTTGGTTTAATGATGAATGATTGAATGATTGAATGAGCGGTCGCCGATGCGATGAGTGAGTGAGTGAGTGAGTGAGTGAGTGAGTGAGTGAGCGGTCGCCGATGCGATGAATGAGTGGTTGATGAGTGAATTGCTGATTAGTAAGTTATTTATATGGCATCGATCAACATTACACTGGAACCGAACTTAACTAACAAGAAAGTCCTCAACTATTCAGTCATTCAATCATTCAGTCATTCAAAATTGGCTTTATTCACTCATTCACTCATTCAAAATTGATCTACTTCTCTTCAAGCTCAAACATTGCTTCTATCTCAACCGGAATGTTATCTGGAAGGCTGCCCATTCCTACGGCGCTTCTTACGCCGATTCCGTTTTCTTCGCCCCAGATCTTCGCGAAGAGTTCGCTGGCTCCGTTGATGATGAATGGATGCTTTTCAAAATCGGGGGTGCAGTTTACCATTCCGAGTACTTTTATTACTCTTTTCACCCGGTTCAGACTGCCCAGGTTTGCTTTCAAAGTGGAGAGAATTGTAAGTCCAACCTGGCGTGAGGCGAGTTTGCCTTGATCCTGATCCATATCCACACCGATTCTGCCGATGATCAATTTCGCATCATCTTGTACCGGCCCGTGTCCGGATACGTACACCCAGCGTTTGTCAACGATAATCATTGGTTTGTAAACGCCAAGTGGCTTGGGAGCGGGCGGAAGCGTAAGTCCAAGCGCCGCGAAATTTGCTTCAGGTGTATTTTCTATCATGATGATTTTGTTGTGTCTTACCCGTCCGCTGAAGCGAACGGTCAGGGATTTGGGTTTTTTTTCCATATCCATTTCCGTTCGTTTTAACGAACGGGAAAGGGGGGTGTTGATGAGAGATTTCTGTTTAGAGATGTGCCCAACAATCCATTTCCGTGCGTTTCAACGAACAGGAAAGGGGTGTTTGCCGGGGGGTTATCCTACGGTCAAAAACAAATTTAGTATCAAAACGCCCACTAATCCCATTATGGACACGATTGTTTCCATAACAGACCAGGTGAGCAGCGTGTCTTTGATGCTGAGGTTAAAGTATTCTTTGAAAAGCCAGAAGCCTCCGTCGTTGAGGTGTGAGAACATCAAACTTCCTGAACCAATGGACAGTACGATCAATTCCGGTTGTACAGAAGCATTGACCAGAAGCGGAGAAAGGATGCCCACAGTAGTCAGTCCGGCTACCGTTGCAGAACCTACGCAAACGCGGATCACAGCCGCAATTCCCCAGCTCAGAACAAGAGGAGATATGTCAATGCCGGCCAGGCTCTCTGCAATATAAGTACTCACACCACTGGCTGTCATGATTTCTTTGAACACTCCTGCACCAGCAATGATGAGCAGGATTACCGAAACACCTTTGAATGCCTCTTCCATTGATTTACTGATCTTCTTCATATCCATTCCGCGGGCTATGCCGAGCGTGTAGGCGGCGAAAAGTACGGACAGGAGCATACCGAAGTAAGGTTCGGCGAGAAGTCCGATGATTTTATTATCAGGATAATACCTTTTAATACCTGACATAGCTGTAAGAAGAAAAACGGGAAGTAATGCAGTAACTACACTGATCCCTAATCCGGGCAGTTCTGCGGTCGGTCTTGGTTTTACGTTAAAAAGATCTTCGTCTGGTTTGGGTTGAAAGCGTTTTAATGTTCTTCCGAATATCGGTCCCGCGACTGCAATTGCGGGGATAGATACGATAATACCATATAGAAGCGTCTGCCCCAGATCTGCATTTAGCTGGCTGGCGATGGCAGCTGGGGAAGGGTGGGGTGGGAGGTAGCCGTGCGCCACCGATAGTGCCGAAAGCATTGGAATACCCACATAAAGCAGGGGAAGCCGGGCAGTGGCGCTGATCATGAAAATCAATGGGATCACAATCACGAAGCCTGCATTATAGAAAAGTGGGATACCAATGACAAAGCCCGCCAAAGCCATTCCCCATTGAATGTATTTTTGTCCGAACAAACCGATAAGTGCATCTGTGATCCTTTGTGCGGCTCCGCTGTCGGCTACCATTTTCCCGAGCATTGCGCCGAAACCTACAATGAGAACGAGGTCACCAAGCGTTCCGCCTACACCTTTCTGAATTGCTTTACTGACTGTATCAACTGTTAACCCGCTCGCAAGGCCAAGACCAATCGATACAAGTAGGAACGAGATGAACGTGTCAATTTTGAGCCATGCGATCAGGAGAATCAAAGCCAGGATCGCAAAGAAAGTAAGTAGTAAGGGCATAATCGAAATGGTAGGAAAGTAAGCTAACGGTTATAAGCCGGAATAAAGCGTTTTTTAATGACAGATGCCAATATTGTTTTGCAGGACACAATAATTGGCATAAAATACACGGGATCACACATATAGCCGGACTACTGCCAAATAGCATAAAAGATAGTTGCTAGACTGGGCAAAAATCGCGAAATTTGACTTTTTACAAAGGATATTATTGCATTAATTCACTGGGCAGTTGAACATATCCAATCGCTCGTTTTAACAAATTTCGATTCTTTTCTAACACTTTATGGCAGAATCTTCTGGTGAAAACATTATCCCGATTAATATCGAGGATGAAATGCGTGGAGCCTACATCGATTATTCGATGTCTGTTATCATCTCCCGCGCATTGCCCGACGTTCGCGATGGCTTGAAACCGGTACACAGGCGGGTTCTCTACGGAATGTCGGACCTGGGCGTTAATTACAACCGTGCGCATAAAAAGTCAGCTCGTATAGTAGGGGAGGTTTTAGGGAAGTATCACCCTCACGGTGACTCTTCTGTTTATAATACCATGGTGCGTATGGCGCAACCCTGGTCACTGCGGTATCCATTGGTTGACGGACAAGGTAACTTCGGTTCTGTCGACGGTGATAATCCTGCGGCGATGCGTTATACGGAAGCGCGTCTGAAAAGAATTGCAGACGAACTTCTGAATGATCTGGGCAAGGACACGGTTGATTTTCAGCCCAACTTTGACGACTCACTGAATGAACCCACCGTACTTCCAGCCAAATTCCCGAACCTGCTTGTAAATGGTTCTTCGGGTATTGCAGTAGGTATGGCGACCAATATGGCGCCGCATAACCTGTCGGAGGTAGTTGATGGTGTGCTGGCCTACATTGACGATAATGAAATTACCATTCCGCAGTTGATGGAGCACATTAAGGCTCCTGATTTTCCAACCGGCGGTATTATATATGGTTACAATGGCGTAAGATCAGCTATGGAGACCGGCCGCGGAAGCATTATTATGCGTTCCAAAGCGATTTTCGAGGTTGCCAAAAATGGCCGCGAGCAGATCATTGTAACCGAAATCCCTTATATGACCAACAAAGCTGCCATGATCGAAAGGATCGCAGCTTTGATTAACGAGAAGAAACTTGACGGTATCTCGGATATCCGTGACGAGTCGGATAGAGATGGAATGCGGATTGTGTTTGATCTTAAAAAAGATGCGATTCCTAATATTGTACTGAACCACTTGTTCAAGTACACGCCGCTGCAGACTTCTTTTGGTGTGAACAACGTGGCGCTTGTAAAAGGCCGCCCCGTCACATTGAACCTGAAAGACCTGATCAAGCACTATGTCGATCACCGGATCGTGGTAATCACACGCCGCACAGAGTATGAGCTGAGAGAAGCTGAAAAGCGCGCGCATATTTTGGAAGGTTTGATTATAGCGCTCGATAACCTTGATGCTGTTATTTCATTGATCCGCAGCTCGCGTGATCCTGAAACGGCGAAAAATGGTTTGATGGAGCAATTTGCATTGAGCGAGATCCAGGCGAAAGCGATTCTGGAAATGCGTTTGCAAAGATTGACAGGCCTGGAAAGAGACAAGATTGTGAAGGAGTACGAAGAAATTATGCTCCTGATTGCAGACTTGCGTGACATTCTTGCCAATGAATACCGTAAATACGAGATCATTAAGACGGAGTTAACAGAGATTAAAGAACGTTACGGAGACGAGCGCCGGACAAAAATCGAGTTTGCTGCGGAAGAATTCAGCGATGAGGATATGATTCCTGACGATGAAATGCTTATCACGATCTCGAATGAAGGATATATTAAAAGAACACCTCTGGCTGAGTACCGTACGCAGACAAGGGGAGGAGTAGGGTCTCGCGGCGTGAAAACCAAGGATACTGACTTCACCGAGCACTTGTTCTCTGCAACCATGCTCAACTACCTGCTGATCTTCACTGAGTACGGTAAGTTGTTTTGGATGAAGGTGTATGAAGTGCCGGAAGGTAGCAAGACCTCGAAAGGCCGACCGATCCAAAATCTGATCAGTCTGGAAAATGGAGACTCAATCAGGTCGGTAATTAATGTGCGTACATTGTCAGATGAGGATTATATCAACAATAATTACCTCATAATGTGTACCCAGCAGGGCACAATCAAGAAGACTTTGCTGGAAGCTTACTCACGACCACGTGCGAATGGAATCATCGCTATCTCGATCAATGAAGGCGACAGACTTTTAAATGTGGCGCTTACGAATGGAGACAATGATATTGTTATTGCGTCTAGTGCCGGCCGTGCGGTTCGCTTCAATGAAAAAGGAGTTCGTCCAATGGGAAGAACTGCCGCGGGAGTAAGAGGTATCAACCTGACCGAGCCAGGTAACAAGGTGATCGGGATGGTTTGTATCAACCGCGAAGATGCGCAGCTACTGGTGGTTTCGGAAAATGGTTTTGGAAAACGTTCGAATATAGACAGTTATCGCGTTACAAACCGCGGCGGTAAGGGGGTTTCCACCATGAATGCAACTGACAAGGTAGGCAAGCTGGTAGCAATCCGTGAAGTAACCGAACAGGACGATTTGATGATCATCACCAGAAATGGTATTGCGATCAGGATGAGCGTTTTGGATATCCGTTTGGCAGGAAGAAATACACAGGGCGTGAAACTGATCAGACTGAACAACTCTGACGAGATTACTTCTGTGACAAGAATCCTGAAAGATCCGGATGAAAAGGCAGCAGAACTTGACGAAGAAGGTAATGTAATCGCCAAGCCAATTACCGAAGGTGTGGTACTTGACGGGGACGAATTATTACCAACTGACGAGCTCGATGAAGAGGTCGATGACGACGTGATCGGAGACGGTGAGGAAGACGAAAATGACGCTGCTGATGAGCCAGAGGCATGATTTTTGTAAAAATTATATTAATTGATTTATATTTAGCAATCGAACAAACCAATCACAATCAAAGTTAATATTTATGAAAAGACTGTTTTTTTTATCTGCACTTAGCCTTTTCAGCCTGGCAGCAGTCGCGCAAGACGATGCTGTCAACAAGGCTCTGGTAGACGGATTTCGAAAGGAAAAAGAGAAAAGCGATAAAGATGTAACTGATCCAAAGGCGAGTGCGAAGGCTTCTTTCTGGATGGAGCGGGCTAAGTTGTACGAAAACATCGCGTCGCAAGCTTCTCAGGTCGATTCGAGTGCGGCAAAGACTGCGATGGAAGCATATAAAAAGGTTGTTGAACTTGACGTAACCAAGAAAGGGGAGCCAGGTAAATCTTCAAAAGAGGCAACCGCAGCACTTACAGCAGGAGAGGGCACCCAGCTTTTTAATGCATTCGTAAGACAGGGCGCTGAGAAGTATCAGGCAAAAAATTTGAACGGAGCGCTGGAAATGTTCTCGATGGCGCAGGAAATCAATAAGAAAGATACACTTGCTTCTTTGTATGCCGGTATTGCGGCGCAACAGTTGGACAAAAAGGAAGATGCCAAGAAATCTTTCGAAGCTTATGCATCCAATGGTGGTAAAGATCCAAGTGTATACTATGGTTTGGCTCAGCTGTATCGCGCAGAAAACAATTTCGATAAAGCAATTGAGACTTTGAATAAAGGATTAACCCAATCTCCGAACAACAAAGATCTTAAAGCGGAAGTCGTGAACATTTTGCTTGCATCTGGTAAAGAAGATCAGGCGATTAAGGAGCTTGAAGCTTTGGCAGCCGCTGATCCGAACAATACGCAAAACATTGTGAACCTGGCAATCCTGTATGATAACATGCAGAGAACAGCAGCTGACAAGATCAAGCAAATGAGCGCGAAGTCCGGATCAGGTGCAAATTCAGCAGCTACTTTAACTAAGAATCTTGAAAGCGAAAAAGGTAAGATCGAAGTTTATGACGGTGAAGTAAAGCGTATCGGCGCATTGATCAAGAAGCAACCTAAAAATGCTGATCTAAAACGTCAGCTTGCTGATGTGAATGCCAAGAAAAAAGAATCGCTTGCTGCAATTACCAAATTGGAAGGAGAAGTAAGTGCTGCGCAGGAAGCTGCAAAGAACAGTGCTGCATCAGGATCAGAAAAGGAATTGGCTGACCTGAAAGCAAAACAAGCAGACGCATCAAGCAAAGCAATGGCTAACTATCAGAAGGTATTGCAAATTGACGCTGCTAACTACGACGCACTTTTCAACCTTGGCGTGTTCTACTTTAACGAAGCAGTTCAATTGAAAGGCGAAGTTGATAACATGAACATGACAGAGTATCAGCAAAGAGGTAAAGAAGTAGAAGGTCGCGTTTGTGGTAAATTCAAAAAAGCGAAACCTTACTTCGAAAAAGCGATCCAGGCGAAAGACGAAGCAGAAGCAAAAGAAACACTTGCAACTGTGAACAGCGTACTGGAACAATTTACAAGCAAAGGTGTTGCTTGTGTTGAGCAGTAAGCAATATTAGTTTTCAAAGTATTGGAAAGAGCAGTAGCGAGAGTTACTGCTCTTTTTTTGCGGTGAAGAGGTATAGTGAAATCATACTTAAAATTCTTCTCACATCACTTCGCGGACTTCCCAAACATTCGGTTCCATACCAATTTTGATTTCAATCCCCATATCTGACGATAGATGAATGCGTTCCGTTTTGACTTCTTGGTTTTTTGAATGAAGTACAACGTTTCATAATGTTCAAGAACAAATCGCGCGTATGTAACGGATAAATAGGAATGTAGCCGGGTCTCAAATAATTCCGCAAATTTTTTCACAAAAGCTGGATCTTTATTGAGCGTAAATCCGGCACAATGTCTGACCCATTTCAGTTCCCGTTCGAGTTTCACAACGTCTCGATTTTCGTGATAATGCTTGTTGACCGTCTTTCTGTAATTAAGTATATCAGTGGAATTACTGAAATGTTGCCTATAATCGACCAGGCTTTCCCGAACGCAATGGATTGTACCCAAATTGGCGGCCACATATGCTATCCAATGATCGTGAAAAAAATTGGGGTTGAATGGCAGAATATGTTTGAGAAGGTCTTTCCTGAACAAACAGCTATGACCGGAAACACAATTAAACAGTAAGAAAACCGCTGGCTGATCTCCATCGTAAAGATTGATCACATCTGACATTTTCTTATTTAGAGTAGCGCCATTTTCATCTATGAAATTGGAATCGTGGTATACCAGCTGGTGATTACCAATTTCTCTAATTAGTTGTAGTAACTTCTCGGGATGCCAGATATCGTCCTGATCTGACAAGGCGATGTATGTACCATTGCAAAATTGAAGAGCCTTCTCAAAATTCTTGCTGTAACCTATATTGACCTCATTTTTGTACAAGTGAATGAATGGATATTGCTGCTGATATTCAAGCAGAATATCCCATGAGCCGTCCGTGCTATTATCATCTACCGCGATGATTTCCTTATTTTCATAGCTTTGATTGATCAATGAATTCAGTTGTTCTCTCAAGAACCTTTCCCCGTTGTACACACAAAGTGCAATTGATATCAGCGGTTCATCCATGTTAATGCGTGTTTAGAAATCCTAGATGAAGCATGTAGCACGTATGAGTCTTCGGGCTTTTAGACCCCAGCTTTTCTTGATTATGAAGAACAGTTTGCTAGTACTGCTTTTCTTAAGAATATATAGCAGACTGGATCTGTTCTTCCAAATCGTATATGCGTAAGGAAGGTTAAAGAATGAGTTGTTTCTCCGAAGGCTTTTAAGATGTAGAGACTTCACGAAACTTTGCGAAGGCGATTCGATCAATGAGCAGGTTTCAAGCCAGTCGCTTTCCATCTGAGTTTTGTCTTTAATAATCCGGGAACCTGCACATCTCGTTGGTGAGGCCAGTAAGTTTGTGCAATTGTGATCATGAATTCGATATTGAACAAGGCTTTCGCAGACAAACTCGATTGATCCAGCGCAGCATGCAACGTAGGCAAGCCACTGGTCATAATGGAATTCGCTAGGGAAGGGTAGTGCGTAATTCAAGAGCGACCTTCGCATTAGTATCGTGTGGCCGGAAACACAATTCATGAAAAGAAACGACTCGGGCTTTGAACCCTTGTAGAAGTTAAACTTGCCGGACATTTTGCGGTCCATTGCTTTCCCACTGCTATCAATCAGATCTGAATCGCAATAGACAAGTACGTGATCTCGAATAGCTTGCAGTTGAACTTTCAGCTTTTCTTTACTCCAGACATCATCCTGATCGCATATCGCGATTAACTCGCCGGCGCAGAGTTTTAAAGCTTTTTCAAAATTCTTGTTGTAGCCTAATCTTGATTCGTTGGAATGTATCCGGATGAATGGATAAGCAGCGGCGTAACTCAGGAGAATGTCATATGTGAGATCTGTGGAACAATCGTCTACGACAACAATTTCTAAATTAGTGTATGATTGCGAGACAAGTGATTCTAATTGTTCCTTCAAAAATCGCTGCCCGTTGTAAGTGCAGAGAGCAACAGAAATGAGAGGCGTGTTTTTCATAATGTGAAAATTGTGCAGGAGCAATTTTCACATTATCATCAGAATCGACAGCAATTGATTAGCGTAGGGTACTTGTTCGTACTTAAGTGGTTATACTGTTGAAGTAAGGAGACGATTGAAGTATCTATTTAACATAATATAAATTATAGAACTTCTGTATATTGAATCTATGACGTCTATACATTTAATACTTTTACCACATTCAGCCAAGTTCTATGTGACAGGCTACCTCTTAACGATTTCAGTAGTTTGCGAAAGCGCCTGAGATTTGAATAATCCTGCCCGATATCAGGAGCTGAATCTCTAATCAAATCTCAGGCGCCGTGAATTCTCATTATTCGCTCCTAAGTCACTGCATTTCACACACGTTATGCCAAGTTAATTGCCTGCATGAAATCTCGGCAGTAATTTCAAAATCAGGCTATGTCACAGATTTCGACGCATTGTTTCAGTGAAGCAAGCGGCTCGCGTTTTGGGATAAACTCCTGAGCCACAAAGCCTTTGTAGCCTGTGTTTACAATCGCTTTCATGATTGCAGGATAATATAGTTCCTGACCTTCGTCGATCTCATTGCGTCCCGGAACTCCGCCTGTGTGGTAGTGACCAATGTATTTGTGATACTTGTTAATCGTTGCAATCACGTCGCCTTCCATAATCGACATGTGATAAATGTCGTAAAGCAACTTGAACCGCTCGGAACCGACCATTTCACAAAGTCCGGCTCCCCAGGCTGTGTGGTCGCACATATAATCGCGGTGGTTTACCTTGCTGTTCAGCAACTCCATGATCATCGTAATTCCGTACTTTTCAGCAGACGGCATTAACCTTCTGAGTCCGATCGCGCAGTTTCTCATCCCATCAATGTCCGACATGCCGCGACGGTTTCCTGAAAAGCAGATAACCGTTGAATATCCAGCTTCCTTTAATTTTGGAAAAAGATCCTCGTAACTCTTTACCAGTTCATCGTGTAAAGCCAGATCATTGAACCCTTTTTCGATTCCCATTCCTGCTCCGTTCGGCAACGCACAAGTAAGACCGTACTTTTTAAGGGTCGGCCAATCTTCGGGACCTAACAATTCAATAGAAGTAATTCCGATCTTTTTGCATTCCTGCGCAAATGTGTCGAGTGGAATTTTACCATAACACCATTTACAAACAGAATGATTGATTTTGCCTTTCAGCTTTGGACCGAGTGCTTTTTCGGTAGCTGCAAAAACATCAGATATAGAAAGCACACCAGCAGTACCAGCGGCAATATTTTTTAACGCGTTGCGTCGGCTTGACATAATTGTAAGTTTTGAATTATCAGGCAATGTCACAAATATTAACTCCTTGTTTGAGCGAAGCGATATCATTGTTGCGGCTGGGAACAAACTCCTGTCCTACAAATCCTTTGTAGCCCGTCTCAACAATTGCTTTCATGATCGTCGGATAATAAAGCTCCTGGGTTTCATCAATTTCATGTCTCCCCGGAACACCGCCCGTGTGGTAATGCGCAATGTACTTGTGATATTTTCGGATGGTGGCAATTACGTCACCTTCCTGGATCTGCATATGGTAAATGTCGTAAAGCAGCTTGAATTTTTCCGAGCCGATCATATCGCAGAGGCCCGCCCCCCACTCTGTCCGGTCGCACATATAGTCCTGGTGATTTACTTTACTATTCAGCAGCTCCATCACCAGCGTTACATTGTGTTTTTCACAAATTGGTATCAACCTTTTAATTCCAACTGCGCAATTTCGCATTCCATCCACGTCCGACATTCCGCGACGATTTCCCGAAAAACAGATGATCTTGTCATACCCCGCCGCCTGAACTTTCGGAATTACATCTTCAAATCCTTCTACAAGTTCGTCATGGTTGGCGGGATCATTGAAACCTTTGTCGATACTCCGCGTCAGGCCCTCGCCCCAGGGAAGCGCGCAGGTAAGTCCGTGTTTTTTGATAACTGGCCACTCTTCCGGTCCGAGCAGTTCAATGGAGGTGATACCAATTTTCTTGCACTCTTGTGCGAATGTTTCAAGCGGAATTTTGCCGTAACACCATTTGCAAACTGAGTGATTGATCTTTCCATTCAGCTGCGGGCCAAGTGCATTCTGTGAATCTGCGAATGCTTTAGACAATGAGGCTGTAAATGGCACGATCCCCGCTCCCACTGCGAGGTTTTTTAACACCTTCCTTCTACCTGATATTTTGGTCATTATGGAGATTAAAAAGTTGAACTGGCCTAAAAAAGTAGTGATGTCGCCGGTATTATCAGCCTTTACAGCCGGACAATACAACACGCGACACCACTATCTTAAGCTTAATAAATTATATTCTACTCAAAAAAAAGTTGGTCTACTTTCCACCTTTTGCAGCACCAGATTCAGTGTAAATCGGGTTGTTTTTGTTACCTCCCGACATCAGATATGCAACCAGATCGCGTAGTTCATTCGGGTTCAAACCGTTAATCAGACCCGGCAGCATCACGGACACAGTCGACAATTTCGTTGACGCCACTTCCTTTTTGCTAATCTTCCGTACTGTCTTGGAATCAAATGGATTTTGCGCAATGTAGTAGAAGTTAGCATCCTCATTCAACTGGCGACCTACTACCGACTGTCCATCTTTCAATGTATAAGCAATGGAAGCATATTGGTCAGATATCGTTTTATCAGGTTCGATGATAGATTCCAGCATATCTTTTGCAGAAAAGCGGGTCCCGAGCTGAGTCAGTTCCGGACCTACATCAGCGCCTTCTCCCTGGATTGCGTGGCAGCGGTTACAAAGAACTGCCGAGAAGATCATTTTACCACGCTCAAAATCCCGGTTGTTCAAGCTGTCCTGCACCAATGTAACCGCTTCGTCAAGCTTCCATCCGCGTCCAGGACCTTTCGGCGTATACAGCTTTACAAGATCATTTCCTGTTCCTGTAAGCAGCTCTGCGCCAGAAAGTTTATTATACTTAGCTACCTGATCCTGAGGTACATTCTTCAAAGCAAGCTGACGCGCTTTATCAATAAAACCAATGTAGCTGCGACCGCCCTGATAGCTGAATGCCTTTTTAAACCAGCTGAAATATTGCTCTCTCAAAGCGGGAGTCCAGCCCGTTTTGGCACTGCTCAGCATGATCGCGTAAAATGTCTGTTGCTGTGGGGGCATTTTTTCAAGCAAGCTCGCCAGGTCAAGACCATACTGCGGGTTTCTCAGGATCAGGTCAGCGGACGCGGTCACCATTTCGTTGTCCTTATCATCAAACTTCTCGTTTTTCTCTATCAACGCCAGTGTTTTTTCAACCACTTTTGGTGCTTCGAGTGTCACGAGAATTTTGCTCAAAAAGCGATTTTGAAGCGCATTAGGTGAAGGGTATTTTGGATTCAGATAAGCTATTATAGCTTGCTTTGTAGCTGCATCCGGCTGACCTGTACGGTACAATGTTACTTCCACAGCACGAAGCAAAGCTTGTTTTTGCAGATCATCCAGCTTGGCATAATCAATTTTCGTCAAACCTTTCAGGATAGGCCCTCCTACTTTGGTCGAGTCGCCCTCGCGTGCCAAAGCAATGGACGCGTAGATCAGCGTTTGAGGATCTTTCTCGGCATAAACTTTATTCTCCCATTCTGCAACAGGTTGATGTTCAATTGCCAACCGAGCCGCAAAACGCAGAAAGCGGTCAGGGCTTTTCAGATAAGGCCAGGCAGTAGCAACTGCTTTCGGGTCTTTTTTTGCGTGAAATTTCTCCAACTCCGTACGTTGCTTGTGCTCCGCAGTAAGTGTCGGCTTTACCGTATTTGAACCTGCCGGGATGTTTTTGTAGTCACCATAGTAAACGCGGTACAAATCAGATTCCAGTCGGCGGCCTCCGGTAAGGAAGTACAATGCGCCGTCTGGACCAATAGCCCCGTCCGTCAATGGAAGCGGTGCTCCCGATAAAAATTCTTCATGATCAGCCGAGTATGTGGATCCGTTTGGTTTCAAATGCAGCCCATGTACGATACCGAAACTCCAGTCGAATGCAAGCAGTGTGTTTTTGTACTTGGCGGGAAAACGTGCGTCACTCAGGTAGATCAGGTTGGTTGGAGAGCCTTGTCCGATATTCATGACCGGTGAGAGGAAGTCTGCAAATGCAGGTGATGTATTGGCTGATCCTGTTCTCCAACCGTAATCCCCGCCGCTTGTTGCATGACAAACGCGTGTAGGACGGTACCACGGAGTTCCAAAATCCCATTCCATATCTGAGTCATAAATGAAGAGGTCGCCAGCTTCGTTGAATGCGATATCGTAAGAGTTACGGTATCCTGCACTTACCAGCTCCCAATTTTTTCCTTCCGGATCAGTATGCGCGATCCAGCCGCCCGGCGCGTGCCTGTCAGCTGCGTGCCCGCGCGGATCTTTGATGAATGGGAAAAGGTTATCGTTCTTCCAATTAGGCATTAAACGGTAGCTATCCATTTTCGGCAGGTCGGTAAAGTTACCTGCCACTACATACAGCGACTGTTTGTCCGGTGACAGCACGATACTGTGCGGCCCGTGTTCTCCTTCGCCTTTCAGCGCTTTCAGCAATGTGATTTTATCATATTGATCATTGTTGTCTGTATCCTGTAACCGATACAATCCGCTACCTTTTGGGAATCTCGGGTTTTCGCGGTTATTGATCATTATATACAAACTGTTGAAAGCATATAATAACCCGTGCGCGTAGCCCATTGCAACTTTCGCCGTGTCGCCTTCCACTTTCAGCGTCTCTACTGTTGGTTTTTCTGTGGAACCAATCGGAGGAAGAACCAGCCGGAACAATCCGCCATACTGGTCTGAGGTAATCATGCGGCCTTTGTTATCGAAGGTCATCGATACCCACGAGCCATTTTTCTCCTCGGACGGACTATACAAATGTTCTGCTTTGAAACCTTCAGGTAATTTGATCTTGTCAACTTTCGAGCCCGGCGGACGATGTTTGGCGCTCCGGTTACTTAGCATCACCCCACAGAACACACACACAGCAATCAATACCGTAAGTGTCATCGGGAGTTTTAACCATTGGTTTTTCGTGTACATTTTACAGGGTTATGAGTGAATGATTGAATGAGTGAATGAGTGAATGATCCGCCGTGGAACGGGGAATGACTGAATGATTGAATGACTGAATGACTGAATGAAATATTTTGAGAATCTCGAATTTGTGATCTTAAATAAAACTAATTAATGCTGGAAATAGTCCGATTATTGCAATGATAGTCTTAATCTTTGAGCCTACTATCCTGCTGTGTAGGGCTTTTTAATGTTGAATGACTGAATGATTGAATGACTGAGTTAGTGATTTAGTGAGTTAGCTCGCGAAAGATTAAGTAGGTAACTGGCTTGGCATTGAAGTTTCTATCAATATTTTGAGAAAATTAAAAAGTGCAGTGAGCGAACGCTGGCTGCACTTTTTTTAGTAAACTAGAACTAAGACTGTTGTTATTAACTCACATATTCATTCACTAACTCGCTCATTCAGTCATTCAGTCATTCAAAATTCAAAATCAAAAATAAGGCGTCAGTGCTGATTCGACAGCTGGGAGGCCGTAGTAGTCGTCGAGTACCGTGAATGCATTAGGTGGCGGGACTGCGCCTTTTGGGAAATAGTAGGCTGCCGGATTTGCTTTTACTTTGGCCCCATAAGCGCCGATGATCTCCTTCACGCGGCCGGTGCGCGTCAGGTCAAACCAGCGTTTGTTTTCAAAAGCCAGCTCAACGCGCCTCTCTTTAAATATAGCTTCGCGCGTGGTAGCCTGCGACGAGGCTGTCGTGTTAGCAAGACCCGCGCGCTTGCGTACCTGGTTCAGGTAAGTGGCCGCTTCTGTGGTTTTGCCCTGCTCGTTCAGCGATTCAGCCAGGAACAGCAGTACTTCCGAATAACGGTATACGGGCCAGTTTTGACCTGTGTTGTTATGAAGCGAATGCGTTTTTGCATACTTCTTAATGTAAGGATATACCTTATTCTCAACCTGACTCGAACTAAGCGTCACATATCCGATGGATGCTTCCTTGCGTAGGTCGCCCGTTTCGTAAGCTGCAATCAGATCCGGCGTCGGAATGTTGTTACTCTCCTGGGAAGTTCCCTGCGGATTGGAAGTGCCGGTTATCGGTGCGATTTCGGTAGCCGTAATGGGCGACGGAAGAAAGCGGTAAATCTGGTTTCCATTATAGCCAGCAGAACCTTCCATGTACTGGATTTCAAAAACCGACTCCTGGTTATTCTTGTTTCCTGTTGTCGTCGAGAATGCATTCGCATAGTCCGGCATCAATGCATAACCGTCATTTGCAATCACATCCTTCATGAGCGGCTCCACTTTCGCCCACATTTTTTGGGTAAGATAAAGGTTCGCCAGCAATGTTTTGGCTGCTCCGGAAGTAGCGCGGCCAGCTTCCTGTTTAGCCTTGTTTGGCAAAAGCGTACTGGCTTCGGTGGCATCCTTTTCGACTTGTGCATACACTTGTTCAGCCGTAGAAAGTGGTAATGCGGCATTTTCCCTGCTTGTTACAGGTTCAAGATGGAGCGGCACTTTCCCGAACAAACGAATCAGATCGAAGTAAGCAAATGCACGTAGAAACAGCGCCTGGCCTTTGAGGTTCTTTTTAGCTTCTGCATCAAAATCCACACCATCTATCAGAACAAGAATCTGATTAGCGCGCGAAATGATCTGGTAGTTCAGCCTGTATTGAACGAGCACATTGTCGTTTGCCGTAACGCCGCCGGCAGTCGGAATAGCAAAGTCGGCAACGTTCTCAGTCGCGTCTACTGCACCGTAAAGTACATTTCGTGCGTAGTAGGTATTGTCCGAATGCATTTCTTCCAACACCCAGGCGCGCTCGTTATACATTTGCCTGAGCGGTACATAGGCCGAATTTACTGCCTGCTGAAAATCGTTTTGAGTGGAGAAGAAGACACCGGAGCTCAATGCCGTTTCCGGTATTACACTTAGAAAGTTATCGCCGCAGCTGCTCAGGGCGGTCGCCAGGAACCAGGCTGCTATATATCTTATTTTCATTTCTTTTCAGATTAAAATGGATCTGCAACTGATCTTACTAAAAGTTAAGGTTCACGCCCAATGTCCAGGTACGTGGTACAGGATAGTTGGAGAAATCGACTCCCTGGCTCAGGTTACCACCGTCACTTTGTCCGTCTGCCTGTGCGCTCGTTTCCGGGTTAGGTCCACCCCAATATTTTGTGAAAACATACACCTGCTGAATCGAAGCATACAAACGGGCTGACTTGAAAAATTTGTTGCCAGCGCCGATGTTATAGCCCAGCGTCACATTCTTGATCGTGAAGTACGACGCATTGGCCAGGAAGTGAGAGCTGTTCCAGTCGCGCTCGATCCCGGTATAGTTTCCACCATTGTTGGTCGCGCCAAACATTCCATTTCCTTTTGAAATGACGGTTGTAGCTATCCCCACTCCTTTTTCGTTGGTCACATTCTTCACGCGGAAACGGTCTTTCACGCCGGCCACCATGTTGAAAACGCCGTCGAGGTTCGCAGTACTGTACATGTGGCGTACCCAAAGCTGGTTACCCCGCGACCCTGAACCCACAATGGAAAGATCCCAGTTTTTAAAGCTCAGGTTGTTGGTGATACCATAAGTGAACTTTGGAAAAGGGCTCCCGATGATGGTACGGTCGTCGGCATCGCCACCGTAAGTGATAACGCCATCGCCATTCACATCACGTAATTTGATTGTTCCGATTGCAGAGCGGCCCGGTATAATTGGCGAGTTTGCAAGATCTTCGGCACTCTCGTAAAAACCTTCTTTTACCATTCCATAAAACTGACCAAAAGGCTGACCAACCTGCGTAATGTGGAAGCTACCATAAACGCGGTCAATGCCCGGTGCCAGTTCCATTACCTTGTTCCGGTTGAACGATATGTTCGCATTAGTAGTCCATTTTAACCTGCCGTCGAGGTTACGGGAAGTGATTGAAAACTCGTGTCCCCAAAACTTGATCTCACCAATGTTGTCATTGTAATTGGTAAAGCCTGACTCCTGAGGTACCTGAACCGCGTAAAGCAGATTGGTAGTACGTTTGGTGTAAAAGTCGTAAATGAACTGGATCCGGTCGTTGAACAAACCCAGGTCAAGACCTGTATCAAACTGCTTGGTAGTTTCCCAGCCCAGGTTCGGGTTTGCAAGGGAAGTTACATTTGCGCCCGGGCCGACTTTATCCCCAAAAACTGCATTGTTCGGACTGATGAGCGCGTACTGCGTGTAGTTACCAATGTTGTTGTTACCGATCACACCATAGCTCGCGCGCAGTTTGGCAAACGAAACGCGGCTGATGGATTGCATAAAGTTCTCGTCAGAAACGACCCAGCCCGCAGACACCGACGGGAATGTTCCCCAACGGTTTTCAGAACCGAAACGTGAAGATCCGTCAGCGCGGACAGCTGCTGTAAACAGGTACTTGCCCTTGTAGTTGTACGTCAGGCGTGAGATATAAGATAGCAGCGACCATTCATTGACACCATTAAATGTATTTGATCCCGAAATTCCATTGACATTGAAGCTACCACCGCGGTCAATGTTCAATGCACCCTGGATAGTTGGCAGCCGGTCTTCTGTGTAGGTATTGGTGGTAATGCGGTCAAATTCCTGACGGAACTTCTGCTGGGTAAAACCGCCGAGCAGCTCGAAATTGTGCTTCTCGCCAAAGCTGTGGTTGTAAGTGGCCAGGTTTTCATTCAGCCAGGAGAAGTTCTGGTAGTTCTGGCGAATGGAAGAAGCGGTAGTCGGAATGGGTACGTTGATCTGGCTGGTCGCTGTTGATGGATTGAAGAAGAAAAATTTGTTGCTTTCCATCTCCACATTCAGCGTCGATTTTAATGTCAGACCTTTGACTGGCTGGTATTGCAGGTAGCTGTTACCGAGCAGCTTCGTGATCTTGGTTTCATTGGTCAGCTCTTCTGCCGCGCGCACCCAGTTTGGATAGGCATATATGTTTCCGGTGTTGTCGGGGAAACGATTGAATTTAGTCAGGTCTCCATTTGAGTCGCGGATCGGCATGACCGGCCAAGTATGCAGCGCATTGAAGAGAATACCTGTACCGCGGTCACCGTCAGTTCTGGGTGTATTATCGTAAACATACTGTGGCGCGATATTGAAGCCGATTTTCACTCTGCTGGATATGTCATACTCGGTATTCATCCGCAGCGAAAAACGCTTGTAATTGTTGTTGATCACAACTCCCTCCTGGTTGAAAATACCCGCAACGAGTGAGGTACGCATATTTTCCTTATTCGAGCTGACGGTCAGGTTGTAGCTCTGGATCGGAGCTGTTCGCAGCAATGCATCGTACCAGTCATTATTCTGGTTGGCAAATTGCTCGGGTTTGTCAAATGGAGCGGGCACCGTTCTGTTCTCATCTTCAAACAGTTCTTTTTTGAATTGCGCAAATTCCTGCGCTGTCAGCATTTCAATGCGCCCTTTTTGAGGTACCTTCTGGAAACCGTAAAATGCATTGAATCCTACATTGGTCTGGCCGGGTCTTCCTCTTTTTGTCGTGATCAGCACCACGCCATTTGCCGCCCTGGAACCGTAAAGGGAGGTTGAGGCAGCATCTTTCAGTATTGTAATATCATCAATTTCGTCCGGGTTCATTTGCGCAATCGTTCCGGTGATCGGGAAACCGTCGACAACATATAGCGGATCACTGCCTGCTGTTACAGAAACCTGCCCGCGGATACGTACAGACATACCCTGTCCCGGCTTACCCGTAGTCTGGTTGATCTGCACACCGGCAAGTCTTCCCTGCAATTTCTGGGTTACCTGCGAAACAGGAATGTCTTTCAGCTCTTCGCTTTTAACAGTTTGCACAGCACCGGTAATCTCTTTTTTCAGCTGGCTACCGTAACCTACAACCACCACTTCGGAAAGTGCCTTCGAGTCAGAGAGCAGTTTAATATCAACTGTATTGTTGCTGCCGACAGCGACTTCCTGAGACACAAAACCAACAGAAGAAAAGACCAGAGTTCCTCCCTGATCTGGTACGTTAATCGAATAAGCACCTTCCGCATCGGAAACTGTGCCGATCGTAGTTCCCTTAAGAAGGATACTTACGCCGGGCACACTTGCACCACTTTCATCGGTTACTTTGCCCTTGATATTCTTGTCGATCGCGAAGCTACCACTTTCGATATATGCATTCGGGATCGCGTAGTTGTTACCGGCATACGCATTCAGTCCACAAGCTGCGCCAATGAGCACCTGGCTCAATGAGAGTTTGATGAAAGAATTAAATCCGGAACAATAGGGAAATTGTCGAAATTGATTCATAGGATTTAGCATTAATGTTTTGTCGAGGTTTGTCCCTGGGGACTTTTAGAGTTGAGAATTACTTTACTTTCTGACTTTTGGCATACAATCCGGTTTTAAGTGAATAATGATCATGGGTTAGGAATAGTCAATAATGAATTGAAATACTTGTATTTAATCTTATTTAAATCATATCTCATTTAAGGCGCATAAGTGCCTTAAATAGAGTCAAGTACAAAAAAGACGAAGAGAGTTGGTCGATTTAAATAGGAATACTCTAAGAACAAACTGGCTTGCGTAGCATGAAAAGCCAATCTTTAATTCTCAAAGTAATATTTCTGCAATAGTAGAATGATTACCAGAATCGACTGTCCTGCTCTGTATGGTTTTGAAGAATATTTCATTTTCCTTGTTTTTGCAGGATATATTCGGGATTGCTGCGGTCTGCGGGGTTTGAAGGATAAAAAAAGTACTCCTTACAGATTGTGAGGAGTACCGTGGTATGCTCGTAATTAGCTATGCTGGTGGGAGAACTAGTTTTTGTTCAGGTCTTTAAGCCTTTTCTAACGGAGACCAAGCTTGTTCTTACAAACGTTCATAAACAAGCGAAGTGCAAAGTAAAAGCCGGCTGTTTTTCCATTCATCGAATCCGACTTGGCTTTCAGTAGTTCCGGATGAACTATGTCGTATAATTTTTTTTGAGGTAAGGAATGAGGAAGGGTCCTGGCTTTCGAAAACACCAGGATATTTTGCTTGTACCACCAAAAAATATTCGGATTGTTCCAGAAGTATGGTCTCAAAATATCATGACAAGTATACCCGTGGTTTTCAAACTTCTGGATCCAGTAAGTCGGCCATTGCTCGTTGATGTGGCCCTGCCCGCCTTGACTTGGGATAGCAGCCGAAAAGACAATGTTGTCGCTCAATGAAACAATGTTCTCGATAAACCTGTCCGCACTTGCTGGTGACAGATGTTCAGCAACCTCCAGGCTGATTGCAAGATCGAATCGGTCACTGACTTTCAGGTGTGGCTCCTGCAGGTCAGTTTCAATAAATTCATTTTCGCCGAGATACTTTTTCAGAAGGTTTTTATCCACCCAGGGGCCGTCCATTCCAATAACACGCTCCACACCTTGTTCCTTGAAACAATAAAGAAAAGTCCCCAAACCACATCCGAAATCGACTACACTTTTGGGCTGGAAGAGTTGCACCAATACGGGGGTAATCTCCTTGGGAGACTTTAAATTGTAAATTTCTTCTGAATGGAAAAAGGTCGTCTGGGCCATAATTGAACTGTGTTGACACTAGTGATGGAACATTGTCGCTCTTCTCAAAGAAATGAGCTTAGTTCTTCAATTTCTAATGGAGTACCCAGTCACTTATTATTCGGTATAATCTGCTGAATAAAAGGCTGATTCACGCCCGCATGATTCAGCCTTTTATCCAACAGCGGGACTAACCTTAACTCAACAATTCCATTACTGCCTTCCCTTTTCCATCGGGAGTTGTGTAGAATGGGCGCTTTTCAACTTCATATTGCGTGTCTTCTGCGATACCGAGTGCGTGATAAATCGTTTGGTGCACGCCATCAATTTTGATTGGGTTTTCAATGGTTTTGCAGGGTCGTTCGTCTGCTGTTTTTCCGTACACAAACCCTTTTTTGATACCGCCACCGAACATCAGCATGGAGCAACCGTCGGTGAAATGCCGGTGCATTCCATAAAATTTCAGGTCGGAAAGAATGTCGGGCTGGGCTACTTGTTCCAGTACCTTGGCATCTGGCCTGCCTTCTACCATCATATCCCGGCTGAATTCACTCGCTAAAACGACGATGGTACGATCCAGCAGTCCTTTTTCATCCAGATCTTTGATCAGCTGTGCAATCGGGCCGTCGATCTGCTTCTTCATTTCTTCCAGGCGGGTATGTCCGTTTTCATGGGTATCCCAGCCTTTGAATGGTTCATATTCCGTCGTTACACTGATAAATCTTGCACCTTGTTCCGTGAGCCGGCGCGCTAGCAGACAACCAAGTCCGAATTTGCCTGTGTTATAAATATCGTAACTCTTTTTAGGCTCAGTACTCAGGTCGAATGCTTTTGACTCTGGTGAATTCAGCAATGCGTAAGCTTGCTCCATCGACCGTTTCAAAGATTCACGCTGGTAGTCGCTGCCAAATTCCCCGACCGGACTATTGTTGATCAGTTCATTGTAAAGCTGGTTTCTGCGTTCAAACCGCTTTGCATCCATTCCGACGGGCGGGCGTACGCTTTCAAGTCCCTGGCTCGGATCAGGAATGAAGAATGGGCCAAATTCGTTTCCCAGAAACCCGGCAGTATGAAAAGCTTTCAGCTCTTCCGCTTCTCCCACAGTGAATCGCTGACCGATATCCACGAATGCAGGAATCACAGGGTTCTTCGGGCCAAGCTCTTTGGCGATCCAGGAACCGATGTGCGGCGCGGCCACCGTCTGCGGTGGCTCATAGCAGGTATGCCAATGGTATTGGTGGCGCGAATGCAAGATGTGTCCCATGTCAGCTGCCACGTAAGACCGGATCAACGTTCCTTTGTCCATTACATTTCCAATCGATTGCAGACCTTCGGAAAAGTGAATTCCATCCAGCTTGGTAGGCAGCGATTTGAAAGTACTTAACACCCGATTGCCTTCCATATCCTTCTCGAAAGGCGTGTACAATTTTGGATCAAAGGTCTCGGTATGTGCCATTCCCCCCGCCATCCATAAAAGGATTACAGTATCTGCCGAGGAGTCAGACTTGCTTTTACAGGAAGAAAGCAGGTTTGAAACGGGAGCCCCCGCTGCCAATGCAGCCAGTGTTGCGGCACTGGCATGCTGCAAAAACTCCCTCCTATTCCATTTGCTCTGCATTGCTATTATATTTTAGAATATTAGTAATGAACAACTTAGGTTAAATCGCATTTAAGACTTTTATTAAGTAATATCTGTATGTTAATATTAAATGTTAAAACAGACTGATACATCTTGTACTTATCATTTGTATTAAACTTTTAATACTTCATGTAAGTGTCTTTAATATTATTCTTAATATATTAATTGAAACTCCGGTACCAACGCGATCGCCCAAACCAGGTCCTGAATTCCTTCTTCGCTAGGCGCTGGTCCGAGGATTTTTTTCGCTGCTGCGATCTCTTTGGGCAATGGTGTTCGCCCAAGCGCTTTCCGGTACAATGCGGTTACCAGCGAATCCGATGTCGGATACTTTGCCTTCCATTCTTTCGATCCTGTTTTCAAAGTTTCAGTAAACTTATTTCCATTAGTCAGTTCCAGCGCCTGCAACAGGTTAGCCTGCGAGGTGCGGCTTGTACTGACGGTCTCGCGGTTTGGCCGGCCGAGCGAAGTAAGGAACGGATCGTTCTTCACAAAAGCAGCCCGGGCAAATGGCAGCCGCTGTTTGATATCTTCCGGAAGCCGCTTGTACATGATCGCTGAATCGGAGTACATTGGCTTGAATGCAATACTGATCGCATCCGAGAACTGCTCGGCAGAGAGCCTTCTTCTCACCATGCCGGTAAATTTGAAATCATTCGCCATAATGTCTCCCGCCTCTTTCACCGAGGTGGAAGGAAGCTGGTAAGTTTTGGAAGTGACAATGGTATAGATCAACTTTTTCATGTCGTACCCATTTGCCACGAAATCAGAAGCGAGCCAATCCAGCAGATCTTCACTCCATGGTACATTGTCCATTACATCTACCGGCTCCACAATGCCGCGGCCCATTAGCTGCGCCCACACACGGTTAACTACCGTCCTGTATAATCGGCCGTCTTTGGGTTGCACCAGGTAGTCTGCTAGCTGGCGAAGTCGCTTCTCCGTCGGTGCATCTACGCTGATTTCACCCAGTTCAGGGAAAAGCATTTTGGTACCGGCGATTTTTCCGGTGGGTTTGTCGCAGTGGTTAATTTCAAGAAGTGTATCTGCAAAGATGTTTGCGAATGCATAAGCGTCGGCCAGCTTCCAGTCACTTACAAAACTGTCGTGGCAGGAAGCGCATTTAAGGTTTAGTCCAAGAAATACCTGCGACACGTTTTGCGCGGCCTGCATTTCGGTGCGCTGGCTCGAATTGATCGTGCCCCTCCATTTAATACCTTTAATAAATCCTTCCGATTCCCTGGTCGGACTGATCAGTTCTTTTACAAACCAGTTGTATGGCTTATTGCTTTGCAACGAGCTGTAAAGCCATTTCGTAATATCAAACCGGCCGCCGGTAATATAGCCGGTACCCGAATAATCGTTTCTCAATGCATCATTCCAGAACGACATCCAGTGCTGGGCGTAATCATCATTGCGGTTCAAAAGTTCTCTTGCGAGTACTTCGCGTTTGTCGGGGCGGTTATCTGCAACGAATGCGTCCACTTTCTCAGGCGGCGGCAGCAGTCCGATAATGTCCAGGTAAACGCGACGGATATACAGGCGATCATCAACAGCTGACTTCCACGCTACGTTATTCTTCTTGAAATATGCATTAACAAACAAATCCACCGGTTTATTCAACTCGGCAGTGGGAGCTGGAACCGCTGGGGTTCTTGGTTCAAGCGCTGCAACGCGGTAAATGCTCTTTTGCTGTCCATCCGGCCACAATGCACCTTTTTCAATCCAGAATTTAAGGACATTCACTTCGCGTTCGGTCAGCCTTTTGCCTTTGGTCGGCATAGCTTCCTTATCGCCTTTGGGCAAAGTAATGCGACGGATCATCTCACTTTTGTCAGGATGATTGGGCACAACTACCGGGCCGCCTTCGCCTCCTTTCATGATGGCTTCTTTACTATCCAGCCGCAGATCGCCTTTGGTTTTGGTTTCGCTGTGGCAGCTATAACAGTTATGTGCAAGGATAGTGCGTACTTCCACATTCAGGTTTTGCACCTGCTCGGGGCTCAATGCGCCTGTATTGGTGAGTACAAAATCGGCTTCGTCGGTTCCGGAAAGTTCTTTTGGTTCGGACGACGAGGGTAATACGCTCGACAGGTAATCGTCGCCGTGGGTGAGCATTGCTCCGTAATGCCCGGCAAACGAAACGCCGAAAACGGTAACAAAAAGGAGCGAGCGGAAAACAGAGCGGTTCCTGGATCTTAATGCAAATGTGGCTGCCACTGCAAGCGTCATGGTAGCGATTCCCGACCATTTATGGATTTCGAAGCTGGTACCACTTGCATCTTCCGAATCGGCCAGCAATAAGCCGAATACAACAGCGAGTAACGCACTTCCGGCGCCAACCCAGGTCACAATCGCAGTTGCGTCACGCAATACAGCCGACTTGCGGCGCCAGTCCATTAACTCAAGTAAAAGGGCAACCAGCAGTAATCCAATCGGAAAATGGACCATTAAAGGGTGCAACCGGCCTAAAAACTGCCACAGCCAGAATGTTTCGTTTGCTTGAAGTAACACAATCAAAAAAATTAGGGGTTCAGGAATAATCAGGAGCTTGTAAAACGACTAATGCTCATATAAGTTATAGTTTTTACCGGGGAAACACAATTGCTTGTGCTTCCCCGATGCATTGGCCTAGTACCCCGGGTTCTGAGTCAGTTTTGCGTTGATCAGGATCTGCGGCGCAGGGATCGGCAGCACGTACTCATTTTCGGTATACACATAATCGGTGGAGTTGAATGGAACATTCCCCCTATCGATGGTCGGCTTCGCTCTTTCGCGTGCGCCGTGTGCATTCATAAATGCAGCCCATTGTGCAGGTGTCATGGTTCTTTTCAGGTCGAAGAACCGCTGGTTCTCGAATGCGAGTTCCAGTCTGCGTTCTTTCAATACAGCTGTCCTGAAAGTGTTTTTATCCAAACCGGCCAATGCGGCCAGACCTGCGCGTTTGCGTACCTGGTTTATGAAATCATAAGCTTCGGCAGTAGGCCCGCTTTGTTCATTGATCGCTTCGGCGAGCAT
>NZ_JBHYGF010000069.1:0-12302 GCF_051859145.1 Dyadobacter sp.
GACAGAAATGAAAAAGACCTTTCCAAAAGATCTGGATTATGTAATTCCAACAGAAACAGCAACTGTTGTAAAGGTCTCGATCGAAGAAGTACTGCACACTTTTGCGGAAGCGATGATCCTGGTTGTGATTGTGGTGTTCCTGTTTCTTCAGAACTGGCGCGCCACATTGATCCCGATCCTTGCGATTCCCGTTTCCCTGATCGGTACCTTCATTTTCTTTATTCCATTTGGATTTACGATTAATACACTGACACTCTTTGCATTTGTACTCGCCATTGGTATTGTGGTCGATGATGCGATTGTGGTGGTGGAAGCTGTGCAGCATTATATTGATGAGAAGAAAATGTCGCCCAAGGATGCTACTGTTCAGGCGATGAAAGATATCTCCGGGCCCGTTATTGCTATTGCATTGATCCTTGCGGCCGTTTTCGTGCCGGTAAGCTTTGTGCCCGGGATTGTAGGACGCCTTTACCAGCAGTTTGCGATTACCATTGCCGTTTCTGTATTGCTGTCCGCATTTGTTGCGCTTTCGCTGACTCCTGCTTTGTGCTCAATCATGCTGAAACCCACCAAGGGTGCAGATGAAAAGAAAAACTGGCTGGAAAAGTTTTTCGACCGCTTTAACAGATGGTTTGATAAGCTTTCTCATGGTTACACCCGCGGCGTGTCCAAATGGATCAAGGCAACTCCATTGGTGCTTGTTATGATGGTCTGCTTATTTGTAGGCTTGTTCTTCCTTTTCAAAAATAAACCTTCCGGCTTTATCCCGGTTGAAGATGAAGGACGTCTTTTTGTAACTTATGAAATGCAGGAAGCAACTTCAACTGCGCGTAACGTTGCGATGATCAAGGACATTATGCAGCGCGTTTCTTCTATTCCGGAGGTGCGTGTCGTAGGTGGTCTTGCGGGATTGAACATTATCAGCTTTTCTAATAAGTCCAATGTTGGTACCATGTTTGTCAATCTGAAACCCTGGGCAGACAGGAAAGGCGCTGAACACCACGTGCAGGCTGTTATCAAGGAAATCCAGAAACGGACAAGCGATATCAAGGAAGCACGCGTACTGGCCATTGCTCCTCCCGCCATTCCTGGTTTGGGATCAACCTCCGGTTTTACCTTCCAGTTACAGCAATCAACCAGCACGGATAACATTCAGCAGTTTGAAACCGTTATGCGCAACTTCCTGGGTGCTGTTAACAAGCGACCCGAGATTGCAATGGCATACACCTTCTTTAATGCCAGGACGCCAAGTTACCAGATTGATGTAGACCGCGATAAGACTAAAAAACTGGGCGTACAGGTTAATGATGTATTCAGCTCATTGTCCACGCTTTTGGGAAGTAGCTATGTGAACGACTTCAACTTGTATGGCCGTAACTTCCGTGTAATGGTGCAGGCAGACAGCAGCTTCCGGTCTTCATTGGAAAACATTCAGAAGTTCTACGTCCGCAACCGCGAAGGCAATATGATTCCGCTCAGCTCCCTGGTGAGTTCCAAAGTAGTGGAAAACCCTGCATTGATTTCCCACTACAACATTTACCGTTCTGTGGAGATCAATGGTACGCCAAAACCTGGGTTTAGCTCCGGCCAGGCAATACAGGCATTGCGTGAAGAGGCGCAGAAATTACCTGCGGGTTACAGCTACGAATTCTCGGGTATGAGTAGCGAGGAGATCAAAGCGGGTGACAGTACCACCACGATCTTCGCAATTTCGATCGTGTTCGTGTTCCTGTTCCTGGCTGCACTCTATGAAAGCTGGTCAATCCCGTTCTCGGTTCTTTTTGCTGTGCCAATCGGTGCATTCGGGTCGATTCTGACACTTACTTTCCTGCCGAATTTGTCTAACAACATTTATGCACAGATCGGTTTAATTACATTGATCGGTCTCGCCGCCAAGAATGCGATCCTGATCGTCGAATTTGCAAAAGAGCGGGTCGACCATGGAATGGAACTCGTAGCAGCCACACTGGAAGCAGTGCAGCTGCGTCTGAGACCGATTATCATGACCTCGCTTGCATTTATACTCGGGGTACTTCCGCTTGCATTTGCGAGTGGCGCCGCGGCCGAGTCGCGTAAGACAATCGGATGGACTGTATTTGGCGGGATGCTTGCCGCAACTTCGCTGGCGATCTTCGTGGTACCGGTCTTGTTTGTTGCCATCGAAAAACTGGCAATGGGCAAAAAAGGGCATCATAAGAAAGACGATGGTACAACACCAGCGACAGAGCCGGCAGCAGTCTGATCAACCGGCATAATATTTTAAAACGGAGCTTTGAGGGTCGACTCAGAGCTCCGTTTTTTTATTACCTTTTCAAAAAAGATTTCGAAATCAGTTTATGTACGTAAAACAAGTATTTTCGATCTGGCGGCTGCTGAGAGGCATTTGGGCCGGAGTCGTCGCAGTGACAGTCTACGCAACCCTCGTTTTCTATCTTTACAGTACCAAAAACTGGCATTTTCTCTCTTTTCCGATTTCCATTATCACCATTCTGGGCACAGCGCTTTCCTTGCTGCTCGGTTTCCGGACCAACTCCGCTTACGACCGCTGGTGGGAAGCCCGCAAGGTCTGGGGCGCCATTGTAAACGACAGCCGCACGCTGATCCGCCAGGCGAGCGCATTCATAGATACGGAACGGAACGAGAAAGACGAAGCTGTATCCAACCTGGCGCATTTGCAGATTGCCTGGTGCTACGCGCTGGCCAATTCGCTGCGGCGAAATCAGGTGCTTGTATACGCCGACCTGCATCTGAGCGCAACCGAGTTGGAATACGTATCGGGCCAGGACAATGCCCCGAATGCAATCCTGAACCTTATCCAGTTTAGAATGGCCGCGCTGCACGAGCAGGGAAAAATACCGACTTTGCTTTATCAGAATATCGACGATACCATTCAGCGATTGTGTAACTCTATGGGAATGTGCGAGCGCATTAAAAACACGATTTTCCCAACCCAATACAGCTTTTTCGTATTGCTGGTCATATTCATTTTTACATTGATCCTGCCAATGGGACTCGTGGAAAGCATCGGCCGGATTGCTATTCCCATCACTTTCGTGATTTCCTTTCTCTTCTTTTATGTGGAATGGATCGCCTATATCCTGCAAAATCCATTTGAAAACGGGCCTAATGATATTCCGATGACATCACTGTCGCGCACAATCGAGATTAACCTGCTGCAACTGATCGGCGCTGACAAAGTACCTGAAAAGATCCTTCCGAAGAACGGAATTGTGATGTAGCTGCCGGTTATTCGCGGAGAAATTAGCCGGGCAACCTGATTAGATTCAGGCTGATCCTGCATTTTACACATTGACAGGTGTTATCCGCACAATCCCAGTTTTTCCAGCCTCTATGCTGCCTGATCTTTGCCATGAACCAAACTTCTGAAGTATGAAATCATGGAGATCATGCTGGCTTGTTGCACTTCTGGTTACCGCCGCATTGAATGCAACCAGTCAGATCTTACTGCTCGAAAAAGGCGAAAACCGCTTTCTTATCAATGAAAAAAGTGTGCAGCCGCGACTTGATCTGATCATCCAAAGCTTCACCGAACAGGAAAAACGGGAAGTGGCCGGCTACGCGGTGATTGATACCATTACAAAACCAACTTTCATTTTCTCCAAACCAGGAATTTATTATGTGAAGGCCGGCAGAATGGCCGAGCGGCTGATTCCCGTAATCCGCAATGCTGACAAGTTGAACGCAGGCTACCAGGTTCTTTTGGACGGAAAAACACCCAGCCTTGATCAGCGCAGCAATGCTGTAAATGCGTATAGGATGGACGATGAACAATGTGCAGCCGCGCCGGCCCTTCCATTCGGACCGGATAGCACCACAATCTCACTTCTGGATTCCTCCGGTAAGCTCCTGAGTGAGCTCAGGATAAGATTTCAATATCCGAAACCCGAATTGTTTTATGTAAATATCAATGTAAACATGAATGCGGGACTGGCCGATACAAGCCAGTTGCGCAAATTCATGCACTTTTATAACCGGGCTCCGACCCGCTACTCACAACCCAACGCGGTTCCCGACAGCCTGTCCATCGCAGAGGAAGAGATTTTTTTTGGTTTCAAAAAAGCTTACTACGACGGCAAAATACAGCCGACAAGAATCCAATACTGCATTGGTCCAAGAGGGATTTGGATCGGTACCGTTAAAGAACTAACGCCATTTATTGCACTTAAACAATCCAATGAGAACTGGACCTGGCTGGTTGACGGTAAATACGAGCTGCAATTTTCATACAGCGCCGAACGGAAGAACTTTGGCACTTACCCTTTTGCAGTAGACCATCACTGGCTTAATAGCATTGCCTACAATAGTCAGTTTATGATCTTCATTCCAATTGCTTTGCTCTACAAACAACCCTGGATCTCGCTGCTCCTTATCAGCATTCTCATTTACCTGTGGTTCCGAAGCAGATTAAAGAAGAGCCGGCAACTCGCAGCCAAAACCAATCTGGAACTGCAAGCCATTCAACCCACATTTCATTTTCAATGCGCTGGGCTCATTGCAGGGATTAATTAACAAAAATGAGATTGACCGCGCGAATACCTACCTCTCCGGTTTCAGTAAACTGATGAGAAATACGCTCACGCAATCTGAAAAGGATATGGTGCCGCTCTCGGTCGAAATCAGCAATATTGAAAATTATATCAAACTGGAACAGCTCCGTTTTGGCTTTAAATACCAGATCGTGGTCGCGCCAGCATTAAGCAACCTGCAAACCGAAGTGCCGCCGCTACTGATCCAGCCCATTGTAGAAAACGCGATCAAACACGGGATTTCTGCACTGGGGGCGAATGGACAACTGAATGTATCCTTTGTAAAAAGCGGAACGGACCTGGTCATTGAAGTAAAAGATAATGGAAGCGGATTTGACATTGCCCGCAAAAGCAGCGGAAAAGGACTCAATCTGACAAGCGAAAGAATCAAGCTGCTGAACAGGCAGCGGCGTTTGATCAGCATGCAGACCGAGTCGGGAGGCAATGGAACGCGGGTGACGATAACTCTTAAACAGTGGCTTTGATGCAGGCAGTGATCATTGATGATGAAGTGCATAATGTAGACAACCTGATCGCATTGCTGGCGAGGTACTGTCCGCAGGTGACGGTTGCCGGCCGCGCTGGAAATGCAGACGATGGGGCTGAATTAATCATTTTGACAAAACCCGACATTGTTTTCCTGGACATTCAAATGCCTGGGAAGAACGGATTTGAAATGCTGAAAATGCTGCCAAGTCACCATTTCGAGCTGGTGTTTGTGACTGGCTACGACCAGTACGGCATTCAGGCGATCCGTTTTTCTGCATTGGATTACATTATGAAACCCATTGATCCGCAGGAACTTCAAACGGCTGTGCAGCGGGCGCAACAGAAGATTGATCAGAAAATACAGAATGCGCAGGTGAAGAATTTAATGGACCTGCTCGTTACGTCGCGCCAGAGATCAGAACACCGGATCGGGCTTTCTTCTGCCAAAGAGACGAGGTTTGTAAAAGTTTCGCAGATTATCCGCTGCCAGGCTGAGAACAATTACACGATTTTCTTTCTGGACGGAGGCGAACAAATGCTGGTATCCCGGCCGATGTTTGAGTACGACGAAATGCTTTCCGGCTACGGATTTCTGCGCCCGCACAACTCGCATCTGGTTAATCAAACCTATATCAAAAGCCTTGTTAAAGAAGATAGCGGCTACCTTATTATGGAAGATGGCGCCAGAGTTCCTGTTTCACGGCTGAAAAAAGATGTTGTAAGAAAGGCGCTTTCCGGATAGCAACCGGCTCGCCATTTTGATCGCAGTATGACATTTAAATGCGGCCAGAATGCAGCTTTTGTTCTCAGCGACGTTCTTAGATAATACATCACAAAGACGTATTTTTACCAAAACCTTAATTCACGATGAGAAAAATCAGCATCATCGCCAGTCTTGTACTTGGCATATTTACATTCAATATTGCGCAGGCGCAGGTTACCAGGGAACCCTGGACAGCAGCCGAGTTGAAATCTGCCGAAGACCTTGCAAAGCAAATCAATAATCCTTCCGCAGCGCAGCCGGTCATCATCAATGTGGGTCCGCAAGCTGTGATCAAAGGTTCGTTGGACGCGGGCGCTGCGCATGAACATGGTAATATCGACCAACTGAAATCCATTCTTGCCAAACAGGATAAAAACCGTGAAGTAGTACTTTACTGCGGATGCTGCCCATTCGAAAAGTGCCCCAATATTCGTCCTGCATTCGCTGCATTGAAAGACCAAAACTTTACAAAACCCCGCCTGCTGGACATTCCTAAAAACATCAAAACCAACTGGATCGACAAGGGATATCCTGTAAACTGATATGTTAAATCAACTGAGCAGATTCCTTTTAGCCTTATCGCTGGTACTTGCATTTTCATTTCACACCAATGCGCAAGGTACCGTAGTGAAAGTGGGGAATGCAGCACCCGAAATCGCATTGCCGGGGCTGAAAGGTGATACCGTCAGATTATCCTCGCTGCGCGGAAAAGTGGTTCTGATTGACTTCTGGGCTAGCTGGTGCGGACCCTGTGTGCAGGAGCAGCCTGAGTTGAAAAAGCTGCATACCCAATTTGCAAAACAAGAGCAATTTGAAATCCTGGGCGTTTCGCTGGACAGTAAAAGACCCGCCTGGGAAAAGGCAGTAGAGAGGCTGGCGATCACCTGGACGCAGGTAAGTGACCTCAAATTCTGGATGTCGCCAGTGGCGGGTACCTACGAAATTGAAGCGCTTCCATTCAATGTGCTTGTGGACAGATCCGGGAAAATCGTGGCCGTCAATTTACACGGCAAAGCGCTGGAAGATGCTATTGCATTGCAGGTGAAAATGCCTGCAAAAAACCCTCATTGAAGTTGATTTAACTTACTCAGCCAGGTTTTCCAGTTGTTTAAAAATGGGGATAACCGACCTGCCTTTCTCAGAAAGTGTGTATTCAATGTGAAGTGGTTTCTCATTGATAATGGTTTTCCGGATCAGATCCTGCTCTTCCATTTCTTTCAATGCGCTGGCAATAGCCTGTTTGCTCGACCCTTCCAGCTCGCGCAGCAATGCATTGAACCGGACCGGCTGCTTCAATGCGCTGCGGAAGATTTGCGGCTTCCATTTGCCAGATAGCTGTTTGAGCAAACTCTCCGCCGGGCACTGGCGCTGGGCCTCACTTTCATTTTCCATATGCTTAACTGACATTTTGCTGTTGATCCCGCGTCTTGTACAAACTAGCAACAGGATAGGCTGTGTAAAAGTTACAGATTACAGGCAGTCAACTTTTTTTGACTAATTGATCTGCATGCGATACTTGCCGAAATTTGTATCAAAATCAATATCTGATATGGAATCAACACCGAATAACCCACTTTTGTGTGATATAGAAACGGGCGTTTGCGAAATGCCCGGCTTATCCACTGATACAACAACGGGAACCGAAATCCCCGCTTCTGCTCCGGTAAAAATCATCTATTTCACAGACCCGATCTGTTCCTCCTGTTGGGGAATTGAGCCGCAGTTACGGAGGCTTAAACTCGAATATGGACAGTATATAGAGGTAGAATATTGCATGGGCGGACTATTGCCGGATTGGAGCTACAACAGTGGCGGCATCAGCAAGCCTTCTGACGTGGCTTCGCATTGGGACGAAGTCAGTTTGCACTACGACATGCCGATCGACGGAGATGTCTGGCTGGAAGATCCGCTGCATTCCTCCTACCCTCCCTCCATTGCATTCAAAGCCGCTCAGTTGCAGGATACTGACAAAGCCGTTTATTTCCTTCGCGAATTAAGGGAAATGCTATTTCTCAAAAAGCTGAATATCACTAAATGGGAAAACCTGGCCGCAGCCGCTGCAAAAGTCGGGCTGAATACCGGTCAGCTGGAAAGTGATTTCAATGAAAAAGCAAATGAATTATTTAAGGAAGACCTGGCACTGGCGGCGCAGCTGGGCGTGAGAGGATTCCCTACCCTGTTCTTTGTAAATGCGCAGGGTAACCAGCAAAAAGTGTATGGGACCAAACCTTATGCAGTCTACGAGGGGGCTTTGCTGGACCAACTGCCAACAGCAGCTAAGAAGGAAATTGATACGAAATGGGATAGCCTTTTCAGCAAATACAACTCGCTGACCGCACGCGAATTTGCCGAACTTTCAAACACTCCCCGTGACGAGGCGGAGGTACAATTGCGTAAACTTACCGCGGAAGGAAAACTGACCGAGCTGGCCACCAAAAACGGCTCTATGTTGACAGTCGTGAAGTAACAACAAAAAAAAGCTGCCTTTTCGGGCAGCTTTTCCATTTTTGCTATTGATCGGATTATGCCTTTGCAATATCTCTCAATGCTTTGATTTTATCATGAGCAGCATTGATTTCCGTCGCCTGGCTTCTTACAACCTCGATTGCGCTTGCTGGCAGATCTGAGCTTGTCAGTGCATCCTGGTAAGCTTTCTTGATTGCGTCTTCGCCACGTTCGGCTTCTGACAAAATGCTTGCACGGTCGCTACCGCCAAACAGCGATTTTACGTCAATCCATGCACGGTGCAAAGTACCACTTACGCTGTTTCCTGTTTCAACTTCGTCGGCAGCGCCTACGATTGCTGCCAGCTCCTGGCCGTTTTTGCGGCTTTGCTGTGCGTAGCTTTGAAACAATTCTTTCAAGTCAATATTTTCGTCTTGAATGTCTGCTATTACTTTTTCAAATCCTGCTACGCGGTCGTTATTGATTTCAATCAGATCATTAATTACGCCGGTTGCGTTTCCAACAGTTGCCATAATGTGTTTTTTGTTTGTTTGTGATGACTGTACGAATATCGTGCCAGCCGGCATCTCCATCGTCCTGCCTCAATCCACACATTCACCCACTATACAGCATAAATCAACACCTACCAACTACCGCTTTGGCCCAACTGAATCATAAATCACCACTTTCTCCCACAAGTGCGCGTAGTTGTTTCTGAAATCATCGTGGATCGGGTGTTTCTGGTAAGCCTCTTCATCCGCCGGATTGTCGAAAAAGCACAGCCACGAGTAGGCATAGCTCCGCTCGATTACGTCGCGGTTTGTATCTGCAGGTGTGCCGATATGTACCATTTTGATGGTCGGGCACTTGGCCAGCTTGTTCAATCCTTCCAGCAACTTATCCTTATCTCCTGCATTTCCCGGATTTTTCAGGTAAAACAGCACGTGGTGTACAAACACATTTTTAGGTGCAAGATCCGTAGCGCCGCCGATTACCAGGCCGGCCGAAAGGCTGCTTTTAACAAAATTCCTTCTCGATTGTTGCTTCATTTTCAAATGATATGAATTGTGATACTTATTTATTCTTTTAAAACAATCCCGCATATTCCTTGGGCATAGCGCTAAGTTCTTTGATGAGAATATCGCGATAAAAAACTTCCGCGGCCTCGCTTTGCAGCTGAATTTTACCGCTGATCATCGGAACTTCCTTACCCTCAGGCGTGATGTAGCGTGAATTGTTGAGCACCATCACCACGTGCCCGTTGACAATGTGCAGGCTCTTTCCTTCGTAGCAGATCAGTTCGAGGTTGGTCCATTCCCCGGCCGGACTTTCGTGATTCACCGAGCGCATGCAGTAATAATCCGAGCCGCTCTTGAAAGTCCCGTAAGGTTGCTTGTGGTCAGCAACGCGGTTCATTACGCCTTCCGCCGGAAAGGAGCGGATATCAATCGCAGAACTGGCCTGGCACCAGAAATCGCCCATGTGTCCTTCCATGATCTGGAACTCCTGTGAAAGCATCCAGGTACGCCAGTATTCTGCGCCTGCTTCGCCGGTGGAGTGGTACAGTATACCCGAGTCGCGCAGCTTGTCCAGCCGCGGTTCATACTTTTTCTCGCCCCATTTGACCGCGAGCTTCAAGTGATAATTCTTGTATGATTTGCGTGTAAAAAGACAACCATAAGTCTCCCCGCTTACCCGCAGCACAGGTTTGCCAGACTGTTCTGTTACTGAGAAAACGTTTCCTTTGTCCTTGTTATAACCAATAGGTGCAATCGGATTCCCAGACTGATCGGTTGGTATTTTTCCATTGTAGCCTGGCTTGTGGTTGTAGCTCAGGTAATTTTCCCATTGCGTCAGGTCTTTGTCCAGCAGCGGAGTCCACTCAGCAGGTTTTTGCATTGAAAACAATGCCAGCGAGACTGTCAAGCAGGAAAGTAGAATAAAAGTTTGTTTCATAGAAATGTACAGATTGCCTTGTTCGTCCAGTTTATAAAAGCAAATTTAGCTCGTCGTAACCCAGCCTTATTGTAAAAATCCATTGTAAATTGGTAGGTTTACGATAATCTCATTCCCATGAAAAGGTACGTACTTCATACGCCATTCAGCATTTACCATTTCGAAGCTGTGAAGTGGGTGCATTCGGTGCATAAGCATACCTACTTTGAGATCATTTTTATACTGAAAGGAAGCGGCACCCACCACATCAACGGGAATGCATTTGCGTACGCCGCCGGTGATGTATTCCTGCTCGGCCCGGAAGATTTTCACTATTTCGACATCCTGGAAGTGACCGAATTCAGCTTTGTCCGTTTCAACGAATCCATTCACAAGCAACTGCCCGGCGACAAAGACCATCCCTGGCAGCCCATTATTCGTGGGCTGCTGCATACTTCCTCGCAAAGCAGAGGTTCCATTGTGCAGGACAAGCAGGAAAAAGAGAAGCTCCACCAGCTGCTCGCCGTTCTGGAAGCAGAATCTGCCAATGATCAGTCGCAGTATTTCGAAGTAATCCGCGACAATTTAATGCGCAGTATGCTGATCATTCTGGCGCGCAATCTGTTCAGCCAGGCCCAGAGCAAACCTGTGCAGCAGGATTCTATCGAAGCAATTCTGATGTATATTAAAAAGCACATTTACCAGCCCGAGGAGCTCACCATCGAACATCTGGCTCATACTTTTCATTACGCGCCGGCGTATATCAGCATCTTTTTCAAGAAACATACCGGTGAATCTGTAAAGCAATACATCATCAAACACAAGGTCAAGCTCATAGAAGCCCGCCTGCTTTACAGCCAGATGACACTCAGCGAAATTGCCCACGAATTCGGCTACACCGACGAAAGCCACCTCTGCAAACAATTCAAAAAATACACAGGAACAACGCCAATCCTGTTCCGGCAACGTGTGTAGGGAGTCTTTTTTATGCCCTAAAACATTATAAACCCATCCCCCGCCTGCTTTGTTTAAAAGTCTTATACCTCCTATTAAAAATCATCAAATCGTAACAGCGACTTAACATTGGGAAATGCGGGCTGCGATAATTTTGCACTTCTTTTTCTCATCGCCGTATTCAACGCGACTAAGCTCAACTACCAATAAGTATCAAATGGATTCACGCAGAGACTTTCTAAAAAAAGCGGCTATGCTGGCTGGTACCGGCACCATGGCGAATATGCTGCCGCCTGTTATCCAGCAGGCGCTCGCTATCGACCCGGAACCCGGAAGTACGTTCTACGACGCTGAACATATCGTTTTTTTAATGCTCGAAAACAGGTCCTTCGATCACCAGCTCGGCACTTTGCAGGGCGTGAGAGGGTACAATGATCCGCGGGCAATTGACCTGCCGAATAAGAATAAGGTCTGGTTCCAGTCCAATAAAGAAGGCGATACCTACGCGCCTTTTCACCTGAATGTAAAGGATACCAAAGTAGCCTGGATGGGATCGGTGCCCCACGGTTGGAGCGACCAGACAGATGCCATGAATGGCGGCAAGTACGATCAATGGCTGGACGTGAAAAAGCCCGGCCGCAAGGAATTCTCCCATATCCCGCTCACCATGGGCTACTGCGACAGGTCCGATTTCCCGTTCTACTACTCGCTGGCGGATGCATTTACGGTTTGTGACCATAACTTTTGTTCAAGCATCACGGGTACGCACCCCAACCGCTACTATTGGATGAGCGGGACCGTTCGCGAGAAAAATGAGGCTGAGGGAATGGCACACTTGTGGAATATCAGTAACTACGTTTATCCTGAACTGACCTGGAAAACTTTCCCTGAGAGACTCGAAGAAATAGGCGTTCCCTGGAAGGTGTACCAAAACGAGATTACAATGGGTTACGGGTTAAAGGGCGAGGAAAGTGCCTGGCTGAGCAACTTCGGAACCAATGTGCTTGAATATTTCAAACAGTACAATGTACGGTTCCACGAAGGCGGTATTGCCAATCTTCAAACCAAAAAGGATGCTATTCTCGAAACCATTCAGGAGCTGGAAAAACAACCGGGTGAGGGCAATGCACAAAAACTGGCAGCTGCACGGAAGTTACTCGCAAGCATCG